>CAYTVL010000018.1:0-91479 GCA_964441775.1 uncultured Enterobacteriaceae bacterium
TGCTCGCGCAGCCGATAGGCCAGGCGAGACTTGCCAATCCCCGGCTCGCCGCTGAGCAATACCACTTGCCCCCGTCCTTCTTTGGTTTGTTCCCAGCGGTCAATGAGTAAGCCCACTTCTTGCTCACGTCCCACTAACGGCGTGAAGGTGCTTCTTCCCGATAGCGGTGAGACCTGTTGCCGCTCGCTCTGCACGTGATACACCGCAATCGGGGTCTCCAGTCCTTTGACCAGATGGGAACCAAATGGTTGACACTCAAACTGCGCTTCGACCAAACGGTGCGTGGCCGCGCTGACCATCACCGTGTTGGGTTCTGCCAGCCCTTGAATGCGTGCGGCTACGTTCGGGGTTTCGCCCAAAGCCAATTGCTCCGTGCGCCCCGGCGCGCCGATGTCGCCCACTACCACCAAGCCGGTGTGGATGCCGATGCGGACCGGAAGTGCCTCTGAGCCGCGACCGTAAGGGAGCGGTGGATTCGCCGCTTGCTGACGCGCGCGGCTCTGCAGAGCGTGAATGATCCCCATCCCCGCCCGCACCGCCTGCTGCGCATCGTCTTCATGCGCGGTGGGGTAACCAAAGTACACCAGCACCCCATCGCCGAGATGCTGGGGCACGAAGCCGCCGTAGCGCTGAATGACCTCGTCACAGGTCTGGTGATACTGTTGCACGACCGCGTGATAGTCCTCGGGATCGAGCTGGGCAGACAACGCCGTGGAGCCGACTAGGTCAACGAACATGACGGTGAGTTGCCGTCGCTCCGCTAGGGGTTGGGGGTTAGGGGTTGGGGATTGAGGAAGACGTGGAACCGGGAACGTGGAACCTGGAACTGGCGCAGTCCCTGCCCACACCAACACCGTCCCGTTTTCATCCACTGCCACCCGTTTGGCCTCGATGAGTTCGGCTTTGAGATCCTCGAGGAATTCGTCATCAATATCAAACTCGCGCTTCAGGGCCCGGTATGATACTCGCCCGTCACGCTGGAGCCAATCAAGTGTCTGCGCCACCACCTCGGAAAATTTCATGCGCCGGCCTCTCACTTCCGGGATAGTTTTCGTCTACTGTACGCCTGTTCCTCTCGCCTGGATACGGCAAAGGTAACGAGCCATACGAAGGGGCTCAAGTTGGCTGCATTCCCAGGCAAAGCTCAGGAACAAGACTATAAGCGCGCCCCATTTACACCTGTACTTCCTCTCTCGCTGTAGTCAGGGTACAGTGCTCCCCTTTATGGATCGACTCAAACATGTGGCGCTCACGTTCCTCAGCGGTCTCATTCTTGCGCTGGCTTTTCCAAAAATTGATTTCGGCTTTTTGGCGTGGGTCGCATTTGTTCCGCTGCTGTGGATCACGCAGAAGGCGACTCCACGGCAAGCCTTCGTGTACGGCTGGCTCTCCGGCATGGGGTTTTATCTGGGTACGGTGTATTGGGTCGTAGAAACCATCGGGCTATACAGCAACATTCCCACGCTCGTCGCGGTCGGTCCCCTCTTAATGATGTGTGCGATTCTCGCCTCGTACACCGGCGCTTTCGCCGCTGGGCTCCGCTTCTCTCAACAATGCGGTGGATACTTCTTATTGTTAGGTCCGCCTTTGTGGGTGGGGCTTGAATGGCTGCGGTCGTTTTTCTTCATCGGCTTCCCATGGGTCGATCTGGGGTATTCGCAACATGGCTTTCTTAATTTGATCCAATTCACCGAAGTCACTGGCGTCTATGGGCTCTCCGCGTTAGTCGTTTTTGTTAATCTTATCTTGTTTCGACTCTGGCAAGATACCGGACTTGGTAGAGGACGGCTCCTACTCGCGGCCGTGCTCTTGGTTGGGGCGCTCACGAGTTGGGGCGCCTGGCGACGTGCTCAACTCTTAGCCCTTCCACCTACGCATCATCTGCGCGTGGGCCTTATCCAGGGCAACATTGCGCAAGACAAAAAGTGGGAGAAGGAATTTCAGGAAGAAACGCTCTCGCGCTACGAGCGCCTCTCTCGTGCGGCGGCGGCTCAAGGCGCAGAACTCATTGTGTGGCCAGAAACCGCTGTGCCCTTTTTTTTCCAGTCCGACACTCATTATCAGCAGCGGCTGCTCGATTTGACCCGCGAACTGCATGTCCCGTTTTTGTTCGGCTCCGTTGGATGGAAGCCGAAGAACATGACTGACGTCACGCTCTTTAATCGCGCCTACTTGGTGTCCGCCACCGGCGATGTGGTTGGGTCTTATGACAAAATCAAGCTCGCCCCCTTTGGCGAATATATTCCTTTTCACGATAACTTTCTGTTCTTTCTCGACAAATTGGTGGAAGGCATCGGCGACTTTGCCGCAGGCGCAGATGCGACCGTGCTGTCACTTCCCTCGGAAAAGTTCGGCGTGCTTATTTGTTTTGAAGGCATTTTCCCGGACCTGGCGCGCCGCTTTGTGGCGAACGGGGCGCATCTTCTGGTCAACATTACCAACGATGCATGGTTCGGCCGCTCCTCGGCTCCGTATCAGCATCTGGTGATGGAGGCGATGCGCGCCGTAGAAAATCGCGTCCCGTTGGTGCGCGCCGCCAATACCGGCTTCTCGGCGGTTATTACGCCAGACGGCCAAATCCGCGCGCACAGCGCTCTGTATGAAACGACCTTCCTGCTCGAAGACCTCGCTTGGCCGGATGTCGCCAGTTTCTATACACAGTATGGTGACGTGTTCGCCTACGCCTGTGCGCTGGCAGCCAGTGCTATGGTAGGATACGCTTACTATCATTCACGACGTTATGGAGGCAGTCATGTTGGCAGAGAGTAAAGAGAAACTCGTTGATTTGAACGCTCGGGTGGAAACGCTCGGGAGGCGTCTTTGACATCACGAGTAAAGAGGCTCGCGCCGCCGAACTCGACGAATTGACCGGAGCCAGCGAATTCTGGAACGATCAAGAAAAAGCCCAGACTGTGCTCAAAGAACGCGCTGCTCTCACCGAAGTCATCTCCCAATGGAAAACGCACCTCAAAGGGATCGAAGACGCCCAGATGTTTCTGGAAATGGCGGAATCTGGCGACGAAGAAGCCGCCGTCGAATTTGAAAACCAAGTCGAAGCGCTTGAAAAAGAAGTGCGTCAGGCAGAAATGCAACGTATGCTTGGCGAAGAGCACGACGCCGGCAATGCCATCGTCAGTCTTCACCCTGGAGCTGGCGGCCTGGAGGCGCAAGACTGGGCGGAGATGCTGCTCCGCATGTATTTGCGTTGGGCGGAACGGAAGGGCTATAAAGTAGAAATGGCGGATTACCAGCCCGGCGAAGGCGGGGGTGTGAAGAGCGCGACCTTTACGGTCGAAGGACCGTATGCCTATGGCTACAGCAAGGCAGAGGCGGGGATTCATCGCCTGGTCCGTATCTCACCCTTTGATGCGAACGCGCGCCGCCATACCTCGTTCGCCTCAGTGTTCGTGTACCCGGAACTTGATGATGCGGTGGAGGTTGATATTCGACCGGAAGACTTGCGGGTGGATACGTATCGCTCCGGGGGCGCGGGTGGACAACATGTCAACAAAACTGACTCCGCCGTGCGTCTGACCCATTTGCCGACCGGCATTGTCGTCACCTGTCAGAACGAACGTTCCCAGCATAAAAACCGCTCCACCGCCATGAAGATTCTTCGCGCTCGTTTATACGAGCTGGAAATGGAAAAGCAGAAAGAAAAGATGGAAGATCTGCATAAGACGAAAAAAGACATTGCGTGGGGTAGTCAAATTCGTTCCTATGTTCTTCATCCATATCGTATGGTAAAAGATCATCGTACAGGTGTGGAAGTTGGCAACACGGACGCCGTGCTCGACGGAGAGATTGATGACTTTATAGAGGCGTATTTACTTTATCGTATCGCAGCATAAGTGATGACAGCTATGAATAACGCAGAGACGCGGGAATCGGAGCTCCACAGCGGTTCGATTCAGGGGATAGAGGATGACCAAAGGGAGCAGGAGGAGTTGATGGTAGTAGCGGACTTGCTGAAACGCACGCGCGAAGGGAGAGGCATTTCTCTCAAAGACGCAGAAACGGAAACGCGAATACCAACTCATTACCTGCAAATTCTTGAAGGCGAGGGAGATTCACGGTTACTGGCTGAGGTGTTATACCTGATTCCTTTCTTACGCACCTACTCACTATTCCTCGGCCTCGACCCTGCCGACACTGTTCCTCAGTTTATTGCCGGGGTACAAAAAGGAGAAATGCCTAGCAGTGTATTGATTCCTCAGCCCCGACGGATGATTCCTCGCGCTGCCCTCATTCTCCTTCTTCTCGGCGGGGTTGCTGTTTTCTTGTTCCTCTGGAGCGCTGGAGGACGCAGCTAATTTCCCACCCACGGCTCGGTTTCCGCCTCTCTCTTGGCAATGAGGAGGGAAGCGGCTAGACTCCTTCGGCAGCCGAAAGGTCGCACAGCGCCCAAACTCTGAGGAGAAGCAATTATGAGCGCCTTAACGATTGACGAATTACCGACCCTGAACAACCCCGCGCTCATTGTGGCGTTTGCTGGCTGGAATGACGCAGGGAACGCAGCGACACACGCTGGTCAGTTTCTTATTCAACGTCTACAAGCACGGCGTTTTGCTGGGATCGACCCCGAAGAGTTCTACAACTTTTCTGAGTTGCGGCCTCAAGTTCGTTTACGAGACGGGCTCTATCGTGAAGTGATCTGGCCGACGAATGATTTTCACTACAGCCGCTCCGCCACGTCCCAGCGCAGTCTTATTTTCGGTGTTGGCATCGAACCCCACTTGAAGTGGCGCACGTATGCGAACGCCGTCCTCGACTTGGCGCGTCAGTGCGGCGCGAACTTAATCATTACGTTGGGTGCGCTACTCGCGGACGTGCCCTATTCACGGCCGGTGCGAGTTGCAGGCTTCTCAAGTGATCCGATGTTGGCCGCCCAGCTCCAATCGCCTCCGTCCCGCTACGAAGGTCCGACCGGCATCGTGGGCGTGCTCAGTGACGCGTGTCGTCGGGCTGGTGTCCCGTCCCTGAGCTTTTGGGCAAACGTGCCCCATTACATTTCTGCGGCTCCCAACCCCAAGGCAGCGCTGGCGCTAGTGACGCGGTTGGAATCCTTCCTCAATTTCACTATTGACACCACAGAATTGCGCGCCGCTACGGTGGAGTTTGAGTCAAAAATCGCCCGCGCGGTAGCGGAAAACCCAGAGATGGCGTCGTATGTGCGCCAACTCGAAGCTCGTGATCTTCAGGAGGAGCTTACCGCAGAGCCGGCGCCGAAAAGCTCAGAAGGCGGCGGCAACGGCCACGCCAACGGCAAGGATATGGAAGAAGCGCTTCAACAGTTCCTTCGTCAGCGTCGAAATAAGAAAGATGACGAGTAGCAGGCCTGAGAGATTATAAGTCACCCCTAAAACCGTTCGTCATGTTACCCTGAGTGCAGCGAAGGGTCTTACAAGGCTACAAAGTTTATAATGCAAAAATCTGTCTACATGGTTAATCTTGGCTGTCCTAAGAATTTGGTGGATGGCGAAGTGATGCTCGGCCTCTTGGCGCAAGACGGTTACGCCGTCACACTCGATCCTGCCCAAGCCGAAGTGCTGATGGTCAACACATGCAGCTTCATTAACGAGGCGAAAGAAGAATCGATTGATGTGATTCTCGAGTTGGCGCAACAGAAAAAAGAGAGTCCGACGAAGCAGCTTATCGTCACAGGCTGTTTAGCCCAACGGTATGGCAAAGAGTTGCGCGAGTCGCTGCCTGAGGTTGATGTGTTCGTGGGCACGGGTGAATTTGTCCGCGTTACGGAGATTCTCCGACAGAAGCGTTTGCTCCTTGACGGGCCGGTCGCGTATGTGGGCGCAGCGCACGTGCTGCCGGACCACACCGCTCCTCGCTTAACCACGACACCCTTTTATACCGCTTATCTGAAGATCGCCGAAGGCTGTAACCACAAATGCGCGTTTTGTATTATCCCAAAAATTCGTGGGTTGCAGGAAAGCCGCCTTATTCCTTCTCTGATAGCCGAAGCCGAAATGCTTGCTGCCCGGGGCGTGCGTGAACTGAATCTCATCGCGCAGGATCTAACTGCATATGGGCGAGAACGACGGGATGGGACGACGTTGCACGGCCTGCTACGCGCGTTGTGCAAAGTTGACGGGATAGAATGGATTCGGATGCTATACTGTTATCCCAATTATCTGGATGAACCCCTGCTTCGTTGTATTGCGGAAGAAGAGAAGATTTGCACGTACATTGATATGCCGCTGCAACATATCAGCGACACCATGCTGCGCGCGATGCGGCGAGAAAAAAGCGGCGACGGCGTTCGGCGGCTGCTGGAGCGTATCAGGTCGTATATCCCCGGGGTAACGCTGCGGACTTCCTTCATCGTCGGTTTTCCAGGGGAACAAGAAGCGGACTTTCAACAACTGCTCGATTTCGTTTCAGAGGCGGAAATTGATCATGTCGGAGTGTTCCGTTATTCCCAAGAAGAAGGCACGGCGGCAGGGGCAATGGCCGAGCAAATTCCAGAAAACGTCAAACAGGAACGTTGGCAACGTCTGATGGAGCGACAAGCCCGCGTTGTCCGGAAAAAGCACCTGTCTCTCATTGGCAGCACACAAGACGTACTCGTTACTGGGCCGGATGATCAGGGACGACTGCAAGGACGTACTCGTGCGCAAGCGCCGGAGATTGACGGTGTAGTCTTTCTCCAGCATATGCAGGCGGATGTTGGAGAAATCGTCCCCCTGCAGATCACGGGCGTCGCCGGGTATGACTTGCGCGCCTCACATCTTGACGTCGGCATACGGGGGAAAAAGACTCGCCCTGTTGACAATGCCCGCCTTCCTCTCTAGATTATGATCCTTTTCATTTCTGACTGACGAGGAAAACACAACATGAGAAAGGCGTTCCTAAAAAAAGTCCGAGACGCCCTCCTCGCGCAAAAGCAGCAGATTCACAAACAACTGGACGATGAGTTCAGAGAAGGCAAGGAAGGCAACATCGACGAAGGGATGGACACCTATGACCTTGCTAGTGAAGAACGCTCGCGAGAAATTAACCTGATCTTGAGCGATCGTGATCGCGACAAACTCCATGCTATCGACGACGCGCTCGAACGCATCGACGCAGGTTCGTACGGCATCTGTGATAGCTGCGAAGAAGAAATCGCTCCAGAGCGCCTTGAGGCGTTACCCTTCACTCGACTGTGTGTGTCGTGTCAGAGTGAACTTGAGAAAGAAGCGAAATTGCATCGTCGCGGCGATGAGGATCGCGGACATCGCAGGACCGGGCTCGTCGATCTTGACGATGAAAACCTTTAATTTCGGGAGTCCACTGCGACGGAAAAGACGCTTCCACCATGTTGCCGCACGAGGCTCGTTCTCACCTGCGTGCTTTTTTTGTCGCAGCCATCGAGGCCGTTAACCCACATACGCTGATCCAACGCTTCCTTCAATTTGAGTCTGAGCGTCTTCTTATTCACACAAAAGATTGGAAACAAGTTCTTCCTCTCACGGGACGGGTTTTTGTCCTTGGCGCGGGAAAAGGGGCAGGGTTCTTAGCTCAAGGACTCGAAGCTGTGCTCCAAGAGCGCATCACCGGCGGCATCGTGATCCTGCCGCAGGGCCGGGGCGTCCAGTTCCAGCGCATTACTGTTTCCTATGGAGAACACCCGCTGCCTGGCGCTGGGAGTATTGCCGGCGCTGAACAGATAGCCGCCCTCCTGCAAAACAAAACAGACGGTGATGTTTTTCTCTTTTGTTTGACAGGCGGAGCGTCGAGCCTGCTCGTGAGTCCCGCTCCCGGGCTATCGCTGGCAGACAAGTTGGAAGTGAACCGCCAATTGATCGCCTGTGGAGCGGATATTTATGCTATCAATACCGTACGCAAACATCTCTCGCGCATGAAGGGAGGAGGGTTAGCCAGGTGGATCTATCCGTGTCCCCTGGTCGGTTTCGTGCTCTCTGATGTCATTGGCGATGACTTAGGCACGATCGGCTCAGGTCCAACGGCGCCGGATTCCACCACTTTTAGCGACGCGTGGCGAGTGTTGGAACGCTTCCACCTGATTGACCACATTCCGCTTGCGGCGCGACAGCATCTTCGTCAAGGTATGGATGGACTTCACCAGGAAACGCCGAAGCCTGGAGATGCAATTTTCACTAATGTCTCCAACATTCTCATCGGTTCAAATCGTCTTGCTCTAGAAGCAGCAGCCGAGGCGGCGCACGCGCACGGGTTCTTGCCTCATATTGTCGCCAAGCCGTTGAGCGGCGACACGACGGACGCCGCCACCCGATTTGCCGAGACCGTACGGGAATGGCTACGGACGATCTCACAACCAGTGTGTATCCTCGCTGGAGGAGAAACCACCGTGCAGGTCAGCGGCGCTGGAAAAGGTGGACGCAATCAAGAATTTGCCCTCATCGTAGCCCAGGCTCTCCAACAGGAAAAGCGTTGGGCTCTGCTGAGCGCCGGGACGGATGGGATTGACGGTCCGACGGATGCGGCGGGAGCGTTTGTGGACGGTTGGAGTCTTCAACACGCTGAAAGAAAAGGATTGTCCGCCCCCGTGGCGCTACGGAATAATGATTCCTATCCTTTTTTTGCCGCTCTTGGAGATTTATTTTGTCCGGGGCAGACAGGGACAAACGTGATGGACCTCAAACTCGCCCTGCTCTGGCCGTAATGGTCCTTTCTCTTGTACATCCCTTGCCAAAGCCGGAGGAACCTATTAAGAGGACACGCATGGCAAGAAACCCTGCGGCCGACGGAAAGGAACGTGTTCCTCCTGGCCAATACCTCGTCGCCAAATGGCCGGTTCTGAGTTACGGCCCTACTCCACGCTTCAAACCTGAAACCTGGGACTTTCGCCTTTTTGGCCTTGTGATAGAGCCGGTACGGTTGAACCTGCAACAGTTCCGCGCATTGCCGCAACAGAAACTCACGGCGGATTTTCACTGTGTGACGACGTGGTCACGGCTCGACAATCAATGGGAAGGCGTGATGGCTAAGGATGTCGTCTCACTGGTGCGTCTCAAGCCGGAGGCTCGCTATGTGACGATTCACTGTGATGGAGGATACACGACCAACCTCACACTTGATGAGTTGTTAGAAAGCGATGTCATCTTTGCGCATCGCCACGATGGACAGGATCTCGAACCTGATCATGGATGGCCACTGCGGCTTGTTGTCCCTAAACTTTATGCCTGGAAGAGCGCCAAATGGGTGCGTGGCGTCGAATTTCTGAGTCAAAATCGACGGGGGTTTTGGGAAGTTCGAGGTTATCACAATCATGGGAACCCTTGGCTGGAAGAACGCTACAGCGATCAAGAAGAGGATGAGTAGGATTAGCCAGGACACGTCTTTCCTGAAGTGCGTCTTTGGCCATTGCCTCACCGTGTCGCAGTCCAGCTCCGCTTACCATCCCTTTTTGCTTCGCAACTCACCGATACTCAAAACTTCTCCCTGTGCTCACAACACGAACCTTTCCCTTCACTTTCTCTCTGCTTAAGTGCGCACTTGGAGACTGAATAATCGTTCATTCCTTTCGCAATCAATACATGAATGGTCGTTCAGTCATTTTCCACTTGACAAACGTTGGGAAAGGAGAAATAAGAGACAAACATCGCGCCAAGAACATCACTCAAATGCTGGAGAGTTGCTGAACGGGTTACAATGGCAATCTATACGATTCTTAATCGAAAGATACTCACCGGTTTTGCGGCGGAATATGAGCTTGGAAGATTAGGCAAGTTTGCTGGTATTCCAGCCGGTTCAGTTAACACCCATTATCTACTTGTGACGAGCAAGGGAAAATTTTTCCTCAAAATTGATGAGGTTAAACCACCGCAGGATGTTCAACGAGAGCTCGACCTTTTACTCTTTCTCCGCAGCCATCACTTTGTCTGTCCTCGTCCTCTGGCCAATAAAAATGGGCAGTACCTCTCTGAGTACGAAGGAAAAATGGTTTCGCTTTATCCGTATCTGACGGGCAAAAGTCTTTCAGAAAAAGCGCTATCTCTCCGGCATTTGGAAAAAATAGGCCAGACTCTTGCTACCTTGCACCTACTGGGGCAGACGTACCGGAAGCACCTCGAAAATCGTTTTCGCTTCGAGCGCATCGTCGAACTGTATCAAGAGATCAAGGCGCAGCTCCCCTCTCATTTGCGCCATCTCACTCATGTGCTGGATGAAGAACTGGAACATCAAGCGCAGTACGCAGAAGAACATGTGCCAAAAGGCATCATCCACGGAGACCTGTTTGCAGACAACATCCTTTTCCGTGTCGAGAAGATTTCCGCAGTGCTCGATTTTGAAGCGGCAGGGTATGGTAAACTGATTTACGACCTTGCCACGGCGATCAACGCGTTATGCTTCATCGACGGCAAATATCTCATTGAGCGGTTTGAGGCGCTGCTCGGAGGCTATCAGAAAGTACGCACCCTTACGCTTGGGGAATGGGACGCCTTTGCGAACGAGCTACGCTTTTCCGCTTTTCGCTTTACTCTCACCCGTCTCAAAGACTTCTTTTTGCGCCCGATTGACGGTCAGCAGCGGGTCAACAAAGACTTTCGTGACTTCTTCGATCGCTTGCAAATCCTTCGCCGCGAGCGAGCGGGTGGGATGGAGAGACTGTTGCTGGCCATGGCAACCGGATACGATTATCGCCAGTATCAAAAAATTCGTAGTCAAAATCAACTAATCCAAGCACGCCCGCTCTCACGCAAAAGAAAGCATCCTGGTCGCTGGACGACGACTCCGAACCTTGCGGCCAAAAGTCAGCGGCAAATCGCGTAGTCAGTCGGTCAGTTTGCATTTGGATGGAAGAGAGGGAGAAGGGTGTTGGATCGCAAAATTTGATCCCTTATCTTTCCTTGTTGTACGCTTGCCCGCGTCCGATATGGGCCAATCTGTCAAAATCACGCCGTGGTTTTACAGAGGCCACAGCCTCTTGAGGGTTAGGTTGCTTTACCTCTCCAGTTGACTACTCAAGCACCTTTCCGATGCGTTCCCATCGAACCCGATGATGTTGTGCATCCCACGAGAAATAGATCATTCTGGCTCTCCCAAGGATATCTTGGCGGGCAACGGGCCCCCAGAACCGGCTGTCGTTGCTCGCATTCCGGTTGTCGCTGAGGACGAAATACGCATGAGTCGGCAGCGTGAACGCCGCCATAGTATCTCTGCGCCCCACAAGTTGCGTCTCGTCAGAAAAGTACGCGTAGGGATTGCTGATCTCAGCGCCGTTGACCACCACGCGTTTGTTTCGTATCTCGATCTGCTCTCCTGGCAGCCCCATAACCCGTTTGAGGAAAAGTTTGCTCCGATCTTTCGGGGAAATAAAGACGACGAGGTCTCCCCGCTGTAGTTCCTTCGAAGCGTATGCCCGTTTGTCGACTAAGAAATGATCTCCGCTCAGCACAGTGAGCAGCATCGAACCAGACGGAAAGCTGAAGGCTGCCACGTGCGTCCGCATCACCCCCATTAGGCTTCCCTGCTCCACTGTCGCGAGAAGAAAGAGGGCAAGATACACATACCACCGATTATAGGCCTTGAGCTGGTAGATCTCGCCACTGGCCCGTGCGCAGCGGACGCCATCTCCTAGGATGAACACCCAGAGGGAAACGCCCCCACCGACCACGGCGAGCACGTTTAGGGGAGACCGGAGCAAGAAAACGCCCCAGATGAGGAGCATTACCATAGCCCACTGGGCCACATGGACGATGGCCCCACGCAGCGGCAGGCCACAGTAGAGGTGACCAAGCCCAGGCGCGAGGAGCCCGAGGAAGGCGGCGCGCCACGGTGCCCGCTTCGCCCCATCAGCGGTTTGTTTGGTAAACATCACGTCCCTCCGTCTCTCCTTTCCAATCGACCTTTCCTCCAACGACAATCGTTCCTGGCTCTTCACAGAACTATGGTCCTCATCGGAGTGTCGATACTTTTCTTGAAAGGTAATGCGGGAGCGGCGATTTTCACTTGCGAATGGCGCAGCGTATTTTCCGGAACTCACTCGTGGCAATTGCGAACACAATCAACAAGCCGCCAGACTCGCTGTCGCCATGTTTTGGTCCTAGCATATTGTTTTTTGGAAAAAGCACCGACACGCCTAATCATTTCCGGCGCATGAGAAGCGTACGTTGTGAGACACGTGGCCTATACTCCTCAGCCCCAATGCCGATTTCAGAGGAAGATACTATTACTGTACCTCAGTCGCGCCACCGGGAGCAGTCGATTTAATGGCGGAACGAAAAACCGTACAGCAAGAAGGTGAAGCTATGAAAAGTTGGGTTCTCCTCGTTGGTATTATGCTTGGTTTTGTCTCGTTGCCACCCACTACGATTGCGGGCGACACTCCGGAGGCTGTCCTTGCCAAGCTGGCTCAACAGTATTTTGCTCGTGTGAACAAAGGAAACTTTGCAGAAGCAGCTACCCTATTTCACTATCCCAAACAGTATACCCTGGCAGAACAATCCAAAGAGGGACGGTCTGTCACGCAGTTGCTCACAATCCTCACGCGAGAGTTTGGCAGTCCTTCTCACCCGAGAGTGCCCCAGCAGCCATTTATGATTTACAATGTCGGAGGTGGTAGCGGAGACATTCCTTATTGGCAACAACATCCCACCTCTCTTCAGAAACAATATGAAGTCACTTTCACCCGCGAAGCTACAGGCTACGTGATAATTCAGTTTTGTAAGATTGCGGGAGTCTGGGAGATTCGCGGCGTCCAGTACGGCCTTTCGGTGCAAAGACCTGAGGCAAAGACCCGCATTGCGGACATTCAAAATATGCTCATGCGCGAAATGTCCTCCGCACCAGAGCAATAGAAAGCAAAACGAGCAAAGCGATATCAGACGGCAAGATGACGCCGAACGTTCTAGGGCCGAACAGTGATGCGCGGGTGAGCGATCACTTGCCGCACTTACATTCCTTGGCAAGGATTTTTAGCCTTGCAAGGTAGGCCTGCATGGCCTTCTCTAGGATAGGCTTTGACAGAGCGGCAAAGTGTTCGTTCATATGAGGTAATGAGGCGCGACTTGCGGCGACTTCCTTCTTGCCCAACGGAGAGGCATAAAAGGCAATCAGTTGGTCCAGTTCGTCATCCGTGAATTGAACGCCGTAGGACTCGGCCCACACGTTCACCATGTCTTGTGCGGTCCACGGGGCCTCCACCTCCTTTAAGAACTGCGCTGTCGCACCTCGAAATCGATTCATGAACTCCTTGGACGGGCTGAGTTTCGACAAAGACTGGTCTAGGATTTGTTCACTTTGTTTTCGAGTGTGCTCTCTGCTGTACTGGCGCTGCTGTTCAAATATTTGGACGAGGCCTTGAGCATCCATCAATATCCGAATCTTTTCACTTCGATCAGCCGCAAGCACACTGAACGAGATGGACAGGAGAAGAACGGATCCCAACACGCGCATGCGATGTCCTTTGTGATTGGTAATCTACGACTTCCATTTAACGGTGATCGTTTCTGGCTATTAGCAGAAATGTCTTCCTACGAATAGACATGACGGTCTACAGGAGGCCAGCTGTATAAGAAGGTTCTCTGGAGCCAGAAGGCGGCGGCTCCGGAGTCGTAAGCATGTTCCCATGCCTTTCTTTTCACTACGACTGATAAAAGAGAAAGATTGCATTGGGGACCTTGACCTTTTCCCCGCAGGCTGTGCCTGAGCTTGTCATGTAGTCAAGTTGCATTCTCAGACAGAGCTTGGGAATGCAGTCATCAAGGATCTGGACAGAATACTCGCCTTCCAAAGCTTGGTCTTTCTCCCCTGCTCTTGTCAGACACCTTTTGGCAGGTCATCATACGCCGGTGTTCAAAAAAATTCTTATAGCCAATCGGGGAGAGATCGCTACGCGCGTTGCCAAAACCTGCCGTGAACTCGGCATTGCGACGGTCTCGGTCTATTCGGAAGCGGATGTTTCTTCGCCACACGTGCATGCGACTGACGAAGCAGTACTCATCGGCCCCGCGCAAGCGTCAGAGAGCTATCTCAACGTCAACGCCATCATTCGAGCCGCTCAAAAAACCGGAGTGGAAGCGATTCATCCAGGCTACGGCTTTCTCTCGGAAAATGCTGTCTTTGCTCGTCGCGTTCAGGAAGGGGGCCTCACGTTTATTGGTCCTTCGCCCCATTCGCTTGAAGCCGTGGGGAATAAAATTTTTGCTCGGCAAACGGTCGCCAAGCTCGGAGTCCCAGTGATTCCGGCTCTGGAGAATCCATCCACTGATCCAGCTATTCTACAAGAGCAAGTCACTACGTTGGGCTATCCGCTGCTCATCAAGGCTGCGGCTGGCGGGGGCGGCAAAGGGATGCGCATTGTTCGCCAAGAAAAGGATTTGGTGGACGCGGTGGCGGCGGCGCAACGCGAAGCGGCGGCGGCATTTGCCGACGGGACAGTGTATATCGAGCGCTACTTGGAACAGCCCCGGCATATTGAGGTGCAGATTCTCGGTGACACGCACGGGACACTTGTCCATCTCGGCGAACGCGAATGCTCGATTCAACGCCGTTATCAAAAAATTCTCGAAGAGACGCCCTCACCCGCAGTGTCCGAACAATTACGCGCTCAGATGACGGCGGCTGCGTTGAGGGTCGCAAAGGCTGCCGGGTATTACAACGCTGGCACGGTCGAGTTCATTCTTGATAATCAGGGACGTTTTTATTTTCTTGAGGTCAACGCACGCCTCCAAGTCGAACATCCGATCACGGAATGGGTGACCCAACTTGATCTGGTGCGCGAACAGATTCGTATTGCTGCCGGTGAGCCCTTGGGCTTTCGGCAAGAAGACGTGCGCCGGGCGGGGCACGCATTTGAATGCCGTGTTTACGCTGAAGACCCAGCGAATGGCTTTTTCCCTTCGCCAGGAAAGATCCTCGCGTGGCAGGCGCCGTCCGGTCCTGGGGTACGAATCGACACTGGGGTTGAACAACAGACCGAAGTGTCGGTGTACTACGACCCACTGATCGCGAAAATCTCCACCTGGGGAAGCGATCGTGAGCAGGCTCGCAAGCGCATGGAAACAGCCTTACGTCAATGCGTTGTGCTGGGGCCCACGACCAATATGCCGTTCTTACTTGACCTCGTCAGCCATCCCGCCTTTGTGGCAGGAGCGACGCACACCGGTTTTCTCAACGAACATTTTTCTCAGTGGCGACCTCACCAACAGACACATTTACGTGAGGCGGCGCTTGCGGCTGCGTTAAGTCAAACCATAGGAGGCTCCGTTACGACGGCTGTACAAAGTAGCCCAGAAACGCCGTGGCAACGACTCGGCGGCTGGCGCATGGGCGTATAATTATGGTCTCTCCTTGGTAGACCCCAGACCACAATACTTTACGAAAAGATGTAGTGATGAAAACGACGCTCCACTCTCACGACACCCTGCTCACCGTTGAATACACGCAAAAAGGAGATGAAGTTGACGCGTTCGTTGATGGGCACGCTTTGCACGCACGTCTGCTGTCTGCGCGCGAAGGAGCGTTCACGCTGCTGATTGATGCCAAGCCTGTCCAGGTTCATCTGGCTCGCGATCATCAGCGCACCTTGGTAGCGATTGAGGGGAAAGTCTACATTTTTAATCATGCTCAGGAGAAGCAAAGCCGGGCTCGTCGCAGCGAAGCCGGAAAGCTTGATCCCATTGTACGCTCCCCCATGCCAGGCAAAATCCTGCAAGTCTTAGCGCGCGAAGGGGCGCAGGTCGAGGCTGGTCAGACGCTCATTTTGTTAGAGGCGATGAAGATGGAGAATTCATTGACCACCGAAGGAGCGGCGCGTGTCAAGAAAGTGCACGTCTCCCCCGGCGATTTGGTTGAGCTTGGGCAAGTGTTGGTGGAACTCGAATTCACGCAGTCTCAAGAGACAGCGGCTCAAGACAACTGAGAGCCGCTGCTGAGTCCTGCTTGTTTGGCAAACTCGGCTCCGGAAACTTTTCCACCTTCTCCACGCACGGTTTTGGCGAGAATCACGCCGCCGGGCGCGGCAACATTAAAACTCTCTTCGCCAATCTCTACGACCTGCCCAGGCGCAGCATTCGTTGCCTCTTTACGCAGGCGGCAATTATAAAAGCGCACCATCTTGCCTTGCAACATGGCGTGGGCTCCTGGTTGCGGATCACAGCCACGAATTAAGTTGTACACTTCTTGCGCGGGCTTCGTCCAGTCAATGCGTCCGTGTTCATCACCGCATGGAGCATCATAGTTCGCTTTTGATTCGTCTTGCACGATACGGGGAGGATTCCCGGCTTTAATCAGGTTGACCGCTTCACCAATCGCTTCGACCCCTACAGGAAAAAGTCGATTGAAATACAGCGTTCCCGTAGTGTCGTCCGGGTCTACGTCCACTTCTTTCTGGAGCAGGATTGGTCCAGTGTCGATGCCTTCATCAACCCAGAATAAGGTAATGCCGGTTTTCTTTTCTCCTTTGATAAGCGCCCAGTTGATGGCGCTACGCCCTCGATATTTGGGTAACAGCGAGGGATGAAAACAGATACTGCCGAAGCGCGGCGTATTGAACACCGCCGGTGGCACAATCTGCGTCACAAACGCTAAAATCGCCAAATCCGCTTTGAGCGCAACAAACGTATCCAGCACCGCTTGGGTCTTGAGCGTCTTGTGTTGATGCACCGGAATACCCAATTGCAACGCGCGTTGCTTCACTGGATCGAACTTCCCTCCCGGCGCATCGAGTGGGCAGAAGACCGCCGGCACTTCTTCGCCCTGAGCCAGTAGTTTATCCAGTGTTTTTTCCGCAAACGCGGCCTGTCCAATTAAAATAATCCTCATGACTTCCCCCTTTTCTCTCACACCTCACCCGGTTGCCGCGCCGGGGAGAATATGGCCTGTAGCACTTTCCCAAGTCGTTCGCCTACCTGTCTTGCCTGAGTTGGATGGGCAATCAAGCCGTTGTTGATCTCTAGTTCTAAATAGGTAATGCCGTGCCGATCACCGTGACTGCGCGCGCTGAAGATCAAACCGTCTAACCCAGAGTAAGGCTCGTTGTAGCGTACGCGATACTCCTGATGGTGCATCCGTTGCCCTACTTCTTGCGCGAGGTCTTCGTACTGGTCGAACAACACGCCAAGGTCGAATGGTCTTTCTTTCTTACCAAGAACGGGCGTGAAGCTGTGAATGCTCAGCAATACGGTCTCCTGCTCCGTGCGCCCCGTGCGCTGGTGAAGCACGTGATCAATTGCTTCGTGATATGGCCGATAGAATTCGCGCAGTCGCTTCTCTCGTTCTTGGTCGGACAATGCCAGATTCCCGTGAATCTGCGTTCCGTCGCTGTGTGACACAATCAGGTCATGATCGTTCACATCGCGGTTGCAATCGATCAGCAACCGTGAATAGCCAGCACATATCGCTGGCGCGTCGAGCACACGCGCAAGCGTCTCCACCACCCAGCGTGCGCCGATATCCCAGCCAATGTGACGGCGGATTTCCGCGTCACTGACGCCAAGATTGGTGTATTCCTCTGGTACGTCGCAGGATGCGTGCTCACAGGTGAGCACTAAGGACGCGCGTCCTTGAGGGTTGAGAACAGCACATGACGTTCTCTCTTTCATCGTTTCCTCACTTACTGAAGAGTGCGCAAACTTGCAAGCCGTGTATTTATAGAACCGTGTTGACAAAAAGATTGGCTGTCCGTTATAGATTAAAACGTTTTTTGCTCCTGGCAATCTGCATGGGGGAGTTATGGTTCGACGCGAAAAAAGTAACTACATGATCCAAGCCGTAGCGCATGCGCTCGATGTGCTTGAGCAGTTTCATACGGAGGGAGAACTCGGCGTTACTGAATTAAGCAAGCGCCTCAAGTTACACAAGAATAATGTCTTTCGCATTTTGGCGACCCTCGAATTTCGCGGCTACATCGAACAGAATCGCTCCACTGAGAATTATCGGTTAGGAACAAAATGTTTGCAACTCGGACAAACGTACATTCAGCACATGGGACTCTTACAGCAAGCGCGACCGATCATGGTCGATGTGGTGAAATCGTGTCGTGAGAGCACATACGTCTCGGTTCTGCGCAAGGGCCAAGTTGTACCGTTAGATATGGTGGAGTCCGATCAGCCCGTACGTATCATCTCCCAGATTGGCGAAAATTTACCTTTGCACTGTACCGCCGCAGGGAAGATCTATTTGGCCTTCGAACCAGCAGAGGAGTTACAGCAATGCCTCAGTGAGGGGCTCATTTCCTACACAGATCGCACCATTACCGATGGCAACGTTCTCGCTGAACAGCTCAAAGAAGTCTCGGCTGCGGGATACGCGCTAGAGAGTGGTGAGCATCTGCGCGATGTGCACGCCGTCGCCGTGCCCATCAAAGACTACACCAAGGCGGTCGTTGGTAGTCTCACCGTGAGTGGACCTGCGTACCGCATCTATCAAGAACGTCTGCAAAATGAGCTCATTCCCATCGTCGTCAAAGCGGGACGCGAACTGTCTAGCCGCTTAGGATACAACGGCTAGCAGGTCAGTCCTTGACACCAGCCGGGCGACACGATGAAGTAGCACGATTATCAACAACACATCTTTTACGAAATTTCCCACTCCAGGAGGACAACCCTCGTGAAAACACTCGTGACGGTCAAACGGGTTCCAGATCCGGAGACCACCATACGGGTTAAACCAGACGGGTCCGGTATTGTTACGGACAACGTAAAGTATGTCATCAACCCTTTTGATGAAATCGCCATCGAAGAAGCACTGCGCATCAAAGAGAAACAGGGAGGCGGCGAAGTCGTCCTTGTCAGCATCGGCGGCAAGACGGTAACAGAACAGCTCCGCACCGGCTTGGCGATGGGAGCTGATCGCGCCATCCTCGTCATGTGCGAACAAGACATCGATTCGTTGGCGGTCGCCAATATCCTCGCGAAAATTGTCGCGCGAGAAAATCCCGAACTCGTACTCATGGGCAAACAAGCCATTGACGATGACGCCAATCAAGCCGGGCAGATGCTAGCGTCCCTGCTGAGTTGGCCGCAAGCAACCTTTGCCTCAAAAGTTGACCTCGCAGCAGATCAAAAATCGGCTCAGGTCGTGCGTGAAGTCGATGGCGGCTTGGAAACCATTGGCTTTCCCTTACCAGCGGTCATTACCACCGATCTGCGGCTGAACGAACCCCGTTACGCTTCACTTCCCGGCATCATGAAGGCCCGCAAAAAAGAGATCAAAGAAGTGCCGGTCGCGGAACTGGGCGCTGATATCGCTCCTCGGTTGAAGGTGTTGAAAATGGAGCCGCCGCCGAAAAAGGAAGCCGGGAAAAAAGTGGAGACCGTGCAGGAACTCCTTCACCTCCTGCATACCGAGGCCAAAGTTATTTAAGGAGCACTCATGGGCAACGTTCTTGTTTTTGCAGAACATCAAAAAGGGAAATTTCCCAAAAGCACGCTCATCGCCCTCCAGGCTGGCAAAGAAGCGGCGAGCAAACTAGGCGGCAATTGTTTGGCCGCAGTGTTGGGCTCCGGTGTCGACGCCACAGCCCAAGAGGCCGCAGGCTACGGCGTCACCAAAGTGCTCGTTATGGATGATGCCACTCTCGCAAACTATCTTGCGGACGCTTATGCTGCCGCCATCGAACAACTGGTCAAAGCGAATGATGTCTCCTTGGTGCTTGCCACCTCAACGGCGCTAGGCAAAGACCTCTTGCCGCGTGTGGCTGCGCGACTCGGCGTGGCGATGGCGACCGATATTGTTGGCATCAATGCCGACGGAACTTTCAAACGACCGATGTATGCCGGTAATGTGCTGGCCACGGTGGCTCTTGAAGGCGCGGTGAAAGTCGTCTCAGTGCGGGGCACGGCTTTTGACGCTGCACAACCAGGTGGACAAGGCGCAGTTGAGAAAGTCAACGTGAATCTCGATGCGGCTGATCGCAAGGCGCAGTTTATCGAATTCAGTGAGACGAAGTCTGATCGCCCGAATCTCACTGAAGCGCGGATCGTCGTGTCCGGTGGGCGCGGTCTTAAATCTGGTGAGAATTTTACCACCTATCTGGAACCGCTCGTTGACGCATTAGGCGCCGCGATGGGCGCCAGTCGTGCGGCGGTCGATGCAGGCTTTGTCCCGAACGATTTACAAGTCGGCCAAACTGGTAAGGTCGTGGCCCCAGAGCTGTATTTTGCCGTCGGCGTGTCCGGGGCCATTCAGCATCTTGCGGGGATGAAGGACTCCAAGGTCATTGTTGCGATTAACAAAGACCCCGAGGCCCCGATCTTCAACGTCGCGGACTATGGTCTCGTCGCTGACCTCTTCAAGGCCGTTCCTGAGCTGACGGAAGAGATCAAAAAGATCAAAGGCTAAACGCGACGCTTCGTCATCACGTCCCGTGGCAGTGGTTTCTGGTGGAGACCACCGCCACGTTCAACTCAGGCTTATCGCGCCGTGAATCCGCCATCGATGACCAGCTCTGCCCCGGTCACGAACGAAGACTCATCCGACGCGAGATACAGCACCCCATAGCCCACCTCTTCCGGCTTGCCGTCGCGACCGAGCGGCGTCATGCCCAGCACGAGCTGTCGTCGTTCCGGCGTCAGGTTTGCCGTCATCGGCGTTTCGATACGACCAGGATGAATAGAGTTGACGCGGATGTTGTCCTTGGCGTATTGTACAGCGGCGTTTTTTGTCAGCAAACGCACTGCTCCCTTGCTGGCTTGATAGGCCGGGATGTTGGGCAACCCCACCAGTCCAGCGACAGAAGAAATGTTGATAATCGACCCTCCGCCCGCGCGCCGCATGGCCGGAATCGCGTGTTTCATGCCGAGAAAGACGCCAGTCTGGTTAACATTGATGACTTCGTTCCAGACTTCGAGACTCGTTTCATCGAGCGGGGCCATGCGGACAATCCCGGCGTTATTCACCAGGATATGCAGCTTGCCATACTCACGTTCAGCGGCGGCCACGGCCTGTTGCCAATCACCTTCCGCCGTAACGTCGAGACGTACGAACGTAGCCGCCCCTCCGTGTTGGCGGAGCTCTTGCGCCACTTGCTGACCTTGTTCTTCGAGCACATCCCCGAGGACCACTTTTGCTCCTTCGCGGACAAACAAGCGCGCTTCACATTCTCCCATGCCTCTAGCCGCGCCAGAGATTAACGCTACTTTGCCATCGAGTCTTCCTGCCATATGCGGTTCCCTCCGTAGTCGCCATCTATACCTCGTCTCTCCGCTTCCAGACAAGACTTGTCACTGCGTAGGCTCACTGTCTGTCTGCACCAACCCACCCTTGCCAGAGAAAGACGCTCGCCGTTACAATCTCACTGAAGAAAGGGCGAGGCATGGCGGAACAACTCAACCTACACCATCAAATTGTTGGACCAACGTCTCATTATTTCTACTCTCAACGTCTGAAACTCCACTACGTGGATTGGGGGAATCCTGACAAACCACTGGCGGTGCTGGTCCACGGCGGGCGGGATCACGCGCGCAATTGGGATTGGGTGGCTCAGGCGCTGCGAAACGATTATCATCTCATCGTCCCGGATTTACGCGGCCACGGCGACTCCGAGTGGGCGCGCGGCAGCGAGTACTCGATGATTGAGTACGTGGTGGATCTGGCGCAACTTCTTTCTCAACTCAACACGTTTCCCATTTCGTTGATCGGTCACTCGTTAGGCGGCGGGATCGTGTTGCAATATGCGGGCGTCTATCCAGAGAAAGTCAATAAAGTTATTGCGATCGAGGGACTCGGTCCACCGCCGGAGATGCTTCAACAGCAACCACAGTACGCGTACGAACGCATGCAAGTGTGGATCACGCAGATGCGTAATCTCGCCGGTCGTCAGCCGCGCCATTACAAAACCCTGGAGGAAGCGGTCAAGCGGATGCAAGAAACCAACCCGCGGCTGAGCGCGGAGCAAGCGTATCACTTGACGGTCCACGGCGCCAACCGCAACGAGGACGGAACGTACACCTGGAAGTTTGATAACTACGTCCGGGCGCAGTCACCATACCGGTTCAATATCAATGATGCTCGCGAGATTTGGGGGCGTATTACCTGCCCGACCCTGCTCTTTCGCGGCGCCGAGTCGTGGGCGTCCGATCCCATCAAAGACGGACGCGCCACCGCGTTCCAGAATGTAAAAGTCGTGACCATCCCTAACGCCGGGCACTGGGTGCATCATGACCAGCTCAGTCTTTTTCTGCAGGAGGTGGAGAAGTTTTTAAAATCGTAGACCAATATCTCAGTGCAACAAATTCTACGACGCCAACACAATGGGCGAGAGAATTTTCTCTTCGAGCCACGATGAAAGATCGCTCAGGCTCTGCCCGTTGATCTCGTGGCCCATCTCGTATTCCTTATAGGAGACTGGCACGCGGAGATCACGTAGCGTCTCGACTGATTGGCGCGCGCGGCCAATGTCAATTGCCTGATCTTTGCTGCCGTGCTGAATAAAAACTGGAAGCTGCTCCGTGGCTGGTACGTCGGGCAGAATATTCAACAGGTCGCGCGGCAGCCAAGAGCTGAGCGCGGCTAGACCGGCAAATCGTTCCGGCTCGCCGAGCCCCAAGCTGTAGGCCATGACGCCACCTTGACTGAAACCCACCACACCCAGTTTTTTGCTATCAATCGGATAGCGGTCGATCGCTTCATTGAGAAAGTTCTGCACGAGTTCACGCGCTTTCGCGACTGACCGCAAATCCAACGAGCCGCCCATGCTGAGTGGAAACCAACCATAGCCGACTGCATGCTCGCTGATCGGCACTTGTACTGGTCCTTGTGGACAGAGGACGAGAAACTTCCCGCCGCACAGGTACGGCGCCAGACCCAGTAAATCTAACGCATTCGCGCCCCAACCATGTAACGTAAGCAACGTAGGGTGCGGTCCAGGACCTGGGGGTTCATAGACAGTGTGCACAAGCTGCATGTGTGTCCCTCCTCATGGGAGCATTATGCTAGTGCTACAGCAAAAGCGGCGGAAGAGCAAGGAAAACTCGGCGGACAATTGTCGGTGGTGAGAGCTGCACTTTTTTAGTCGCGGGCATGAATGCCCGCGCTGCGGAACGACGCCGGATAAATCCGGCTGTTCAGCCCCGTTTACGGAGAGCTGATACTGTAGCTCGGCGACTTTATCGTCGGGCGGAGCTCACGATGCTCTCTTCTCCTCCTCTCCAATCCACTGTTTCACCCACGGCAAGAGCAAGAACGCAGGCCACGCCAGAAAGAACGTTGCCGTGAAATAGGTTGCGTAACCGACACTTTGGGTGACGACACCAGAGAAAGCGCCGGACAGCGAGCGCGTGAGACCAAACACCGCGCTTAATAATGCATACTGCGTGGCAGCCTGGGTCTTGTCACACACACTCATGAGAAAGGCGAGAAATGGCGAAGTACCAAGTCCACCGCAAAACGATTCGAGCACTGAAGCGCCATACATCAGCGGCGTTGAAGGAGGCAGCGTCGCAACCGCCGCATAGCCGAGATTGGAGGCGGCTTGTGCGATTCCCAAGATCCACAAAGCGCGAAAGAGTCCAAAACTTTTTGTGAGCCGACCACCCAGGAGCGCCCCGGTGATCGTGCTCACCACGCCAATCGTGCCGGGGATCGCTCCGATTTGCAGCGGCGTGAAATGGCGATCCACCCAGAACGGACGCACCATCGGCCCCAATGCCATGTCGCCCAGTTTGAAGGTGAGTACGAACAGCATTACATAGATGACACCAGGACGGCGCCAAAATCCTCGCAATGGTCCCAGCACCGCACGCTCCAGCACGACAGACCAACTTTCTTGCTCAGCTTGCACCGACTGGGATCTCATTGGTTCCGGCGCCCGACTAGAAAGAAGCGCCGCAACGATAAACAAGCCGCTCGCTGAAGCGAACGCACTTTGCCAACCTACGAGACCTGCCAAAGCAACAAACACGCCGCCCGCACAGATCAGCGCGACACGATAGAGACTCACACGCACCCCATTCGCGGGGCCCATTTCTTCTTCATCTAACAGTTCTATGGTGTAGGCGTCGATGGCAATATCCTGCGTCGCTGAGAACATCGCCAATGCAATGAGTAGAATCCATAACGTCCAACTGCTCTGTCCGGGTCCTAAGAGGAGGAACACTCCTAAATCGATCGCTAACAGCCCTTGGCACGCCACAATCCAATGTTTGCGCTTGCCCCATAAGTCCACCGCTGGGGCCCAGAGAAACTTGAACGTCCAGGGCAAGCCAGCGAGGCTGATGAGGCCTATGTCCGTCAAACTTACGCCGTGACTGCGGAAGTAGACCGGAAATGCATCAAATAACAAACCAAATGGGAACCCTTCAATGAAATAGAGAATAGCAACCCAGAGTAATTTAGTCCGCGTGGTAAGAGGAGCAGTCATGTTCACCGGCTGCGCACCACGCCGATTCTGGCGCAATACTCCTCGATTGGACAGAGACTGCATTTGGGCGAGGTGGGATGGCAGATCGTCTGTCCCATCGCCACCAGCAGATCATTGATCTCGATCCAGTGTTGTTGTGGCAGTTTCGCGCGCAAGGCCGTCTCCGTCTCATCTGGGACTTTGGTTTCGACGTAACCCCAACGATTGGTGATGCGATGGACATGGGTGTCGACACAGATGCCCAACTTCTGGTGTCCTTGCGTCATGACGAGATTTGCAGTTTTGCGCCCCACGCCCTTGAACTTGACTAACTCGTCAATTTCGTCCGGCACGCGACCGCCATACTGTTCAACCAAGATGCGGGAGATATCGAGCACGGTCTGTGCCTTGGTCTTGTAGAAACCGACGGGATAGATTGCTTTTTCGATCTGCGTGGTAGTGAGCGTCAGCATTTGCTGCGGCGTGTCGGCCAGCGCAAAGAGCCGGCGCGCCGCCGGCCCGGTGGTTTCATCTTTGGTGCGAAGACTCAACAAGCAGGCGATGAGGACCAGATACGGATCGCGCGAGAGCGTAGCCATCTGCGTGACCACCGGAGCGGACCACGTCGGCGCGACTTCACGGAGCAAATCAAATACTTTGCTGACTGTACGATTCGTGACCATTAGTGACCATGCTCATTTTGGCAGATTTTGACAATACCCACAGTCAAGGGCAAGCGATCTTCGCGTTCCTTGATCTCTTCCCGTTCCCATCGCAAGCCGACGCGCTCCAGACAGTCATAAAAATCCTCGGTGTTAGTGCGTTGCGCATCGGCGAACAAGGCGACCCCGTTCGGCGTCAAATGGTGAGCAAGGAACATCGCTAGCGCTACAAACGTGGGCCGATCATACAGGATCTCAGCGCCCAGGATAAGTGAGAAGCGTTGCGTCAATGTCTCTTTGGTAAAGTCGAGTGTTCTAGTCGTAAAAAATCCACAGCCGTTTTGTCGAGCGTTCGCCTCCGCAAACATAAGCGCATCGGGTTCTTTATCCGCAAACGTCACGTGTCCACCCTTCAACCCGGTGACAATACCTGTCAATCCGAGACCGCAGCCCAGATCGAGTACCGACAAACCCTGACATGAGACCCTCTCTTCTATGTACCTCGCCAGCGTCAACGCACCGGTCCACAGGTGCGCCCAGTAAGGCGGCTCCTCGGTTGCATCCTTGAGCAACGCGGCACGATCCACATAACGTTCGAGGTCCTTTACGCGCAACAGCGTTAAAGAGCGGGAGCTGATCGTCAGATCGAAGGATTCGCTGTCGTAGGAAGCCAGCACAAGCGGTGAGTCTTTCATTCAAACGCATTGAGCCCAGTGATATCTCGGCCAATCGTCAGACGATGAATGTCTTCCGTTCCTTCGTAGGTATTGACCGTCTCCAGGTTGAGCATATGACGGATGATAGGATACTCATCGATAATGCCGTTGCCGCCGAGAATATCCCTCCCCAGGCGCGCAATCTGTAGAGCAGTAGAGACATTGTTCATCTTCGCCATGCTGACATGCTCGGGCCGCATTGTGCCGGCATCCTTCAATCGTCCCAACCGCAGCGCCAACAATTGGGCCTTAGTGATCTCCGTAATCATCCACACCAGCTTCGATTGCACGAGCTGATAGCCGCCGATGGGCCGTGAGAACATGACGCGATTTTTCGCATAGTCTAAGGCGCTTTCGTAACAGGCGATGGCCGCGCCAGTAGCGCCCCACGCAATACCGTAGCGCGCTTGCGTGAGACACATGAGCGGCGATTTGATGCCGCCTGAGCCCGGCATAAGATTATCTTCAGGAATCCAGCAATCCTCGAAGATCAACTCCGAAGTGATCGAAGCCCGCATGCTGAATTTGCCTTCGATGTCCTGTCTGATGAAGCCTGGCCGCTCTCTTTCCACCAGAAATCCGCGAATGGTGTCTTTGCCGTGCTCTTCGAGCTTAGCCCAGACCACAGCCACATCGGAGATAGAACCATTGGTGATCCAACGCTTCGTTCCGTTGAGAACAAAACCGCCTTTCTCACGGCGCGCGCGGGTGATCATGCCTCCAGGATTCGAGCCAAAATCGGGTTCGGTGAGCCCAAAACAGCCGATGGCCGTTGCATTCGCCAGTCGCGGCAGCCAAAAGCTTTTCTGCGCTTCCGAGCCAAAGGTATAGATGGGATACATGACCAGGGACGACTGCACGCTCGCAAACGAACGCAAGCCGCTATCGCCGCGCTCCAGTTCTTGACTCACCAGGCCGTAGCACACGCTGTTGAGCCCCGCACAGCCGTACTGCGTCGGCAAGGTAATACCAAGAAATCCGAGTTGGCCCAAGCGGGGGATCAGTTCCTGCGGGAAGCTCCCTTCACGGAAACACTGCTTCACCCGCGGGAGGAACTCTTCGTCGACAAAGCGGCGCGCCGTGTCGCGCACCAGACGCTCCTCTTCGCTCAATAACTCTTCAATTTGGTAATAATCGACCTGGGCCATATTTTACTCCTTCACCATGAGCGGATCGCTCACTCGCTAGAAGCCCGGGGCCTGCCTTCACCACGCGGGTCAGACACTCCAGTCATCAAGCCGGAAGATATATCAACGTGCACGGCTTGCACATTGCCGAACGGCGTCCGCCCATCGCCGGTATCTTCCACGGGCGTCACCTTGTGGCCGAGCTGGCGCAGCGCCTCCAGCAATCCTTCGGGCTGATCGCTCTTTTTTGTCTCCACGAGCAACTCGTCAGGAAACCACTGGTGATGGATGCGCGGGGCAAACATCGCCTGCGGCAGCGTCATGTCATAAGCCAACACGTTGAGCAGCACTTGCAGGGTCGCACTGATAATGCGCGAACCGCCAGGACTACCGGTGATGAGTACGACTTTCCCATCGCGAGTGACGATCGTGGGGCTCATGCTGCTCAGCGGCGTCTTGCGAGGCGCGATCGCGTTCGCGTCGTTTTCGCCAATTAAGCCAAACGCGTTCGGACGGCTTTCTTGCGCGCTAAAATCGTCCATCTCGTCGTTGAGCATCACCCCGGTTCCCGGCACCATCACGCCGCTGCCGAAGTACAGGTTCACCGTTTGTGTGGTCGCCACCGCGTTGCCGTCCTTGTCAATGATCGAAATATGCGTGGTGCTGGTGGACTCCGTCTTTCCCGGCGCTGCCGCTGGCAACGTATCGCTCGGCGTCGCTTTGGCAAGGTCGATCTTGGCGCGCAGTTCCGTTGCATAATCAGCGGACGTGAGCAAAGGGATGGGAACGTTCGTGAAATCCGGGTCGCCTAAGTAGCGGGCGCGATCGCGAAACGCGAGGCGCATCGTTTCCGTCAGAATATGCACCGCTTTGGGTGAGTGAAAACCGAATTCGCGCAGAGGAAAGCCAGATAAGACATTCAACATTTGCAAAATCAATGCGCCGCCCGAACTCGGCGGCGGCATGGAGTGAATCTCCGCGCCCTGAAAAGCGCCAGTCAAAGGAGTACGATACAGCACCCGGTACTGATCCAGATCCGCTTGCGTGAGGAGCCCGCCCCGGGCTTTCATTTCTTTTACGATCGCCTTGGCCACGCGGCCCTTATAGAATGCGTCCTTGCCTCGTTTCGCAATTTCCCGCAGCGTCCGCGCCAGGTCTTTCTGCACGAGCAGTTCACCCTCGTGCAACGGACGATCTTCGCGAAAATAAATGGCCCGAGTTGTCGGAGAATCGCCCAGCAATTTCGTGCGGTAGGCGATAGCGCTAGAAAGCTGCGGATAAATCGGGAATCCATCCTCAGCCAAACGAATCGCCGGTTCCATCACCTCTTTGAGCGGCAACGTCCCGTATTTTTTCTGCACTTCAACGAGCCCTGCTACTAAACCTGGAATCGCGACGGCCAGAGGACCATTGCGACTGAGATCAGGAACCGCTTTACCATCGCGGACGAACATATCACGAGAAGCACGTAGCGGGGCGCGTTCACGAAAATCAACCGCGACGGTTTCTCTGCTCTTGGCAAGATACAAAAGGAAAAATCCTCCGCCACCAATACCGGTCGATTGCGGACGGATTACACTGATAGCGAAAGAAGCCGCTACCGCTGCATCTACTGCGTTGCCTCCGCGATGCAACATCTCCGTCCCGGCGGCGCTCGCCTGATCGCCAGCGGTCACCACCATGCCCTGATGGCTCGTCGCTACGAAGGGCGCGTATTTGGCGAGGTCATCGGTCTCCGCAGTGAACGCAACAACCGGAAGCGTCACACACAACAGGAATTGGTAAAACACACCACGAAAAGTCATTCGCTTCATCATTATTCGGCGCCTCACACGCACGCCCGAGTATACGGAAGCAAACGCCGCTCAGCAACGCGCTTTCTTGCATCTTGCGCTGTCCTGCCTGTTGCATACTGCGGCGCACAGCTCAGATTGACTTCAAAAATCGAGGTTGGTAGGGTGCCGACAAGGAGGAGCCCAGCATGGCTTCTGTCAATAAAGTGATTCTCGTTGGCAATTTAGGTAAAGATCCCGAAGTCCGCTACACTCCAGGCGGACAAGCCGTGGCCAAGTTTCCTTTGGCGACGACTGACACATGGACGGATCAGGGTGGACAACGGCAAGAAAAGACCGAGTGGCACAACGTCGTGGTATGGGGCAAGCAGGCCGAGAACTGCGGCCAATATCTGGCCAAAGGTCGTCAAGTCTATCTTGAAGGGTCTATTCGTTCCCGCAGCTATGACGACAAGGAAGGAAACAAGCGCTACATCACCGAAGTCGTTGCACAGCGCGTGCAATTTCTTGGCGGCGGTGGAGGCGGCGGACGTGGGGCGCAGTCAGAGAGCGGCGGACCGGGCGGCGGCTTTGACGATTTTGGCGGCGGTCCAATCCCTGACGATGATGTGCCGTTCTAGGACGGTCATTCTAAGCGTGACCGTCAGCTCATAAGGGAGACCCCTATGACCTTTGATGAGGTGCTCGCACAGGTCCAGGACCTGCTGCAACGAGAGCAGCGCGTCTCCTATCGAGGCTTGAAGCGACGCTTTGACCTTGATGACGAGTATCTCGAAGACCTCAAAGAAGAACTCATCGGCGCTAAGCGGCTGGCCGTCGATGAAGAGGGACGTTTCCTGGTCTGGGTCGGGGCTACGCCCGTTCAAAGCTCAACGTTCAACGTTCCAGGTTTCACTCCGCTTTCTCAGGACTCAGCACTCGGAACTCAGCACTCAGCCGCCGAGCGTCGCCAACTGACCGTGATGTTCTGTGACTTGGTAGATTCGACTGCGCTATCCGAACAACTCGATCCCGAAGACCTGCGCGAGGTGGTGCAGGCGTACCATGCGATGTGCGCCGGAGCGATCACCCGGTATGCAGGCTACACAGCCCAACATTTGGGCGATGGACTACTCGTTTACTTTGGCTATCCGTCAGCGCATGAAGATGAGGCGGCGCGTGCGGTGCGCACCAGTTTGGATATTCTGGCGGGCCTTCAAGCTCTCAATGCCCGGCTGAAGCCCGCGATCAAAGCGCGCTTACCGCATCCCATCCAAGTGCGGATCGGCATTCACACAGGGCTCGTCGTCATTGGAGAGATCGGCAGCAGCGAGAAACGGGAGCTGTTGGCGTTGGGCGAAACGCCGAACCTGGCTGCACGGCTGCAAGGGCTGGCGGAGCCCGACACCGTGGTCATCAGCGCCGCCACCCAGCATCTCGTGCAAGGCCTGTTTGAGCGCCAGGATTTAGGCGCCCAACTCCTCAAGGGGCTTTCAACTCCGGTGGCGGTGTATCGGGTCGTGCGGGAGAGCGCCGCGCAGAGCCGTTTTGAAGCGGCAACGCAGAGGGGCTTAACGCCCCTGGTGGGGAGAGCTGAAGAACTGGCCCTGTTGCAGCAGCGCTGGGAGCAGGCCAAGCGGGGCTCCGGACAAGTGGTGCTCTTGAGCGGTGAGCCAGGCATCGGCAAGTCCCGGCTGCTTCAGGAATTGAAAGAGCAACTTGCACAGGAGCTGGTGACGCGCATTGAGTTTCACTGCTCCCCCTACCACCAGAACAGTGCGCTGTATCCCATCATTGACCACTTGCAGCGCCTGCTCCAGTTTGCGCGAGAAGACTCTCCTGCCGTCAAGCTGGAGAAACTTCAGCACGAACTTGCTCGCTATCGTTTTACCCAAGTGGACACCTTCCCGCTCTTTGCGGCGCTGTTATCGCTCCCACATCCGGAAAGCTATCCGCCGATCACGGTGAGTCCACAGAAGCAAAGAGAGAAGACACACGCAGCGCTCGTGGCGTGGTTGATCGAAGAGGCGGAACAGCAACCGGTCTATACCGTCTGGGAAGATCTGCACTGGGCCGACCCCTCCACGTTGGAGGTGCTCACACTCTTGCTGGACCAAGTCCCTACGACGCGGTTGTTGGTGCTGCTGACCGGTCGTCCCGAGTTCACTTCGCCCTGGGGTTCGCGTTCGTACCTCACGCAGCTCACGCTCAATCGCTTGGGGCACAGTCAGGTTGAGGCGCTGGTCGAGAAGGTGAAAGGGGGCACGACCTTACCCTCTGAGGTAGTGCAGCAAATTGTGGCCAAAACGGACGGCGTGCCGTTATTTGTTGAGGAGCTGACGAAAACCATTGTCGAAGCCGTAGGGACGACGCATACGTCACCCCTCCAACTGGCCATTCCCGCGACGTTGCAAGACTCATTGATGGCGCGGCTTGATCGATTGGGGCCAGCCAAAGAGATTGCTCAACTGGGCGCAACTCTGGGACGAGAGTTTAGCTACGAACTGCTTGACGCAGTGGCCAACCGAGACGAAGGCAGTTTGCAGCAAGGGCTGCGGCAGCTAGTGGAGGCCGAGCTGCTCTATCAGCGCGGCCTGCCCCCGCAGGCGACATATCTCTTCAAACATGCGCTCATCCAGGACACGGCCTATCAATCGTTGTTGAAGAGCAAGCGTCAGCAACTGCATCAGCAAATTGCCCAGATGCTGGAAGCACAGTTCTCAGACACCAAAGAGACTCAGCCTGAACTCCTCGCCCATCACTACACCGAAGCGGGTTTCATCGAGCAGGCCATTCCATATTGGCAGAAAGCCGGGGAACGCGCCACACAGCGCTCAGCCTATGTGGAAGCGATTGCTCACCTCACCAAGGGGTTGGAGATTCTAAAGACTTTGCCAGACAGCTCTAAACGCGTCCAGCAAGAGCTATTCCTGCAGACCACCCTCGGCCAGGCTCTGGCTGACATTAAGGGCTTCGCGGCTTCGGAAGTGGAAGCAGCCTACGCCCGGGCGCTGGAGTTAAGCCGACGGGTGGGGGAAACACCTCAACTCTTTCCAGTGCTACAGGGATTAAGAGCGTTTTATGTTTCACGAGCGGAGTATAGGGTGGCTCATAAACTGGGGGAACAATTCTTGAGTCTTGCCCAGAACCTGCAAGATCCAGCTCTCCTTTTGCAGGCCCACCAGGGGCTAGGAAGCCCCCTGTGCATGAGCGGAGAGTTCGCGGCAGCCCTAGAACATTTTGACCAAGCAATCGCTTTCTACAACCCTACGCAACACCGTTCGCTGACCTTCCCCAAGGTGTATAGCCAGAATATGGGAGCCTATGCTCTCTTGGCTTTAGGCTATCCGACTCAAGCCCAGAAGAGAAACCACGAAGCGCTTACATCGGCCCGAGAGCTGTCTCGTCCCTTTGAACGGGCGTATTCCTTATTTCATACCGCCATATTTCATCTCTATCTGCGGGAGGGACCGGCAGCTAAAGAACTGTCAGAAGAAGCTCTGACCCTTGCGACCGATCTGGGATTCTCGATGATCGCGGCTTGGGCTACGACCACTCTGGGGTGGGCGCTCACTGAGCAGGGCAAGATGGAAGAGGGAATTGACCAGATGCGCCAGGGCCTCACTGCCCTCCGATCTACGGGAGCAGAGGTGTCCCTGCCAATTTTGCTTGGGGAAACGGCTGAAGCGTGTGGGAAAGCGGGACGAACCGGAGAGGGGCTAGAGCTCCTGGCCGAGGCATTAGCGACAGTACACAAAACTGGAGAGGGCTTCTTCAAAGCGGAATTGTATCGGCTCAAGGGCGAGCTAACATTTCAGTTGCAAGTCGAAAGTCACAAATCAAAAGTCGAAGAAACTGAAGAATATTTTCTCGAGGCTATCAAGGTCGCACGCCGGCAACAAGCCAAGTTTTGGGAACTCCGAGCCTCGACAAGCTTGGCTCGTCTATGGCGACAACAAGGCAAGCTCGACGCTGCCCGCACTATGCTTGCGGATGTATACAACTGGTTCATCGAAGGCTTCGATACGAAAGACTTGCAGGAAGCGAAGACACTGCTAGACGAACTCTCGTAAAACTTGAGAAAGGTTTGCTCCTTTATGACTCGCATCCATGTCGAATCGGTCCACAAAGACGCGATGGTTTCCCTTGTAGAAAATTCATTGGCGATACAGCAGAAGATGTTGCGGGCAGGGCTGAAGCGCACGAAAGCCCGTCTGAAAGCCTTCGAGAAGGAGTTTGGCGAGTCGAGTCAGCAGTTTTACCGCGCCTATCAGTCCGGAACGAGAGGTGACGATGAAAAAATCATGGAATGGGCTGGAGAATGGGAGACCTATCAAGAATTGACAACGGCGTTGGCGCTGCTCAAGGAGACTGAGGTTTGTTGATCGAGGAATACTTTGTTCACCTGGAGCGGATGTTTGCTTCTTGTCCTCATGTGATACAGACAACTTTAACCAAAGAAAGGCGCGCGCCTCACATCGGTTTCATACAGGGCGCCATTCTATTTTCTCAGGGAATCGAGCTGTTTTTGATGGAGTTTGTCCGTACCCAACCCCGGTTGATCAAGAGCAAGTATCGCTATCATTGCCAAGACGCCAAGGGGCAATTGTTGTTCCGTTACGATGATGCCCCACACCATCGCGTCAGCACCTTTCCTCACCATAAACATGTACGAACGGGCAGCGAAGGAGAAACCATTGTCGCCAGCTTGTCCCCTTCGCTTGAACGTCTTGTGAACGAAGTGGCGGATCTCGTCAAGCAAGCGAGGCGGAACTCCTGAAATGAAGAGGTCAAAAGATCTACAAGAGGCTAAGGACTATGGGACAAAACTCCAACACTGGGCGTAAGGGCAGGGGGTCATTGCGAGCGCAGCGAAGCAATCTTGGCCCAGTTATTTCGGCACTTGCGAGATTGCTTCGTCGTCTGCGACTCCTCGCAATGACAGGCTCTTCGACCTTCGTTTTTAGGTTTTGTCTCACAGTCCTAAGGCGCTGCTGGACGAGTTGCCGAAAAGCAGCCGGTGAGCCCTTTCTCACCATCCGCCTTTCAATCGCGGTCCCGCTGATAGTGCTTCACATAGTCCGGAAGTGTGATTTCTGAGCTGAGGTAAGAGTCAGGCAGAGGAGCCTGGGGCAGCAAACGCAGCGGCAGTTCTCCAGCCCAGCACGACAACTGCAAATCCTCTTCGTCCTCAATCGGCGGCCCTGTTCGTATCTTTGCGGACACTTCTTCGAGCGGGATGCGCAGCACCGACGTGGCTTTGAGCTCTTGCTCAGTCGGCCAGCGCACGTCATTCCAGCGCTGAGGAACAACGTGCTCGACGATCGCTTTGACGGCGTCGTTCTTCTCAGTGGTGTCAGTTACCTCATGCGCCATTCCCAGCACCATCACGGAACGGTAATTCATCGAGTGATGAAACGCGGAGCGGGCGAGCACCAGACCATCGAGAATGGTGACGGTGACGCACATCGGTACGCCTTCTTTCAGCGTGCGCAGCATGCGGCTGGCGCTGGAGCCGTGAATATAGAGCTGGTCGTTCACCCGAGCATGGATGGTCGGAATAACGTACGGTTGTCCGTCGACGACGAATCCCACATGACAGTAAAGCCCTTCATCGAGGATTGCTTCCACCACAGCACGGTCATACGATCCTCGCGTTGATCTTCGATGCAGTGTGGTGCGATCCGTCGGGGTGAACTGGGACATTGGTTTCTCCTTCTCATTGCTGATGACGCCGCACGTCCTGCGCCGGTAGTGCCCAAAGTGTACAACCAGACAAGCGCGCCTGCTCGGTGTACCATAGAGATTTTGCAAAAGACAGCATGTTTTTTCCTGCTCTGCGATCGGTCAGAATTCGACACAGGCTTTCACTGTAAGTGACTTCTTGCATTTCCCTGCGAGGCGGATTACATCCTGAGCGCAAGATGCGAATGATGTTGAGCCATCAGGAAATCAGGACCGGAGCGGCCTGTGCAATCTCCGGCAGTCTCTTACTTCTCATCGGAACCTATCTGCATCCGATGGGCGCCGATCCAAACCAGGCCGTTGCCGCCTTCACCGAATACGCCGCAGACCGTTTGTGGGTGATGAGCCATTTGACGCAGCTTGCTGGAGTTGCCCTGATGGTGGTTACGCTCTTATGCGTGGCGCATCAGATAGAGAAGGAAGTTGGCGTCGTTTGGGCACGGCTCGCGGCGGGAGGGGCGCTCGTCAGCCTGACCGTGGCCACGGTACTGCAAGCCGTGGACGGAGTGGCCCTGAAAATGATGGTCGATGTATGGGCTGCGGCGGCGCCCACGCAAAAAGAAGGAGCTTTTCAAGCTGCCTTTGCGGTTCGGCAAATCGAAATTGGCTTAGCCAGTATGCTCAGTCTTTCGATGGGGCTCACCGTCACTCTGTATGGAGGACTACTCCTCGTTGGCCGAACGTATCCACAATGGCTCGGCGGGCTCGCTCTTCTGGGCGGTCTCCCCATGATAGTTGCTGGGATCATAGCGGCGTATGCGGGGTTCTCTGAACTGGAGATGATGATCAGTATGCCGGCAAGTATGCTGTTGCTGGTGTGGATGCTTCTTCTGGGGGCCTACATGTGGAGACAAGGGAAAAGGCTGCCGGAAGATCCGCTCGCCTGACCAACCGGGAGGGATCAAGATGCTTACCATTGTTGAATTCATAGCCAGTCTGAGTTGCACCTTGTTTACAGGCGCCGCAGTCTACATCAATCTCGTCGAACATCCAGCGCGCATGGGCTGTGACACCAAAACCGCCGTCACCGTGTGGGCCCCGAGTTATAAACGCGCGACCGTCATGCAAGCGTCCCTGGCAATTACTGGTTTCTTAGCCGGAGTAGGAGCTTGGGGATTTGGTGGCGGCGTTTGGTGGCTCTTCGGCGCCGTGCTGCTGGGGGCGGTTGTCCCGTTCACCTTCATTGCCGTCATGCCCACAAATCACGCCTTGCTCACGCCCGGGCGGGACCTCTCTTCCTCTGAAACCCGGGCACTGCTTGAAAAGTGGGGAAGACTGCATGCGGTGCGCAGTGGGTTGAGCCTGGTGGCGTCTGTCGTCTATCTCTCGCTGATTTTAAGAGCCTGAGTCGCTGTCGTGATCATGTTGGGACGAGTTCATAAGATTGGAGGCCTGTCACATGTTGCGTTTGTACGATTATCTCGAATCAGGCAACGGCTACAAAGTCCGCCTGCTGCTGACACAACTTAGCCTTCCATTTGAACGGATTGAATTAGACATTGTCAAAGGCGAAACTCGCACGCCGGAGTTTCTCGCAAAAAATCTCAACGGTAGAATTCCTGTGCTTGAAATCAAGCTGGGTGAATTTCTCGCTGAATCCAACGCGATCATGTTCTACCTGGCTGAGGGAACGCCATTCCTGCCAGAGGAGCATTGGGAGCGGGCCCAGGTGCTGCAGTGGATGTTCTTTGAGCAATACAGCCATGAGCCTAATATCGCGACTTCTCGGTTCTGGATTACTCATCCTCTCTTTAATGACGAACGCCGCGCTCAGCTCCCTCAAAAGCAGACCCTCGGCTACGCCGCTCTTGATGTAATGGAAAAGCATCTAACTGGGCGTTTGTTTTTTGTCGGCGACCGCTATTCCATCGCTGACATCGCTTTATATGCCTATACCCATGTGGCGCACGAAGGCGACTTTGACCTTACCAGGTACCCGCATATTCGCGCCTGGCTGGAGCGAGTCCGCAGTCAACCACAGCATATTCCGATCACACGAGGGTAAACTTTTCTCTACGACAGCAGCAGGTGTGTCAGTATCGGTCTAAGCCAACTACACGCCAAAGTAGACAAAGGCCGCGCGGATCGTCATGAACCACATCGCAATCGTGGAGATGAGATACAGATAGAAGCGGAGCATGATGAGATTGAAGGTGCAATGGACGGCGCTATGCAATGCGCGAAACACGACGAAGATCCACGCGGCGTTGACATAGACCGTATCCACCTGGTTTGTGACGAAGAGATAGAGAACCAGCGCATAGAAGAGGACGGGAATCTCGAAGAGATTTTTGAGGTTGTCTGAAGGATTGGCGACCTCGGGCGGCGAGAGCCGTGCAAATGCAAGAGGGGACAATTCTTCTGCGCTGAACTTGTTGCTTCTGATAAAGCGAATCCGGCGGATGTACATGTACACCCACACAACCAGCGTTAGAAAGATCAGCGCGAAGAAGGGGCCAAAGATGGCTTGCTGCGTCATCCTATTCTCACTTCTGGAATCGCGGCTGTGAGCCCTCGCAGTAAAGGGCGACCGTGCGGCAGCCCGGGCCAGGGAATGGCCACAATAAGAAGCAATAAAGCGAGAAGTGTGGTGATCCATACGCTTCGATGCCGTAGGGTGTCCGTCATCGCTCGTTTCGAGCGCGCTCGACCGATGTGGACGATGGTGGTCGCCGCAAGCATCGCTATCTCATGCTCCAGGCCGAAGAAGCGAAGCGTTGGATCTTTGATGTCGGCGCTCAGGTTAGCAAAAAACGTCCACAGTAACGGACTCAGGAAGATATAGAGCAACAGACCGAGAGCGAGCTGCGTATCAAAAGTAGCCACCAAGGCAACATGTAAGCGTTCGTCCGCCGGCTCCCAGCTTCGCCGGTTGCGCCACGCGGTGAACGAACGGGCGCAAAGAAGAACACTCACGATCAGCACGAGCCAACGGAGAGAAGAATGCAGGAACAAAACAATTCCGTATGCGGTCATGCCTTATCTCCTCAACCGGGGTCTCTGTTTATCGCTTTTCAGGCGGTCTGTTCGTGATGGGCTCTGCAAACCGCGCGTGAGCCTGCACCTCTACAGGTCGATGCTTGACGATGTTGCTGGCCGGGTAGACGTCAAGGTAGTTGCCGCCTTTCAAATTATGCGCTGGTCTGTGGGGACGCGGCGCAAAGCCGCCGCCACAGTTCGGACACACGTTGTTCAGGACTCTTTCCACACAGTTTCTGCAAAAGGTACACTCAAACGAACAGATCATCGCCTCGGTCGATTCAGGCGGCAGTGGCGTGTTGCAATGCTCACAAGTGGGGCGCAGTTCAAGCATGGGAAGAGCCTCCTTCTTTTTCTATATTTACAACAATCCGAGTCGCTGCGCCGCACGTTTGGTCGCCGTCGCACGCTCGTTGAGCATTGCCGCCGCGCCTTGTCGGACCGCAGCGACAAGTTCCAGGGCGGCGGTTGTCGGAGAACCGCTGTTAAAAGGCGGCTCCGGGTTGTATTCGAGCTGCAGTTGAATGGCCCGTGCAATTTCCTCATTTGTAATCAGGCCGGCGACGGAGAGCCCAAAATCGATTCCAGCGGTTACGCCTCCACCGGTGATGCGGTTGCGATCCACGACAATCCGACTCGCTACCGGAATCGCGCCAAAGGCGGATAACTGATCGTGCGACATCCAATGCGTGGTAGCTTTGTAACCTGTCAGTAATCCAGCCGCGCCCAGAATCAAGGCTCCAGTGCATACAGAGGTGACAAATTTCGCCTGTTGGCCTTGTTTCCGCACGAACGAGAGAACCTGCTCGTCATCCATCATGGCGATTTGCCCAGGCCCGCCGGGAAGGCAGATCAGGTCTAAATCGGGGCACGCGTCGAGTGTTGTTGTCGGCATAATGGCCAGGCCACGATCACTCGTGACTGGCTCTAGCTGTTTCCAGAGGACGTGGACCTTTGCGTTTGGAATTCTGGCGAACACCTCGAAAGGTCCAGTGAAGTCCAATTGCGTCATGCGCGGAAAGATCAACATCCCGATAGTAAACTCTGCAGCGTTTTGCGACACGGTCTGCTCTCCTTAACGGGCCGCGGTTGGCATTGGTGGAAGCTGGCTCGCGTCTCCTTGATTCAAATACTTGACGAACGGGTCCCAGCTTGCATTCTGATGCCACTCGTACTCCGTCCATGCCGCAATTTGTTCCGCACGCTCTTGGCCATAGAGGCGAGCAATCACCGCGAGGGCCATATCGATTCCAGCCGACACACCAGATGAGGTCGCCATGTTTCCATCTTCTACCCAGCGCGCCTGTTCGACCCATTTCACTTTCTCGCTCTGCGCAGTTGCGAGTGAAAAGAACTGCTTGTTCGAGGTCGCGCGGCGGCCATCGAGCAAGCCTGCTTTCGCTAAAATCGCCGACCCTGAACAGACGGACATCGTGACCCGGGCAGTAGCCGAGCGCTGACGGAGAAATGTGAGCATCGCCTCGTTGTTGAGTTCCGGCAGGGTGCCAACTCCACCGGGCAGGAGGAGAAGATCCAGCGCTGGACAGTCGTCAAACCCGTACTGCGCCAGAGTTTGCGGTCCTTGCGTTGAAGTCACTGCTCCAGCTTGTTGAGCAACCGTAACAATGCGCAACTCTGGTCCGACGCTGCCAAACATCTCAAGCGGACCGTAGATGTCGAGGAGTTCGAATCCTTTATAAAAGATGGCGCCAAGGGTGAGGGGTGAGTAAGCATTCGACATGGTGATACCTCCTGATTACGAAATCGTTGACGTGCAAAGCTCGATGGAGTTGCTTCAGCTTAAGCAGCCACCGCTCGAAAGCGATCGCGATATCCAGCCGGCGCGACTCGCACCGTTCGCAGGAACGCGCGCCGCATGGTGTCGGCGCTGCCAAAACCACAATCTCTGGCAATAGTCTTCACTCCTTGTGAGGACTCTTCGAGACGCCGTCGAGCAGTTTCCACACGCACTTTCTCGACGAACTGTCCCGGAGTCAGGCCCACTTCACGAGCAAAAATCCGCGCGAAATGGCGTGGACTCATGGCCACGCGCCGCGCTAATGCAAGCACCGAAAGGTCCGCATCCAAGTTTTCAGCGATCCACGTCTGCAATTCGCGGAGCGGTTCGCGTTCTCCTCCTTGCGCAACGAGGAGGGTGCTGAATTGAGACTGCCCTCCTGGGCGTCGCAGGTATAGCACGAGATAGCGGGCTATCTGGAGAGCCACCTCGCGCCCGTAGTCTTCTTCGACGAGCGCCAGCGCCAGGTCCATCCCCGCCGTCACTCCAGCAGACGTGTAGATCTTGCCATCTCGAATAAAGATGGGATCAGCATCCACAGTCAGGCGCGGATAGCGCCGCGCGAGTTCCGTGCCCCAAGCCCAATGTGTAGTCACTCGCCGCCCGTCTAAAAGACCGGCTTCGGCCAAAACGAAACTTCCCGTACAGATCGCGCCAAGCCGCCGCACCCGAGGGGCCATGCGGCGCAGCCAGCCGAATAACGCACTCTCTCGTGGAATCTTGCGGCTCCCTGAACCACCGACAACAAGGAGGGTGTCGATGCCGCCGCGAACCGTGAGGAACGAACGATCCACTACAATGCCCAACCCACCATCCGCTCTGAGCGGTCCGACTTCAGCTCCAAGCACTTCAACCGTGTAGGCATCGTAATCAAGTTTCTGGACCTCTCGTAGCCAGCGGGCTGTGCCGGCAAACACCGAGAAGGGGCCGGTCAGGTCGAGCGGCTCGAACTCTGAATACACAATGAACGCGATGCGACGCGGAGAGCTACGCCTTGGCGCCCCGCGCCTCGATACGACGCGGAAGTTTTCGCCGGCGTTCTCTGAGGATTGCTTGCTCTGATGTTTCGGCACGGTGGTATTATGGACAGTCTCTCTCCAAGTCACAAGATGTCTGCAACGACATTCTTCCGACAAATACTGCCATTGCAAAAATTGTGTCTCGTATAATCTGCTTGTGAAACGCTACTCATGTTATTCAAACCTCGCACTCTCACGAAGATTTGGGGGGAACACTTGACAAGTTGGTGGTCAATACCTTATTTAACCATATAGTTATTTAACTTAGAGGTTTTCTTGGAAATGTCGACATATCGCCTCAACGCCACTTTTGCCGCCCTTGCTGATCCCACTCGTCGTGCAATCCTGGCGCGTCTCGCAACGGGTGGGGCGTCGGTCATGGAATTGGCTGAACCCTTTAAGATGAGTCTGCCCGCCATCTCTAAGCACCTCAGGGTGTTGGAGAACGCCGGCTTGGTTTCGCGAGGTCGTGAAGCACAATGGCGGCCTTGTCACCTCAATGCTGGGCCGCTCAAGGACGCCGCCGCATGGCTGGAGCACTATCGCCAGTTTTGGGAGCAGAGTTTTGATCGCTTGGATGAATACCTGCGCCAATGGCGAAGAAAGGAGAAAAAACATGGCCGCAAGAAATGATGCCGCCACAGAATCGGCAGAGCTGGTGCTGATCCTTGAGCGCATCTTCGACGCGCCACGCAACCTTGTTTTCAAGGTGTGGAGCGAGCCGCAACATCTCGCGCACTGGTGGGGGCCAAAAGGCTTCACCTTGCCTGTGTACTCAATGGATTTTCGCCCTGGCGGCGCTTACCGCTTCTGCATGCGTTCGCCTGAGGGCGTCGACCATTGGCTGCGGGGCGTTTATCGCGAGATCTTGGAGTCGGAGCGTCTCGCTTTCACTTATGCCTGGGAAGATTCACAAGGCAGACCGGGCCACGAGACACTGGTGACGGTAACTTTCACTGAGCAGGGCGGGAAAACCAAACTGACTTTGCACCAGGCTATCTTCACCTCGATCACTGCGCGTGATGCGCATCAACGGGGCTGGACGGAGAATTTGGCTCGTCTCGCGGACCACCTGGACAAGGTCTGAGACAGACAACTCATGGGGAAAGGAGAGCACATCATGCAACACCATCACATCGTGTCAAGAGAGGAATGGCTCGTCGTACGCAAAGCCCATCTGACAAGGGAAAAAGAGTTCACCCGGTTGCGCGATCAGTTGAGCGCGGAGCGACGGGCCCTCCCCTGGGTCAAGGTTGAAAAACCTTATGTGTTCAATGGACCCAATGGAAAGGAAATGCTCGCCGACCTCTTCGCCGGGCGCAGCCAGTTAATCATCTACCATTTTATGCTCGGTCCGGAATGGACGGAGGGCTGCAAGAGCTGCTCGTTTTTATCTGATCATATCGACGGCAGCGTCATCCACCTCGCCCAGCGCGATGTCACATTTGTCGTCGTCTCACGAGCGCCTTTGGCGAAAATCGAAACCTTCAAGAAACGCATGGGCTGGCGCTTCAAATGGGTGTCGTCCTACGGCAGCGATTTCAACAGTGACTACCACGTGTCGTTCACGAAGGAAGACTTGGCGAAGAACCCGACATCCTACAATTATGCTGTGCGCGAGTCCCAAAACGAAGGAGAGGGCCCCGGCGTCAGCGTATTCTATAAAGATGAAACCGGCGCCGTTTTTCATACTTATTCAGCCTATGCACGAGGGCTGGATATGTTAGTCGGTGCATACAACTACCTTGACCTTACTCCGAAAGGCCGCGATGAGGACGGTCTTCCTTTCACCATGGCCTGGGTGCGGCACCACGACCGGTATGACGGGGGAGACTCCGCCAATGCGAGTGACGACGTACGCAAATAATACGACAACGAGGAGAACCCAGTATGGCGACACAGCAACAGATGCTTGATTTCTATTCATACCCCTCACTGCTGACCTCGGCAGGTCGCTATGCCTCGCTATTCGAGACATTGCCGAACTCTGTGAACGAACTCGTTTGTATCGTTCAAGGACTGGGGATCTATGATGTGGTCGCAACCGACTTCTATGGCGTCACGCTTTCGGATGCGCGTCAAAGGGAGATTCACCTTCGTGCGTTCGAGAAGATGATCGAGCAATTGCTTACGCTCGACGACCAGCCGCTCACAGTAGCTCGCGCGGCAGACAAGCGTCTGGCTTGCCGCTGTCATAACTTCACACGCTTTCTGGTCGCCATGTTGCGCGCGAAGGGAATTCCCGCCCGCTCACGGTGCGGGTTTGGAACCTATTTCACTCCCGGTTACTTTGAAGATCACTGGGTGTGTGAGTACTGGAACCCAACGGAAGCACGGTGGGTGCTTGTCGATCCGCAGTTTGATAAAGTCTGGCGTACGAAATTGCACGTCGCGCACGATGTCCTCGATGTGCCCCGCGACCGTTTTCTTGTCGCGGGCGACGCATGGATGCAGTGTCGCATTGGGAAGGCCGACCCGATGAAGTTTGGCCTGAGCTTTGTGAACCTACGAGGGCTCTGGTTTATCGCCGGGAATTTGGTGCGCGATGTGGCCGTGCTGAACAAAATGGAAATGCTGCCGTGGGACGTGTGGGGCGCCATGCCTCAGCCCGATCAATCGATCGAAGATGGACAGCTTGCGTTTTTTGACAGGCTCGCCGCACTCACGCACGAATCTGATGTTTCATTTGCTGAACTGCGTAATCTCTACGAAAGTGACGAACGTTTGCGCGTGCCGCCGACTGTTTTCAACGCGCTGTTGAACCGTCCGGAAGCGGTGTGAGCTATTTAAAGATGGTATGTGACAGGAGAGGGCGCTTGAGCTACGATTTGACCAATTGAGTTAGGGAAAAGACTCCCTCATGGAGATGCTATGACATTGATCCCAGTGACCGACATTCCACAGCAGGCCTCTGTTTTTGCCGGAGGGCAGTTTGACAACAGCTATGCTCGCTTGCCGCAGCGTTTTTATGTGCGGCTTTCACCAACGCCTGTGCGCAGCCCGCTCCTAGTGAAATTCAATTATGCTCTGGCGGAGGAATTGGGGCTGGAAGCGCGACTGTGGGACACTGACTTCGGGGCATCAGTCTTTGCCGGCAACCACGTACCCGAGTGGGCAGACCCACTGGCGATGGCCTATGCTGGGCATCAGTTCGGTCACTTCGTGCCCCAACTCGGAGATGGGCGGGCGATTTTACTGGGCGAAATTATTGGTCGTGATGGTAAACGGCAGGACCTTCACTTGAAAGGCGCTGGCCGGACCCCGTTTTCCCGCCGCGGCGATGGGCGGGCGGCTCTGGGTCCGGTGCTGCGTGAATATATCATTAGTGAAGCGATGCACGCGCTGCATATCCCGACTACCCGTACGTTGGCGGTGGTCACCACCGGTGAACCAGTCCTCCGCGAAACAGCGTTACCGGGGGCCGTGTTGGCGCGTGTGGCCGCCAGCCATCTGCGCATTGGCACGTTTGAGTATTTCGCCGCCCAAGGCGATCGGGACGCGCTTAAAATCCTGGCGGACTACGCTATCGCTCGGCATTATCCGGCACTGGCGGGGAACCCCGCCCCCTACTTGGCGTTGCTGGCTGCAGTCGGTGAAGCGCAAGCTGCGCTGATCGCGCGGTGGATGCAGGTAGGGTTCATTCACGGGGTGATGAATACCGACAACATGACCATTTCTGGCGAAACGATCGACTATGGTCCGTGCGCATTCATGGACGCGTATGATCCAGCGACTGTGTTCAGCTCCATCGATCATCAGGGACGCTATGCCTTCGGCAACCAACCTCGTGTCGCGCACTGGAATCTGGCGCGATTGGCCGACGCGCTGTTGCTCCTGATCGACGATGAGCTAGAACGGGCCATTGCTATGGCTGAAGAAACGATCAATCAATTTCCCGAGAGCTTTGCGCACCAGTGGCAGGAGGGAATGCGACGTAAGCTGGGACTCACGAGCGAGCAACCTGACGATGTCAACCTGATTGAGGCGCTGCTCCAGTTGATGGAAGAGCACGCTGCTGATTATACGAACACCTTCCGGAGCCTGTGTGCCGTGGCTGAGGGAGCCGAAACTCCAGCGGGCTACGAGGCGTGGGCCACCCGTTGGCAAATGCGGCTGAGACAAGAACCCTATTCACCACAGGCTGCTGCAACACTCATGCGCGCACACAATCCTGCCGTGATTCCGCGCAATCATCGAGTTGAGGCAGCTCTTGAGGCTGCGGTGAGGCAAGAAGACTTCACCCCGATGGAAACGTTGCTCGCAGTGCTGTCCTCTCCATTTGACTTGTTGCCCGAGCGAGCGGAGTACAGCAACCCACCGGCTCCCAGTGAACGCGTGCATCAAACGTTTTGCGGCACCTAAATCTTGCTCGGCTCACTCGCGCATGCGTCGAGTGGCTCACTGCACTTCTTGTGACCGAGAGACGTTGAGCGCTGGCGTGTTTGCAATTGTTGTCATGCTGTCGGTCGCTCCCGATCACGGTTTCTTGAATAACAACATGAAACGGTCGCTCGTGCCGCGTCGCTCACCGGCGGTGCGGGGTGAGGCTGACCATGTTCGATCGTCTTCGGCGTGACGGAATGCGCTCGACCGCGCCACGAGCGTGAATCCTGCCTTTTGTACTTCGTTAACCAGAAATTGCTCATCAATACGATGGAGTTGAATGTCTGAGACACCGCTACCATCTTTGGCGCTGTGATCAATGATCCCGTAGACACCGCCTGATTTCAGCGCCTGAAATACAGCCCCATTCACTTTTGCGCGGTCGATATTACGGATCACCAAGTCATGGTAATTCATATTCATCACCACGACATCAAGTGACCCTGGCGGCGCTGGCAGCAAGTCATTCGCGTCAAAACTTTTACTGACCGCAGTAACATTTTTCAGCGCCGGATTCTTGAGTCTCTCAGTCCACGTGTCCGCAACTATTTGGAATTCAGGAGGGAAGGGTGGATTCTGCGAATACACCATCCCATTGGCTCCGACAGTGCGAGAAAGGAGTTCGGTGGTATAACCAGTGCCTGCCCAGAGATCGGCGACTTTCATGCCTGGCTGAATACCGAAAAACGCGAGCATCTGTCCCGGTTGTCGTCCGGCGTCGAGATTCTTGTCCGCTGCGGAGCGATCTGACGCATTCACGGCGTCTCGGACGGGCTGCGGAATTCGCTCTTGTGGAATTGGCGCTGACTCTGGAACAACAGCCTGGGCGGGAGGACTTTGTTGCGCGCTCGCCCAATTCACCCCTGCAACTGAAACCAAGGCGATGGCGCTACTGATCAGTAAAAAAAAACGTGCTGCCCGATTTTGCATGATCCCCTCCTTTTGCCGCGACCGGTCTTTCTACGAATACAGACATTGGTATTGATACTATCTTGACAAGAGCCCGGAGGAAATCCGGGCTCCATCAACCGCACTCGTGAAAGATCTCCTGTGGTTAGGCGCCTTTGACGTACCCCATTCCTTCTACGATCAAGCCGTCCTTCACTCGCATCAGGTTCACGCCACGCACGGAATCTTGCGCGCCCTCGCCCCACCAGAATCGCCAGCGAATAATTGCCTGTTCATCGGCTACTTCAACATCTTCAAGGTCAAAGTGTGTGTTCGGCGTGGTTGCGATTGATTGCCATAACGTCAAACACGCCTCGCGCCCTACGTGGCGCGCTCCATCAGGCGCTGGCGTTGTGTTCTCGATCACACAATGCTCGCCAATGAGGTCAACTAATAGCGATGGATCATGACGCTGAAACGCATTGTTGAACTGCTCGATGACTTCAGCGGTGCTTCGATTGGACATAATGATTCCTTTCTGTCGGCTGCTCTGGCCGCTCTTCTTTATTCTTATGAGTAAGCCTGTTTACTATTCGCCTCAATTACGCGAGAGGTAATGAAGTTGCGAATGTAGACTTAGAGTAGACCAGCTCGTTGCTTCCAACCATCGAGCGCGTGTCGAGGCTGCGGTTCGGAGTCACTGCAGGGGTCAATCTGTACCAAACTGCACTTTCACGCGTTCTTCATACGTTTGGAGCACGGCCTCGGTCTCTTTGTCTACCGGATAGAACACTTCGACATGCAGCTCTTGCACCGTCACGTCATGCGGCGCCGCCACGGTCGTAACCGTGCTAAACATCCGCGCGATCTTGCCGTCTAAATTCAGCTCCATTGGAAGGATCAGAGCTTGCGGCCCTTCCAGCTCCGGTTCACGCCAGCGAGCCGGCACGCCAGGATAGCTCAGAATGTCCGTAATCAAGGTCTTCAGCGTATCATCACGCGCCCAGGCCAACCTGCGATACGCCTCGTTCAACAGGGCTTTGGCGCTCGCCTCCCAATTCACAATGACTCTGCGTAAACCATTGGGATTAAAGAGTAGATGCAGCAAGTTTATGTGCGGCGGTGTAGCAACACGAAGCGGCGTCAGGCCCGCTGGCTCTTGACCGAGAACCACCGTCAAGAATCGCACGAAGGCTGTGTTAGCCATGATCACGTTCCAGTAGCGATCATGAGCAAGCGCGCTGCGCGGCTCGTTTGACTTCAACATAATCTCGACCACTGCGCGGACCTGCGTCATGCGTGGATCATCTAAGCTGGTCTCGCCGTACACTGGTGCATAACCGGCAGCCAGCAACAGCACGTTACGCTCGCGCAACGGCACGTCGAGCACATTCGCCAAAGTGAGGAGCATCTCTCGGCTTGGCGTCGCTCGTCCGGTTTCGAGAAAGCTGAGGTGGCGAGCAGAGACCTCGGCTTCCAGCGAGAGTTCGAGTTGGCTCAAGTGCCGCGCTTCTCGCCAGCGACGGAGCAGCGACCCAACTCCGTTTGGCTCAATAACCATTCCATTGTGTTGTGCATTCATGCCAGAGACAGTAACAACCAAACAGACATCAAGCCATTACTTGTGAGGTAATGCTTTGAGCACGCGAACTCGGAGCATAGCAATGCCGCAGTGCTTCAAGTCATTGCGGGCCGTGCTTGAAAGGTGATGCTCAATTGGCGGTTGTGCTTAGAGAAACACGACTGCAAGACGTTGAATTGACAGTGAGGAGAGACGCCTGCCGCGCGTCTCTCCTTGGGCTAGGCAAGTTTCGCATTTTTAGGGAGCGGACAGGTATGGCCGATCTCTAACCCGAGGGCGTAAATGAACCGGCCATAGCCGACAAAGGTGACAATGCGCCATCCTAAGTCGATAATTTCTTCCTCGGTAAAATGCTTGCGCAAGTCATCGAACAATTCTTCTGAGGCCAGACGGTGATCACCGGCCAAGACCTCAGCGTAGCGAATCGCTGCTTTCTCGCGCGGCGTCAGGAGCGTGCTTGTCCGATGGTGGGCGACTTCTGCAATGAGTTCTTCAGTGAGACCTTGTTGCCTTGCCAAGGCAAACCGGGCCTGCAGTCAAAGGTTGCACTCATTTTTTTCTGCGACCTTCATGCGTGCAAGTTCCGTGAGCCGCATGTCGATGCTCCCACGCGTTTCCGACACCAACGGGAAATAGAAATGAATGAATGATTTGAACACCTCTGGCGCATGGGCGAACACTTGCACGAACTCTGATCCGCCCAACTCCTTGTCATACTCACGCATGACCGCTTGCAGTTCGGTGTCAATTTTCTCAAAAGGAATCTCACTGACTCGCGGCATTGGCTCTTCTCCTTTTTTTGACCTCTGCGCTTATGATGGTCGCGCGCTCCGCTGGTCCTAGATCTTCGGCAGAATGTCGTGCACGAGTCGCCGCATGTCTACGATGGTCTTCGCGGTTGGGGTCCCACTGAACGGCGGCCACAGCAAGGGCATCGTCAGTCCGGCATCGCGATACCGCTTGAGATTGTCCGTGATCTGGTCGGCGGTGCCGACCAGCGTGGGCGTGAGCTTGCCGCGTGACGTCTGATCCGTTTTGTCGCGTGTGATGTCAAACGGCAGCATGCTCGTGATTTCAAGCGTGTCGATGGTATGCGTATTCCCTATCTTCGCGAGCTCGTCCTTGATGGCTGTGCGCCAGGTCCCGATCGCTTCCGGCGTGTCCATGATTCCGATCCAGCCTTCGAGGCCGTACTTGGCGACCCGCGCTGCTGCGAGCGCAGGATTGCCTAAGCCTCCGATAAACATCGGGGGTCGGGGCTTCTGGACCGGCTTCGCGCCGAAGCCACATTTCGGAAAGTCGGCGAATTCCCCGTGGTACTCGAACAACTCATTGGTCCAGACCCCCTGCATCACCTCGATCGTTTCGACCACATGCTTGTTGCGTTTCTTGTAGATGTGAGCGGCGCTGGCTGCGGCGAACTCCTCCGGCATCCAGCCTGAACCCACGCCCACGTTGATACGTCCGCCCGTGAGGTGATCCCAGGTGGCGATTTCTGAGGCCAGCACGCCGGGGGCGCGATAGGGCGTGACAATGATGCTGACACCTAACCGCACGCGCTTCGTAATGGCCGCCAGATACGGAATGAGCGGCAGGCCATTCAGGAACTCCGCCCGAGCGCTGACTGGAAGCGCCTTGGGAAATTCCGTCATGAAGCCAAACGACTTCACGAGTTCCTGTCGGTCCGAGGCTTCCGGCACCACGATGCGGTCCAGCGACCACACCGAATCGAATTCGAGCGCCTCCGCTTCACGCGCCAGGTCAACGATTTCACTGACGGTGATCTTGTCGCGGAGATTTGGTAGATAAAGCGCGAGCTTCATAGCAAGTTCCCCCTGTGGTTGTGTTCTACGTTGCATGTGTCCAGCGCTGCCAGTGGCTAGAGCGGGCTCATTAACGAACTACTCTTCCATCTTCCCAAAAATACTCAAGCCCGCTCGTCGTCAGCGGACATGGGGAATTGAGCGCAGGTCGCGCCTCACGCGCGACCTGGAGAATTAAGCTGGAACAGTTGAATGTAGCGGTGGCTACTTACGCCGCCATGAAGGCCGGTGGGGCGGCGGGCTCGGTATCGAACAGTGGATCGGGGCCGAGCTTGCGTAGCTCCGGCATCACTTCTTTCGCGAACAACCGCATGCTGGCGCGTGCGTCCTCGTAGGGCATACCGCCGAACTTGAAGGCGCTAATGCTGCCGCAGCAGTGCGACTGAGCGTAAATGTACTTGATCTTGTCGTAGCATTGTTGCGGCGTGCCGTAGACCTGTAATTCCATGAAAAAGTCAGTGAGGCCGTCCGCGCCCTCGGCTTGCAGCTTGGCCGCGACATCGGCGTAGTATTCGTAACCAGTCGTTTTCGCGAAATGCGCGCCATTCATTTCGTAGTGCTTGACCACTTCGCGCCAGTAGCCACCGATGTATTTTGCCGCCATGTCCTTGGCTTTGCCTGCATCTGGATGACACACGGTATAGGACGTGATGATGGGCTTGGGCGGATTGTAGCCGTGAGTGTCGACGAAAATCTTCTCGTAATTCTTCAGGTCCTGAATATGCACTTTCCAAGGCTTCTGCGGAATGATTAACACCCCGACTCCCAGCTTGGCCATGATACTAGCCGATTTCGGCGAGATCGACGGCGCATACACGCGATTGCGGAAGCTCTTGAAGGGCTCAGGCCGAATGCGCGCTTTGGGTTGCTTAATCAATTTGCCGTCGTATTCGACATAGCCCTGTTCGAGGCCGGTCAGCACGGCCTGGGCTGTTTCGATCATGCGCTCGGTTGATTCGCCCATGTTGAGTTGCAGGCCCGCGAACTCAATGCGCGACAGGCCCCGCCCGAAGCCGAACAGCGCACACCCATCGGACATGGCGTCGAGCATGGCCATGTTTTCGGCGATGCGGATCGCAGGATACCAGGGCATCACCACCACCATCGAGCCCACTTTAATCTTGGAGTTGTAGCCCGCCATGTAGGATAAGAACTGGGTGATGTTGGGATTCATGATGTAGTCGGTGAAATGGTGCTCGATGCCCCACACCGACTGAAACCCGATGTCCGCGCATTCTTTGGCGATGGCCATGTCTTCTTGGTAAATCTGATAATCCGACACGGTCTGGTTGGGGTTCTGAAAAATCGCAGTGTGTCCTACGTGCATGGCAACTTCCTTCTGCTTGCTCACTCTAGAATCAGGCTTGGGCCGCCGTTCTTACTCCATTGTTCGTTGTCGTAGTATTCGCGCCACTCGTAGATCTTGCCGTCATCGGTCAGTTCGAACATGCCGCACACCGGTAGGAGGGTCTGCCACGTACCGCTGCCATCCCAGTCCCATTGGTCCAGACGCTCGGTGAGCACTTTATTGCCAGTGCCGAAGACGTTGAGCAGCTTGAACTCGACGCGTTTGGCTGGGGTAAAAATCGACGCGATCATCTTGCGTACATTGGCCTTGCCGCGGATCGCTTCCAGCGGCTGATTGAGATAGCACATGTCGTCGGTGCATAACGCCATGCAGGCGTCAACGTCACGATTATCCCAGCCCTTGAGAAACGCGCGGACAACGCCCTCGTTACGGGCGATCTTCCAATTGGTGTCAGTGCTCATGAAAGTTTCCTCTCCGTTGGATATCAAGCCGAGCGCATCTTACACTCGGCCATGATCGCTAGCGAGAGCACCTTGTCTTTTTGAATTGATTATCAAGTATGGATAGGAACCGCTTGACGTTGTCACCTCAGCGATTCCTCTTGGGGTCAGCGCCACCACCTCAGGCGTTAGGCTGCGGCTTGCGTTCCGCCCATGAGCTGGTGCGCTTCCAGCAGCCACTTGGCGCTGGACATTTCATCTTGCACCAACGAACGCAGTAGTTCTTTCGTTTGCTGGTCGTCTTGAATCTGATCGATCACGTCAGTGATGAAGCTGAGGGCCTTGGGTAAGTCCTGAATCTGATCAGCAACGTATTGGAGTTTCTCAGCGTCAGTCTTGTCTTTGGAGGCGTACATCCCCATTTCTTTCGAGCGCATCTCGGAGGGCACGGTGCATTGCGGAGCGCCACCCAGCTCGCGGAGCCGAGCTTCCAGTAGTTTGGCATGATAGGCTTCGCGCTGCTGAATGACCCGCAGGCCACCCTTCACGCAGTCCTGACCACTGACCTCGTTCCAGCAGCCCAAATATTCAGAAGCAAAGTTTTCTGCGCAGCGGTACTCATCTAAGAGCGCCACGATCATATCGCGTTCGCTGGCGTGCGGTTTGCCATTCACCAGGTATTTGCCAGCGCCGTTCTGGAGTTCGCGCATCTGCGCTTCAAACAGCTCATCCGAGATGAGGCCTTTGCGGTACGCCTTGAGTAGTTGCCGAGTTTCGAAATCTGCAGTCGCCATAATGAATCTCCTTCCTTAATGTGGTGTCAATGTTGAGTGAGAGGGTTGAAATTTACTGCGCCGGATTCAGCAGGGCGCAGGCTTCTTTGAGCCAGGTGACGCTGGACATCTCATCTTGCACCAGCGAGCGCAGCAGCTCCTTGCTTTGCTGATCGTCCTGAATCTGATCGATCACGTCAGTGATGTACTTCAGGGATTTCGCGGGGTCAGTGATAAGGGAGTTTACAACAAGCAGCTTCTGAGCGTCGGTTTTGTCTGCCGCGGCATAGAGAGCCAAATCTTTTTCCCGGCGCTCGGCGGACACGGTGCACTGCGGGACGCCGCCCAGTTCACGCAGGCGGTCTTCCAGCACCCGTGCATGATAAGCTTCTCGTTGCTGCACGACGCGCAGCCCACCGCGTGCACATTCTTGATCGCTGACCGCAATCCAACGATCAAGATACTCCGCGGCAAAGTTCTCTCGGCAGCGAAATTCGTCCAGTAGTTGCATGATCATTTCGCTCTCACTGCCGACCGGCTTGCCGTTATAGGTGTACTGCGCGCCGCCATTTTGGCTCCCCTTGGTCAGCTCTAAAATTTGCGCCTCAAAGAGCTCGTCCGAGATGAGTCCCTTGCGGTACACCTTCAGTAATTGTCTGACTTCAAAATCTGCTGTCGCCATAGCGATCTCCTTTCTTTCTTTTCTCAATGGGTGAACTAGCGCTTGCCACTCTCGCCGGTGTACGCCAGACGATTTACTTTGATAGTTCCAAGAAGCGCCCTTCCACCTGCATCCGCCACGCGACACAGCTTCCTGGCGTCACTCCTCCATAGACACATTCCTTCGCCTTTCGTCTTTGCCTCCTGCTTGCTTTCTCCTTTCTTTTATTTCTATCCTAGGAAATAACATCCAAGGACTATTTTTTTCGAGGTAAAAGATCGCCCTAGATTTTCATGAGCAACTCAATCAAGGTCTCGCACTCCTGGGGTGAGAGTTTGACATCATGCCCGATAATCTTCTGGTCCGCTTGCTCATGAAGGCGACGCCCTTTTTCCGTGAGAGAAATATGCACGACCCGCTGATCATCGGATTGCCGTTCCTTACGAACTAACCCTTTCTCGACCATTTTGTTGAGAATGCGGGAGACGTTGGGGCTATCATCAATCAGGACCTCACGCAACCTGTTCACTGTCATCTTCTCTACCGGTTCCGTATCCAGGAAATGGATCACGTTCAACTGTTCTCGACTAATGCCAAACTCTTTCAGCGTGCGCTCGACAAAATTGGCGATCTCTTGAGCCGTGCACCCCACTAACACGGCGGCTTTGTCACGGATAGGGAAATTTGAATCATAAACTTTTTGTTTATTTGCCACGGTGTGTGGATTACAACTAGAGAAAAATAATTTTTATCCCAGGAAAATATTTCCTGGGAGTATTTATCTTCCTGAGCCTAACCTGTCAAGCCCTGAAAATATAAATTTTCAGCAGTCAGTAAAAAATAAGTCCGACTGCTGAACACTGACTCATGAGTCGAGATGTAAAGTCGGTCCACCGTTTTCGAACCACAGGCGATTATCAAAATAATCGCGCCAGCCGCAGATCTTGCCCGCGTCATTGAGATCGAACATGCCGATGCAAGGGAGTTTGAGGCCCCATCCCTTGCCGTCGAAATCCCAGCAGTCGAGCCGCTCAGTGACCACCGTGTTGCCGCGACCGAAGCAGTTACGCAGTTCCCAATGCACCTTGTACGAGAGCTTCATGATGCCTGCGACGATCTTGCGCACATCGCGCTGACCGATGACCGGCGCCAACGGCTGATTGATGTAGACAATGTCGTCCGATAGACACGCCATCGCCACGTCCGGGTCGATCGCCTCCCACGCATCGATAAACAGGCGCACTTTAAAAACATTACGTGTGACGATTTCGTCCTGAGTCATGGGGCCTCCACTGTAAATTTTGTGAATAGGTTTTTCAAACGACCTTTTTCGAGGCTCGCTAATCTATCGGTAAGCAGACAAGCGGTCAATCGTGAACAAGAGCCGCCGTGAGCATGTATTGCGCTTCCGCTTGCGCCTCTTCCGCGAGAAACGTATCCAGGAGCCACAGCATTTTTTCGGGGCCAGCATCGAGCAAAATGCCCACCTGTTTGGCGTGAGGAGTTCCTCTAACGGAAATGGAGAGAGAAACAACGGCATGGAGGCGCCGGCGCGCGCACGCATTTATGCTCACTGCCTATCGCGACTACATTTTCATGCGGCACCTGACATTGCCGTTGGATTTCTGAACACGTAGAAAAAAAGTAGTCGCCTAAGACATCTTCTCGAAGGTCCCATCGAGGGCCATGAGTCCTGTTTCAACACCCAACTGCGGATGGTGCTCAGCGAGTTGTTTCCGAAACTCAGCGAGCGCGTCCCGGTGGGTCTTCGTCTCGGCTTCGTGGTTGACGACGGCGGCTTCCCCATAGGCGATCTTTGCGGCCCCGCAGTCACGGTGATTGATCACGATAACCTTGTCTATGTTGTGCAATTGGATCGAGGCTCCGAGGTTGTCCCAGAACGTCTTGTGCCAGTCCTTGAACGCTGGAGCTACGACTCCAATGGATGCGCCTGCGATCGTGAATTGACTGTACTTGCCGGTGAGATGACGTCCAGCCGTGTACTTGTGGACAGGTTCCTGGAAACGTGGGTCGATACAAGCCAGGACCATCGCCTCATACTTTCCGCTCGCCGCAAGTGCACGCCAAGGAAAGAGGGAGGCAGCGATACTGCTGACGGTGACTCGTAGAAAACGGCGGCGGTCGAACGGTGCGTTGAGTAAGGTCCGACTACACGGACAGATGTCGAGGCAACCAACATGGCTTTCCCACTGCTTCTGCATCTCAATCCTCCCAGGTCTATGAATTTGCGCTTCATGCGCGCTGCCGATAGCATTGACGATGAACTGTGCCTACCCCTTCCTCTCAGCATGGCGTCGTCTCGGTTACGCCTAACCATGCTGAGAAAACGAAGTCCTCGCACTTTCCGGTTGATCCGAGCGAAAGATGAGGTCGTCAACCGGTTTGCCGGATTCAAAACGAGCAACCAGTTCGTCTGGATCAAATGGTTCCCCGATAGGATTGGCAGCAAACGTCTCGCTGTGCATGAACGCGTTTGCGGCATCGAGGTCCATGATGTCAATTTGAAACTCCATCATGTTGGCGTCGGGGTCTTGGTAATATAGCGACAACGTTAAGCCGTGCCGGATGGGGCGTGCGGGTAGTATGCCGTAGCTCTTCAGGCGTTTGTAGGTATCAATCAGCTCGGCCAAATTGTTCCAGGTATAGGCGACGTGGTGGACGCCCACGCCGTTCGCACGTTGCGGGGCCTCACCGTCGGCTGGGGCGCCAAGATTGATGAAGGCCATGCGGTGATGTTCGTCGTCGTACGAGATGAACGCCAGCCGATTATCTCGATGCCGCACGGACGCCTCGAAGACGCGGACGTACCAGTCTATCATTTCCTCGAAACGATGCGTCTGGTAGACAACATGGGCAAATTTGCTTGGCGTCGCCATAGGTGATTCCTTTCTCTTTTTGCTTTCTCTCTCATTCCCAACCGATAATAAATGGACGGGCTCGCGTCAAGCGTACTCACCAGCCATACGTTAGCGATAATCCTCTCCTGGATTGAAACTTACGCCTTCCGCGAGAATACCTTTACCGGGGACATAATTGACTTCCAGGCGCACTCCCGCGGGGTCCTCGAACAGAACCGAGTAGTACCCCGGAGCCCAGGGACCCTCCTCTGGCAGGTGTACGATTGTGACTTGCCGGTTTTTAAGGAACTCATAAACTTTGTCTACATCTTCGCGACTCCGGGCTCGAAAACAGGCATGATGGAGGCCCACGCTGTTTTGCCGAAATCGATCTTGATTGTATTGCGCGTCACAGCGCCCGACTCCTACCGCGGTGCGACCGCCCACGTAGTAAATATAATCCTCGCCGCTGAACACGCAGTGCAGCCCCAGAAAAGATAGGAATGCTTCGTAGAATTCTTTGCATTGCTCCCATTCGCTCACTGCTAAGATGATATGCGCCATCCCGTTGATCTCGATCATGATAGCCTCCTTAGATCCTTCCTTCAGATATTCTCGCCGAGATTTACTACAAACAGCGGCGACTGATAGCCGTGTTTACTCCCAAGGTGTTTCCGTCAGACAGCGTGCACCCATCCCCCAATCTTCCTCGATTTTTCCCGCAATGAGGCGATAAATGCCGATGGCGAGCACCGTGATCGGTTCTCCTGTTGGAGCCGCACCAGTCGCAGAGACGCCGGTATGGGTTCCACGAAAAGTCCATCGCACAACCACCTTGTCTTCTTCAGCCACGCTATCCTCTAGCACGACTTGCAGGTCCGACGACACCGCAAGCATCGTTGTGAACATTTTACGTGCGCCTTCGAGACCACGCGGCCAGTTCGGTTGATTGGCGTCGTGCAGGATAAAGTTGGGGGAAAATACTTCATCGATAGCGGCGAAATTCCTCTTGTTAAACTCTTCGGCGAGACGGTGAAGCACTACTTTGTTGTCATTTGTTGACATTGGTTCTTCCGTTTCTCTTTAGGCTAGCTATGGCGCAGGAACGACGGGCGAGGCGCCTCTCTCTTCCACAAAAAAATATCAGAAACTTGGCTGATTGGGAGTCACTCGCGTTCTTCAAAGACAGTTTTGTATTTCTTCTTTAACTAACCGCCGTGAAAAATTCTCCTCTTTTCTCATCAAAGAGAAAGTCTACAATCAGCTCGAACGAGATGGGACGGTAAGCTGCAGATGAGTGAGAGGCAAAGCATCATGAATGCGAGACGTTCGATCTTGGATCGATTGATCCAGCATGTGAGGCCCCGGTTGGTGAGCACCTTCGCGCCGCCTCCTCTGCAGATCGCTCCAGATCTCTGGTCACTCGAGCGTCGGTTTCGCATGCCGGGAGGCCTTAGTCTTCCAGTTCGAACAACCATGATTCGCTTACACTCCGAAGCACTCCTGGTCGTCTCACCACCGCCAGTCGAAGCAGGGGGTCTCGAAGACTTGGAGGCTCTAGGGGCTATTGAAGAGGTTCTTATTCCCAACAGCTTTCACTACCTGAATGCGCCTGGGTTTCTCATGCGGTATCCACGTGCGACTCTTCGGGTGACCCCAGGGCTTTACGAGCGCGTCCCTCAGTTACCCCGTGGCCAGGAGCTGTCAGAGTTATCCCCACCGTCCTGGCGCGGTGTCATCGAGCACCAGGTGCTCAGGCCTCTGTATGGCGCTTCAGAGGTCGTGCTCTTCCATCGCTCGAGTGCGACGCTGGTTCTCACCGATCTGGCGTTTCACATGCGGCAGTTTAAGCATCGCTTCGATCGAGTAGCCTGGCGGCTGAATGGCGCACCGCCTGGGTTTGGTCCAAGCCGCACGTCTCGCCTTTTTCTCCTTCGCGATCGAGTCGTAGCTTCTGCGTTTCTCGAGCGGGTGCTTGCTTGGCCGTTTGAGCGCGTGCTGGTTGCGCATGGAGAACCGCTTGAGACGAATGCCGTTGCGGTGTTTCGGCAGGCGTTCGCATCATATCTTGCTCGATCGGGTACAGCAGCGAGGACACGATGACTATCTACCATATCTGGTGCAATCTCAAAGACGGAATCAAAGATGTTGAATTTGCAGATGCGGTCAAGAAGTATTTCGCGCATCTGCAAGAGCAGGGGCAAGTACACGGCTACCGCCTCACCCGACGCAAGTTGGGGCTCGCTCCCTCGCAGCTTCCCGAATTTCACATTCTGGTCGATTTTGTAGACATGGCGCAGATGGACGCCGCCTTTCAGAATGTCTCGTCGAGAGCCGATCCGGTGGAAAGTTTTCATCATGCGGTCAACTCGAAGGTGCGAGATGTTGTGATTGCTCTCTACCGTGACTTTCCTGATGAGGGTCGGGTGCGTGGACAAGAGAAATTTTGATACGTAAGAGTGACGCTTAACCAACCGGGAAGCCTTTGTATGGACTTTTATATCACCGACGTCTTCGGCCAGGAGAAATATGCCGGCAACCAACTTGCCACCTTTCTTCATTGTGGCGATTTGTCTGATCGAGAGATGCAACAGATTGCGCGGGAAATGAATTTCTCGGAAACAACCTTTGTCCCGTCTGACCTTCCTCACAACGGCGGGTACGAAGTGCGCATCTTTACGCCGAAGGCGGAAATTGATTTCGCGGGTCATCCAACGTTGGGTACGGCGTTCGTCATTCAGCAGTACCTGATCGGACAGCCCGTCGAACAAGTCCTGTTGCATCTCCGACTAGGCCCTGTGCCTGTGCGCTTCTCGGCTGGGAGTGGCGATTCTCTTCTGTGGATGCGGCAAGCCGAACCGACCGTCGGCCCTGCGCTCGAAGCAGCGACGTTAGCGTCGGTCCTGGGTCTTGAGCTGAGTGATATTGATGAACGCTGGCCGGTTGAACAAGTTTCCACCGGGCTGCCTCACGTCATCGTGCCTTTGAAAAGCCTAGCTGCATTGCAGCGCGCTCGAATCGCACGCGACTGCTACGACGCCCTCGTGCAGCAGACCTGGGCGAAAGCCCTCCTGATTTTTAGCTCGCAAGGGTACGTAACAACCGATCTCAGCGTGCGGATGTTTGCGGATTTCTATGGAGTGCCGGAAGATCCTGCGACTGGCAGTGGCAACGGTTGCTTAGCTGCGTATCTTGTCAATCATCGCTATTTCGGGACCTCGTCGATCAGTCTGCGAGTTGGACAAGGCTTCGAGATCGGACGCCCTTCCATTCTTACCCTTAGAGCAACAGAAGAGCAGGGACGGATCTTAGTGAATGTCGGCGGCCAAGTGATTCCGGTTGCGAAAGGCCAATGGTTGTAGCGTGAAAGGATTTTCACTATGAGCACTCGTCTCGTGTTGTTGGCGTCGTTGTTCATTCATCCTGGCCGAGAGGTCGAATTTCGTCAGTTCGAAACCCAAGCGGCGCGCATCATGAAAAAATATGGCGGACAAGTGGAGCGTGTGATTCGTCCGCTTGCGTCTGGCGCCCCGGAGTCCTCGCCCTATGAAATTCATGTGGTGACGTTCCCAAGCCGCGAACACTTCGAGGCCTATCGCACAGACCAGGGTCTCGCCTCGTTCGCCGCGCTCCGTCAAGCCGCCATCGCGCGCACGGACATCATTATGGGTGAGGAAGGAGAACCGTATCTGTAAAGAGAGGTTTCTCAGCCCGAGCCTCGTGAGTAAGAGGGAAATTCGATGAAAACACGTGAACACCGTACCGTCCGCACCATGTGCCCGATGAACTGCCATCCCACCTTGTGCGGCATGCTGGTGGACCTTGAAGGCGATCGTGTAGTCGGGGTGCGCGGCGATAAAGAAAACCCCGACAGTCAAGGGTTCCTCTGCGTGCGTGGACAAGCCTCTCAAGAGATCATCGGGAACCCCAAGCGATTGTTGTACCCTCTGATCCGCGAGCGCCATACTGACGATGCTTGGCGACAGGTGAGTTGGGATGAAGTTCTTGCACTCATTGCTTCGCGTATGCACACGGTTGGACGAGAAGCTGTGGGCATCTGGTCTGGCCACGGTATCGCCAGCACGAATTATGGGACGCGCATCAACGGCTATCTGCTGCGACGGTTCGCTAATATGTACGGTTGTCAGTGGTGGAACTCGACGATGATCTGCTGGGGTTTGGGCGCTTTTGGGCTAGGCGTGACCGGCGTGTTGGAAACCAACACCAAGGAAGACATGGGTGAGCACTCCAACCTCATCTTGCTCTGGGGCGCAACACTGGCGAGCCAACCTAATACCGCCCGTCATATTGTCGCGGCCAAACGACGTGGTGCACACGTTGTGACTATTGACGTACGCCACACGGAAGCGACGAAACAAGCCGATGATGTCTTCCTCATACGACCTGGGGCGGATGCGGCTTTGGCGCTGGCGCTGATGCACGTGATTGTAACGGAAAAGTTATACGACCGTGAATTTGTGACGCAACACACAGTTGGTTTCGAAGAGTTGTCCGCTCATCTGCAGCCCTACACGCCAACTTGGGCGGCGACGGAAACCGGCATCGCCGCCGAGCGTATCGTTGCTCTGGCGCGCCGTTACGCCACGACGCGCCCCGCGATGATCGTGTTGGGTGGGAGCTCCATGCACAAAGGATCGAACAGTTGGCATGCGGGTCGGGCGATTGCGTGTTTGCTGGGACTGACAGGAAACCTCGGTATCCCAGGCGGAGGTTTTGGGCCTCGCCATGCGAGCAACAGTCATGGCCAAGGGTTCGCCAACATTCTGGCTGAAGACCGCCGTCCACCAGGAAACTATATTCCGAGTCAGATGTCGCACATTACTGCGGCTCTCCGCGAGCAGCGCGTGCGCGTATTGTTTTTGCTTGGCACAAACACCATATCGTCATTTGCCGACACCAAGCAGATGGCGGAAGGACTCGATCGCACGGAGTTAGTTGTCAGCTACGACCTGTTTATGAACGACACCGCACGTCGCTTTGCCGATGTGATTCTGCCTAGCACCGCGTGGTTGGAAGAGGTGGGATGCAAAGCGACCAACACTCATCTGTATCTCATGGAGCAAGCGCTGCCGCCGTTGGGAGAAACTCGGCCACTCAGTCAAGTGTTGCGGGATTTGGCGCAGCATCTTCAGCTTGATGGATTTTTCCCGTGGGATTCGCACGAGGGTCTTATTGATGCGGTACTCGATCATCCGAGTACCGGCCACGCCACGGTCGCAGCCCTACGACGGGAAGGCGGCATGCGCCCGTTTCAGATTTCTCACGTGGCGTATCCGGATCGATGCTTTCAAAGTCCTTCAGGCAAAATCGAGTTTTTCTCCGCCCAGATGCAAGCGCTGGGGCTGCCGCCCTTGCCGGTGTCTGAGGCGCCGTCATCGTCCGCCTATCCACTGACGCTGTGTCAGGGGCGGACCCTCACCCATTTCCACGGATTCTATGATCATGGTCAAGCGCTACCGACGCTAGCGCAACTTGACCCCGAACCGTGGGTGTGGATTTCGCCTACTGATGCGACGGTGCGTGGTTTACAAGATAAAGCAACTGTTCGCGTGTATAACGAGCGAGGAGCGTTACAGGCCCGAGCACGAGTGACGGCTGACGTTCCTATCGGAACAGTGTGGATGCGTGATGGCTGGCTTGGGTTGAATACCCTAACTTCAGGGCAAGCGGTTTTACCTGACGCGGCGGTGAGCATCTTCGGCTTCTCAGCGGGGCAGGCGTCGTTCGAGGCGAAGGTTGAGGTGGCTCGGCACGAGGCAAAGGACTCATTTTGCTCATGACCTGGCGCGACCTTTCCTATCTGCAATCTGGCACGGCTCGACAGCGAGCCGCGTATGCCTGCCTGCAGAGATTGGGCGTCATGGAAACGCTCAAAGAATTCCACCCGACGCTGGTGAGCACTGTTTGCATCGACATCGATGTGGCGGCAAGCGATCTTGATATCATTTGTCAGTGCGATGACCCACAGCTCTTCGCCGAGCGTCTTCAAACACACTATGGCGGTCTGCCTTGTTTCAAACTGTTTCCCTTCAATTCTGTAAACAGCTCTGTTGTGGCGGAGTTTGTGTTTGCTGGTTTCCTCATTGAAATATTTGCTCAACCTCTTTCGGTTGAACAACAAAATGCTTATCGTCACCTCACCATCATGTCTCGCCTGCTTGCTTGCGGCGGGGAACAGCTTCGCGAAGCAGTTCGCGCACGCAAGCAACGTGGATGGAAAAGCGAAGCTGCTTTCTCATGGTGTCTTGGGCTGACTGGCGATCCCTATCGTGCACTTTTTGATTTGGAATCACTGAATGATAAGGAGCTGGTGGAATTTGTGGAGAGTCGCTCATGGCGTTTTTGCCGGAGGAAAACAGAAAGTCAAAAGCTCGGAGCGGGAGGATTGAGTAAGCGATGAGTGTAAGAACCGTTCGTGCGACACGATATGTCACGCCCTTGCGAGAAGGCGGCTCGCTCCCAGCGATAGTCGAAGCCGATGATGACGGCATGTATGTGCTCAAGTTTCGCGGCGCGGGACAAGGGCCGAAAGCGCTTATCGCCGAGTTGGTGGCCGGAGAGATCGCCCGTGCAGCGGGGTTGCTGGCGCCTGAGATCGTCTTCGTTGATCTCGACCCTGAACTGGCCCGCACCGAGCCTGACCCGGAGATTCAGGACTTGCTCCGAGCAAGCGCTGGCCTGAATTTGGCGCTGGACTATCTGCCCGGCTCCGTGATGTTTGATCCGGTAGCGGAGAAGCCGGACGCAGATCTCGCTTCCGCGATTGTTTGGTTCGACGCGTTCGTCACCAACGTGGACCGCACGGCTCGCAACACCAATATGCTGATCTGGCATCGCCAACTCTGGCTCATCGATCATGGAGCCGCCCTTTACTTTCACCATTCGCCTCATCCTTATCCTGAGCGGAGTCATGACCCGTTTCCCATGATTAAAAACCACGTGCTCCTGCAATTTGCCGACTCTCTCCAAGCTGTTGATGGAAGAATGACCGAACGACTCACGTCAGACGTTATGAAGAACATTGTGGCATTGATTCCCGAGGTGTGGCTTGCGGATGCTCCGTCGTTCAGTGACCTGACTCAACATCGCAATGCGTACTTGGAGTACCTGCTGCGTCGGCTCGATCCGCCACATGCTTTTCTAGAGGAGGCGGTCCGTGCCCGATCTCTGTACGTATAATTACGCGATCATCCGCGTTGTTCCCAGAGTTGAACGTGAAGAGTTTGTCAATGTCGGCGCCATAGTCTCCTGTCCGGCGAGAGGATTTCTTGAAGTCGCTATTGCTCTCGATGAACAACGGTTGACGACGCTTGACGCCACGCTGGATCTCGCATCCTTGCGCGCGCATCTGGCCGCTTTCTCCGTCATTTGCGCCGGTGGGAAGCAAGCCGGACCCATTGGACGACTCTCTCAACGAGAGCGCTTCTATTGGCTCAGTGCGCCCCGTAGCACAATCATCCAGATCTCGCCTGTGCATACTGGCCTGTGTCAGGACCCAGCCGCCGCCTTGCAGCATTTACTGCATACAAGAGTGCGTCCGTCTCGCGCGGAATCCCCTGAAGCAAGGATGGAGAGGGTGCTCCAAGAGGGAAACGTGGAGAAAGACGATCACACCGTTCGCTTGCTCGCAATCTCCGGCAGCCTCCGCGCCGTGTCCTCGAACACCGCGTTGCTACGCGCTGCGGCTGTGCTGGCCCCGAAAGGAGTCGAAGTCCACGTTTGTACGGATCTTGGCGATCTGCCCCACTTCAATCCTGACCTCGAAGGCGCGGAGCCGCCGGTGGTGAAAGACTTTAGTGCACGAGTAGGAGCCGCCGACGGGATTATCTTCTCTACCCCGGAATATGCGCATGGCGTCCCAGGGGTGCTGAAGAATGCACTTGACTGGCTGGTCGGTGGTTTTGATTTTATTAACAAGCCGGTGGCCATCTTCAACGCCTCGCCTCGTTCAACTTATGCCCTCGCTTCTTTGACGGAAATTATCACCATCATGTCGGGGCGCATTGTTCCCGAAGCATCGATTACGGTGGGACTGCGCGAGAAAGCCTCGGATGAGGCTGGCATCGTTGCGCATGAGGAACTGGCTGGCATGATACGAGCGGCGCTGGCGGCGTTTGCACGGGCGATCGCACAATATAAAGCTGAGATAGCCACCTGAGGCATGCCCCGATGCGAAACTGTTACCGGAGCATGTCCCACGACGATGGAGATGGTGTTCCGCCGACCCTCAACTGCCGCTCGTTGCCGCTACTTGATGCCCGCGACTTCACGCGCATACGCGGCAGCGGTCGCAAAATCATACTCTCGGTACGTCTGTAATTTTTCCGCTTCCAGCGACCCCTCCGCATGTACGGCCAAGACTTCTTGATAGCCGCCAAAATCAGACGCAGTCAGATCGGAGATCAAATTCATCATGCGCAGGCGATGCTCAGTAGGAATGCCTTTTTTCCCGCCTAAATATTTTTTCAAATAGGGCCCGGTGGCTTCGCTGCGCCAGTCTTCCACGCTGGGTCCCGTAACGAGTAAGCCACCGCTGACGTCTTGCACCATCTGCACGGCGTCATGATAGTTTGAGGCGAATTGATACTTGGCGACATTGGTAAACAGCACGTTTGGGATGGCAATCCCCGGCGGAGTCAGCACACAGTTCTGGGCGGCGGCGATGATGAGGCCCTGGACCGTGGCGTGATACGCAGCCAGTTCGGTCAGCTTTTCGCGAATGTGACCGGCATTTTCAATACCGTTGTATTCGGCAATTGCGCGCGCGGAGCCCGCCAGCATTTCCAGCAGCGGCAGTTTGTAGGACACCGCAGTGAAGCGATGGAACTTCACAAAAGTCAAAGCCAGGAAACCCGCCGCCTCGGTTTCACCACACATGAACACGCGCTCCCACGGCACGAACACATCATCGAAGACCGTAATGGTCTCCATCATTTTATGTTTCGCGCTGATGGGGAATTCAAATGGATCTTTTTTGAAGCCGCCATACGAACTGGCGATCAACTTGAGCCCTTTGGTCGCCGCCGGAACCGCGAACGCCACCGAATAATCTTCGTCGCCAGCTTTCATAGCCCGCGTCGGCAACACGATCACTTCGTCCGTGTTGGTTAACACAGAAGTGTGAATTTTCGCGCCGCGCACGACAATACCGTCCGCACGACGGTCCACGATGCGCAAGTAATAATCCGGATGCTCCTGCCCCTGAGGACCGAGGCCACGATCACCTTTGACGTCGCTCTGCGCCACCGCTACGCCATAGTCGCGCTCTCGGCACATGCGGTAATACTTTTCCACGCGCTCTTTGTATTCAGGCTTGCCGCGTTTGGCCATCTCTTCCGCGACAACGTGCAACGCATAGAGGGCGTCCGTGCCGATCTCTTTAATCAGCACCACTAGCGTCGCCCCTTCGCGGGTGCTGGCGGCGATGAGCTGACTGCGTTTCAAGAGGTCTTCCGTGTTGCGCGGCAACAAGTAGTAGCGTGAATAGGACTCGCCCGTTTGCGGGTCCGTCACCACCGCGAGATCACGGTACTTTGGATCTTCAGCCATGCGATAATCAATGCAGGCATGCTCCACTGCAACTCCAATGATGGGGTGCGTGGTGACATCGTCAACTTTTTCTCCACGATAGTAGACTTCCCGTCCGTCTTTTAAGCTCGCTTTGTACTGTTCCGGCGTGCGCAGACCCATTATGGTGCTCCTCGTGTAAAAGTTGGCAAAGTATATCTGTAGCCGCGTGAAGGTGTCCACGGCCCCTCGCTCTCAGTCCTGAGTAGAAAGTGCGGAGTCCTGAGCAGGACCTCTCTCCTCATTCTCTCAACACTCATTCTCGCCGACAGGTGGGCCCTGAGAGCTGAGTGTTAAATGACCAGCTCCAATTGGATGATGACATTGTCCCGATCGCGTAGGAAACCGATGCCGTTGAATTGGCCGTCGATGAAATTGTACTGCACCAGCAAGCGAAAGGGATCGCGCGTGAAGGTAATACCAGGTTGCAGCACGAAGGCGCCTTGCCAGTCGTAGAAAAAATTCAATGCCGGTGAAATGAGTCCCGAGCGGTAGGATGTAGAAATCGAGAGTGTGTTGATGATCTGATACGGGTCTAGATTGACAAACGCCTGGTTCTTCCGATGCGGATCGCGCACGGCCACGGAAAAGTGACCAAAGCCGAAATTTGGCGCAACTTTCGAGAGCGGCGTGTCATTGAAAGACAAAATATGCGTGCCGAAGGCTTGCGCGCTGATCTGAAACGATTGGGTTGGGTTCAAGAAGCGGATGTAGCGGTTGACGTCGATCCCAATGGACCAGCGCACCACATCGGAACGATCAATATCACTCTTATAGTGAAGAATGGGTTTTCCAGTAGTCGGGTTGACGCCGACTTGACGGTAACCAGGAGTTATTTTTCCGGTTAACGCTGGCCCCAGGATTTGATTTGGCGCTGAGTTGAGATAGAACGGCTCCGCGTAAAAATAGGCGAACTCGCTACGCACCACGGCGTAGAGTTGCGGGACGCTAAAACTCATGGTTCCGCCGCTAATTTGCATTTTGGGGAACCACTGATTGCCGTGAAAGTGATCGACCAGGAAGCGGCTGGTTGTTCCTGCCGCCACGGCCGCTTGAAATTCGCCGAGATCAATGGGCTGGCCCCCGGCTCGCCGGGGCGTCACAACGCGCAGAGTCGGCGCATCAAGGTACGTATAATAGTGGGCAAGACTTAAGGTAAAATCTCCCAGGACCCCAATGAGGCGTCCGCCGCCGCGCGCATCGGTAAAATTGCGCGCGGGCTTTTTGACGAATCCATTAATCCCAGGCGGATTCGGCGTTGCCCAGGGCGAGCCAGCGGGCACGGCCTCCGACACTTTATTGTCGAGCGCCACGTATCCTTCGATGTCCAATTCGGAGAAGGGGCCCTGACTGCCTAAGCCGTAGACCGTGCGCAGCATATCGAGCGGGACGCGCCGTTCATCGAGTGGCACCAGAAAACCCCCAAAGCTCGCGTCAAGCGGGTTGATTTGGTCAAGCAAGCGAAACACATCGGTCTCACCCCATGACAGATTTTGCCGACCGATGCGTAGAAAAAGCGGGCCCTTGGTGTAATCGACATACGCTTCAAACAAACGATGCCGATGCCGTAATCGTTGGCGGGTGTCTAGTTTGTCGCCCGCGGAGTTACGCACGAAGCGCTCGCTGAACACGTCCGGACCATAGTCCCACACGCCATCATATTCGCCCCGGTAGGTGACAAAATAGTCAATGTCGTCAGGCTCCAGCAAACGCAGCGGGGCAAGGGGAACTTGTAAAAAGGACAGCCGACCGGTGGAGCGCCCTTCAACGAGATCCGTTAAGCTGTGCCGCAGCTCCATCTGCACGAAGAAGCGGCTCTGTAACATGTTCCAACTGTGAAAGGGCGTGCGCAGGCGGGTGTTATCCGCCGCAGCTTCCGTAGCGAACGCTGTGCGAGTATAAACCCTGCCGTTAAAGCGGAGCGTTTCCTCCGGATCGAGAAAAATTGCCCAAGCCTGCGCTGCTCCCAAGCCGAGCCCTAGTCCGAAGCCCACGACGAGAGCGCTCCACCAACGCCCTCTTCCTTGCGGATGTTTGCCCATGTCTCCCCCCTATTGCCGATTGCCCAGCAGCGCTCCGCAAAGAAAGTGACGGAGGCCAGAGGGAGGCTATATGAGAAGCTCCTCCGAGTAAAGAGGAATTTCGTTTGAGTAGATGAAGAGAACCGGTAGGATATGAAGGAAAAAGTAAAGAAAAATCTTTTACCCGGCCAATCCAGCCACCGAGAAAAGTTTACGCAGATCCCAGACCACAACGGAGCCGACGAGCACAATCTGCGGCGCCTCGTTAATCTGCGCATAGAGACTGGTCTGCACGGGATTGTTTTTCCCCATGGCCAGGATGCGTGTCCCTTCTCCTTGCACTTCCAACACAATGCGGGCGAGAGGTGGGTCGAGGCCAAATTCCGACAGTTGTTGCATGCCGTTTTCTACTTCTCCTAAATTGAGGAGCTTTTTGAGATTCGCGAGAAAATCTTCTACGGCGTCGTGCCGCACGGATGTTCCATCGGTTGGATTGACCCAGCCTTCCGGCGTGCGTTGACACACCAGATGTTTGCCTTCGAACACTAGATCAATCTTCGTGACATTGTCTACTTCAAAATCAAGCGCCGCGCGTTCGGCTTTCTTGGTGTTTTCTGACCCGAGCACCTTCTTCTCAGGCGCGGTGACGTACGCGTACCCACCCAGCACCACGGCCAACACGCCCAAGACAAACACGCGACGAAATTCCTTACTCATCCGAGTCGCCTCCGACGCAGAAACACCGCCATCCCCAGGCCAAAGACGAGCAGCGGCTCTACCACCACCATGAGCCAAAAAAATAGGCGTGACTGCGACGCCGAAAGATATAAAGTTTGTTGCGGAGTCGAGCCCCGTTTGGAAACCGGGGCGTTCGCCGTGCGTCCAATCGCCACCAACTCTTGCCGCCCCAACATCCATCCAATGGTGTTCATGAAGAAATCAACGTTGCCGGGTACGCGCACATAAAAGTTGTTGACAAAGTCCGAGTCGCCTAGCACGATGATCTTGCCCTTCTTTCCTTCGCCCACAGTCGCCACGGCAGCGACGGGAAGCGGACCTTTCTCGTCTTCTCCGGCCTTGAATTCCAACTCGTTCCGCTCCGCCCGTTCCTGATTTTTGACCGCCCAACTGGAGTCGCTGGAGAAGGCGAAGGCTTTGGCTTTTCCCTCCTGCACGCGCACGGTCTGCACCACAGGCAGCATGGGTTCGCCGCGCGGTTTCCGGGGAAACACATCCTGGGCAAAGCTGGCGATCATCGGCATGAGCGGTTCGCCGCCCGCGACTTGATTTTGGTTGTCAACAATGACGCTTCCATCCAAAATAAAACCGAACTGCGCCAAATAACGCCCCAAGTCCGTCACGGTGTAGGGGTCAATCATGAACAGCGCATTGCCCCCGGCGTTCAAATACGTCGATAGCCCGTCCAGTTCCCCAAGAGTGAGTTCTCCTTTTGGTCCGCTGATAATCACAAGATCGGCGTCCGCAGGCACCTTATGCACCGTTAATAATGGTAACGGACGCACGCGATAGTTCTCCGTGTCCAGCACTTTGCGCAGTACGCCGTACCCGGACCGTTCTTCCGCATCGACCGGATCGTTCTCTCCATGCCCAACGAGGAAGTAAATGGTTTTCTCCGATTGCAGCACGCGCAGCAGCCCGTTGAGTACGCGTTCTTCATCCACGAGAGGGATCGTTAACTTGTTGTCAGCCGTCTCTATTATCGCGGCGCCATACGCGGCGACTCCATAGCGCTGCGCCAGCCCCGGGGCGCGGTCAAGATCAAACAGTTGATAGGTAAACAGAGGCGTCTCTTGCGCCATGAGGCCCAGCAGTTCGCCGTGTTTCTCACGGTCGCCACGACGATAGAAAACGGTGACTTGGACTTGCTTCGTCAGCGCGCGTAGCGACTGCTGTGTCACCTCTGACAAGCTGAATTTTCTTTCCGGAGTGAGATCGAACCGCACATTTCCACGGGTGAAGAACACTTCAAGCGAGATAGCAATGACGAGCAGAAACACCGCCTCTAGGCCGACCAAGAGGAACCGACGGGTCGATTCACGACTGAACCAACCGCTTTCTTCTTGAAAGACAGCAGCGGCTACCGGGTTCCGCGCCATTTTCGCGACTCCAACGACTGCAACGTGAGATAAAGAAACAGCATCGTGGCTAAGACAAAAAAGACGAGATCTTGCGTGTTAATGACTCCTTTAGAGAAATCCTCAAAGCGGTCGAACAAGGAGAAGCGACTAATCGTACCAATGAGCTGTGGCCCCACGGCTTCTTCGTTCCAGGTAAGAAACCAAAAGAAGACTAAAACGCCGTAGGTGGACATGGCGCATACGACTTGGTTCTCGGTGAGGGAAGAAATGAACGTGCCGCACGCGATGAACGTTGCTCCCAGAAGAATGACGCCCAGATACCCAGCGAGAGGAGGGCCCCACGCAAAATGATGAACGGTCGCCAACAGCAAAGGATACGCGAAGGTGCCGAGCACCATGAGCGTATAGACTAGCAAGCAGGCGAAAAATTTGCCAAGAATGATCTGCGGGTCTTTCAATGGATACGTCCACAGCAGCTCGATCGTGCCCAGTTTCTTCTCTTCGGCAAAGAGGCGCATGGTCAACAACGGCAAAATCAGCAACGTCACGAAGCGAACATCTTGGAAATAATAGATCCACAGCGAGGAGGTAATGTCCATAAAATCACCGAACAGGTCGTAGAACACCATGTCGGTGTAAAAGAAATAACCAGTCAACAAAAGAAAAGCAGTCGCCAGAGAATAGGCAATGAACGAACCAAAGTAGAGGCGGAGTTCTTTTTTGAAAATGCAGAGGAACTTCATACGGTCTCACGAATCAACTGCAGATACATATCTTCCAGTGTCGGTTCCAGCGAGCGGACTTCGAGTAAGCCCCAGCCATTCTCGGTAATAATTTTGCTCAATTGCTTGCGGATATCCTCGCCCCTGTGCTCAATCACGAAAGAGCGGGACCGTGGGGCTGCCCCGTTGCTGGCGTCAAGGTCTACACGTTTGACGTTCTCGACCCCAGGCAGTCGTTCAAGCAGACTCTGCACTTGGTCTTCCGGAGCTTCCACTTCGACACGCACCTGTCGTGTTTGCTGTAATTGGGCGCGGAGTTCCGCTAACGATTGCGAGGCGAGGATTTTCCCCTTATCAATTACGATGACGCGATCACACACCGAGCTGACTTCCGAGAGAATATGCGTCGAGAGAATCACCGTCCGTTCCGTCCCCAAGTCACGGATGAGCTTGCGAATTTCCACAACTTGTTCTGGGTCAAGCCCGATGGTGGGTTCATCAAGAATGAGCACTTGCGGTTTATGCAACAACGCTTGCGCAATGCCCACCCGTTGACGATACCCTTTCGAAAGATGGCCGATGATGCGATCTTTCACCGCTTCAAGCCCACAGGATTCAACGACACGCGCAATTTCGCGTTTGCGCTCGGCTCGTGGGACATCCTTGGCCTCCGCCACAAAATCGAGAAAGCTGCGCACTGGGAGCTCAGGATACACCGAGACCCGTTCAGGAAAGTACCCGACCAATTGTTTTACCTGGAGGGCCTGGGTCACCACATCGAATTGTCCAACCTTGGCGTGCCCCGAGGTCGGAGGAAAGAAACCGGCGAGCATGCGCATGGTGGTACTCTTCCCAGCGCCATTCGGGCCCAGGAAACCCACCACTTCGCCACGATCGATCGCAAAAGAGATATGGTCTACCGCCAGAATAGGACCAAAGCGTTTTGTGACATTCTCGACTTCAATCATGCTTATCTACACTCAGCCATTTACGTATGGCATAATTCCTTGGCGCTCAGGTTTATTCCAAATTGTGGCGCAACACAAAGGCCCCCAAAAAAAGAGAAGGGGACGACGCTTGCTTGCGTCGTCCCCTTCTCAAGACTCATGGCTTAGGGCTCAGGACTTAGTAGAGCAAATATTGCAACTCGACCCAGATGTTATCTTTGGTCTTGAAGGCGCCAATCCCCTGGTTGTTCCCGTCAATCCAGTTGTAGCGCACGCTGACGCGGAAGGGATCATAGAACGTCCAGTCGATTCCGGGTTGCATCAGCCACGATCCGCTCCAGTCATAGAAGAAGAGGAAGCTGGGACGCAGATTCCCACCCCAATACTGGGTCGACACCGAAAACGTGTTGATGATATTGGTATCTTTGAGGGTGACGAGCCGCTTATAACTACACGGCGCGAACTGCGGCGTCACCAGGGCAGCGGCGGCTTGACCATTATGCGCACATGAAAACGACCGATTGCCCTGGCCACCAGGCCGGATGTTGGGATCGAAGAGGGCTGGATCGGTCCGGAAGGGTCCAATGGTATTACCACTGCGATCTTGCAACCCTGTGCCAAAAATATCGTTAGTGGGTCCGATCGGCTTCCCAGGGTCATATTTGTTCTTGTTGTTCAGAATGTGGTTCATGAAGATCTGCGCCGAGAAGGTGAACGTATTGACCGGGTTCAAGAAGTGAATCCACTGGTTATGATCGAGCCCGATGCTGTACGCCCACACGTCCCGACTCTTGAAGCGCCCGATCCGGCAACCTCGCACCCCCGAGGCGTCCGTACAATTCCCTTCACTGGAAAAAGCTCCTCCGGGTAAGTAATCCGGGTTGAAGAGAGCCGACCCATTCGTCCCGTTGAAGGCTGTGGTGGCGTGCTGCGTGATCCCCGCCCGCGATAACGGCAACGTCAGGAAACGCTGCTGGTTGGCTACTTGGTCATTGAATACTGTTGAGCCATCGTTGATATTGGAGCGAAATGCCTGATTGCGGGTGTAGGCAAATTCAGCGCGGAACGTGGTGTAGATGTAGTACAGCGGGTTGTCGCTACCCACGAACATGCCGGTCAAGGCATTCACAGGGAATGATAAGGAGCCGCCGGTGATCTGCACGCGCTTCTCGCGAATCGGCACTGCTGTGTTGCGCTCCTGCACGGCCGGTACGGCGGTTGTGGCGCCCGGGCCGCCCTTCGCCGTGCCCACCCCCGCAGTGTGGGCGGCATTATAGGCGGCGGTGCCCACTACTGGATCATTAATCCCCCACGGGTCGTTGACAAATTGCCCCGCCGCATTCTTCTCGTACGGGTCCTTGCCGGTCAGCCGTTGGAACAACGCGGGGTTGGTATCCCAGGCCAAGTGCGCCGGCGTGGGGGAAAGCATGGCCGCTGCCGACACCGGCCCATCTTGCCAGGTGTAATAATGGGCGATCGAGAAGGTGAAGTCGTGAATCGTCCCGACAATGCGACCGCCGCCACGGGAATCCGCCAGATTGCTATGCGGGCCCTGGGCGCGGAAACTACACGGCTGCCCATTGCCTGCCTGGTCGCTGGTCGGCCCCGGGCTTGCCTGCCCAAACACCGGCCCGCCGCAACGTTCCCGCGCCACCATCACCGGTGAGGTCACTGTGTAGGGCGTCCAGTAATTGGGCGCTAGCCCATAATAGGCCGACGTGTGCCGGTCCGGCGACACAAACCCTTCCAACGTCAAGTCACTGATCGGTCCCACCGTGCCAAAGCTCCACTGCGCCCGCAGCATGTTGAGCGGCACGCGGCGCTCGTCCAAGGGCACCAAGAACCCGCCAAAGAAGTTATCCAACGGGTTAATCTGATCCAGGAGGCGAAAACCATCCGTCTCACCCCAGGACAGATTTTGGCGACCGATGCGGATAAACAGCGGCCCTTTGGTGATATTGAAATACCACTCAAAAAGGGCGATCTGGTTGACCTGCTTGTTCAAGAAATTCTGATTGGTGATGTAGGAGAAATTGCGATCCCGTGACGACCAGCGGCTGGGAAAGGCTTGTACCCCATTGAGCACCTGGCCGTTGGATAGAACCTTATTGATCAGCGGGCCGTTGGGAGGAACCCGGCCATAGTACTTATCCCAGTAGTTCAACGGCCCACTGCCGCCCGAGTTGGCCACGCGTTGTTCGCCGGGCAGAAAGCCGCCCACGCCGCCATCAAGCTGCCGACGGATGCCTCTAGGGCCAAAGTCATACACACCGTCGTAGGCTTCGCGCATATTGAGGTAGTAATCAAAGCCATCGAGATTGAGGAACTGGCCCAGTAGCCCGACGGTGGGTAGATCACGCGAGATGCGATTGATGTTGTGGCGCCATTCCAAGGTCAGGAAGTTACGATTCTGTACCAGATTCCCGGTCTGATAGAGCCCTTTGCCAGCGCCAATGCTGTCGTCGGACAGCGCAAAGGTCGACCGCGAGTAGGCAAACCCCGACAAACTCATCTCCCGCCGGTCGTCAAAGAAATACCCCCAACTTAGGGTTGGCAGCAAAACGACTGCTGCAGTTGCAAGAGACCACCATCGGCCAAGCCGATTCCTCTTCATAACAATGCCCTCCTCTCGCGGTGAACACAGGCCGCGTTCATCGCCGTCTGCGCCTCTATTGCAATGATGAGATTAATGAGAAGACAAATCCCCCTTGCTCCAGCCGTTTCACATATACCTAAGATCAAAATTTGTCAATTTTTTTTTAATGATTTATCAAGTTTTTTATTTTCAATTGATTGGACAAGAAACGCGTTGAGAATGGCATGGGGCTACACCCTGGTATGCAGAGTTTTGATCTTCTATGGTGCAGGCGTGAGCTGGCTTTTTCGTGCAAAAGTACGACTCCTCATCGTCGCACTCGTTTGCGTCAATGCGAGCAACGGCGCATCTCAAAATGTGGAGCCTTGTCCGGCGCAATCTCCGCCGACGAGCGATGAGTTTTTGCGCGGACAAGGCTGGGAGTGCTCCGCGGAGAGAGACGAGCCCCGCGTGTGCAGCCGCGCGGTAGCCGGGGTGGAGATTCGTGAGGTGCTCGTCATGGCGGTTATGACGGCCCAGCCGACTTCCGTGTACTCGGTCATCGCCGATTATGCGCGCTATCCCCAGTTCATGCCCTATGTAGAAAAAAGTGAAATACTCAAAACCGAAGAGGACGTGGTGGTGGTCTTTCAACAACTCGACTTTCCCTGGCCGATTAGCGATCGTTATTACACGATCCGCCTGAGTGCCGACACTCGCTGCGCCGCCCAGGGCATGTATCAGGTACGCTGGAGTTTAGCGCCTGACAGCGCCACCCTCCACACTGGAGAAGGGGAGCCGCTTCGTGTTAATACGGGCTCTTGGAGCCTGCGACCAGTTGACGCAGGGCAACGAACAGAGGTGACATATTTCGTCCATACCGATCCTGGCGGCGCGCTGCCGGTATGGGTGATTAACTTGGCCAACAAAGTCGCGGCCCCGAAAGTGATAGAAGCGGTGCGTCTACGAGCAAGCGCTTCGGAAACGCCTTAGTGAGTCTCGCTCGGCGCCTTGCCCCTCTTTTTTGCCGATGTTGACAATAACGCCATATTTTGTTTTTGTTCATGGCCTGGGAGGCTTTGCGGAGATACACCTCTTGGGCAAACGGATCGCCTGTTTCCGCCAGGTAAAAACACTGCTCGAACGACAGGGGCTGACCGCTTTCTTTCCCGCGCTCCCCACGGTAGGCAGCGTGGCCGAGCGTGCACGCGCGCTGGCGGCGTATGTAACGCAACTCCCACAGGAGAACCTGTATTTCGTAGCACATAGCATGGGTGGGCTGGACTGCCGCTACTTTCTCTCCCAGCTTGATACGGACCATCGAGTCCTGGGCCTTGCCACGATTGCCACGCCTCACCGGGGCACCCCTCTGGCGGATTGGCTTTTAACTTCCCCTCACCTTGGAGCAAAACTGCTACGACCGTGGATGAGGAGAGCATTGGGGGATCTGACTATCGCGGCGTGCCGACGCTTCAATGAGACGGTAGCTGACCGACCTAACGTGCGCTACGTTTCCTATGCTGGCGTGCGGCCGATTGGAGAAATGCCGCCGTGGTTTCGCCCGTGGACGCGGCTTTTAGGCAAGGAGGCCGGCGACAATGACAGCCAAGTTCCACTCACTTCTGCAATGTGGGGAGAATTCAAAGGGGCCGTGCGAGCAAACCATCTCGAACTCATCGGTTGGAGTTTTGCTTCCGCAAACGCAAGCATCCAGCGCCCCTTCGATCACCTTTCGTTGTATCAACGCGTCGTGGCCGACTTGTTAGCAACGCCAAGGGGATAACATATGGAACCAGCACGAAAAAGGAGCTTCTCTTTTCAGGGGCGCCGCACTTTCAGCTTGTCACTTTTGTCTATTTTTTTTCTGTTGACATATTCGACAAGCGTGTTCGCGGAGGCGTCGTCTTCCCCTTGTCCCGCCCAGTCTCCTGCGGCTGCGGTGCTCGACTGGTTTGATCCGATTTTTTTCTCTTACAATCTACTTTTGTTTACATTTTCAATACTGATCGCACCGGGCATTATGCTTGGATATGTGAACAACGGCATGAAGGCGGAAAAACACAGACGCGTCAAAAACTCCATCCCCGAGACCCAATGGCGTGAAAACGGAGCAATCATCGAAAAGATATTGGCTCGGCAATTTCGACGCCGGAACTACTGGGGCAGCGTGCTCAGTTTAACCTTGGTCATTGCTTTCGGAACCTCAGTCATCTTACTGCTGAAACCCGTGCTCAGTGCGGCGCAAGGCTGCGGGGTCGATTACAGCAAAGGGGCAAACATTTTGTTATTAGGGCCCTATGTCACGTTATTTAAGATTGACGACGTTGAGTTTTATCGCCACCTTATTGCAAGCCTCACGGCCTTCCAGTTCGGCTTCTTAGGCGCGTACGTCTACATGGTCAGTGATCTCATGCGCAGCTATTTTACCCTTGACCTGACTCCACACACCTTCGTGGCGAACACGATTCGCCTCATCACCGCTAGCCTCTTCGCGCTCGTACTCTCCTTCGCTTGCTCTCACGTCTCACGCACGCTTGATCCGTTCACTCCGGTCATCAGCTTCTTTTTTGGTTACTTCCCCGAGACGGCGCTGATCTACCTGAGCAATTTAGTGACCGTCAAAGTGCCGCTCAAAACCGAGGAGTATCAGGCCACGCCGCTTTCGCGTCTGCCGGGCATCAGTTACGCCCACATGAGCCGCTTGCAACGCGATGGATATGACAATGTGGAAAATATTGCTACCGCGATTCCTATAGAACTGAGCCTACGCACCGGGTTCTCTTACTTGCAAGTGCGGCAATGGGTCTCGCAGGCCTGGTTATTCAACCATTTTGGCGAGGACTATGCGACCTTCGTGGCAAATACTGGTATTACCAGCGCCGACGAATTTGTCGACTTCCTTGAGCAACCCGCTGCAACCGAACTCGCCGATCGAGAGGCCCTTCTAATGAAAATTACCAAGGACCACTGTCTTGAGAAGCAGCAAATTATTGGAACGCTGGCGCAACTGTGGAAGCGGCAGATCGAAAATTGGATGTTGCGCGAAGATGGGTGATGAGTAGAGGAAAAATTGACTTTGAGCTATTTGTCATTTAATAATGAATGAAAGTTCATCTTTGAACGTCTATTCAAAAAAATGAGAAATAGTGCAGCCGTTACAAATTTGAATCGATATCAACGGCGGAAAGAAAAAACCAAGCAGGATATTCTCGCTGCGGCGCGGAAGGTGCTCGCTGAAAAGGGGTACCACAATGCCAAAATCATTGACATTGCCGCTGCTGCTGATGTGGGAGTCGGCACTTTTTATTTACATTACCAGACCAAGGATGCGGTATTTCTCGAACTAATTGATGAGACTGCTCGCCTGCTGAAAGAAGAAATTGAGCACGCACGCTCCACGATGGAGAGCGCGGTCGAGAAACTGCGCGAAGCGAATCGCGCTTTTTTTCGTTTTGCGCAAGAAAATCGAGACTTGCTGAAAATCGTTTTCGGACATGGCACCACGTTCAATGAATTGCTCCGCCAAGTCTACGTTATGTTTGTTGAGGATGCTGCCGATAGAATCTCTGAAGGTATGGAGCAAGGGGAGTTCCGCTTGCTACCAGCGCCGGTGATTGCCAATGCACTCGTTGGTATGTCTGCTCAGGTGGTGTCGTGGTGGATCGATCAGCAGACGCCTTCCGCTGAAGAAATGGCGGAAACGATGACGGATCTCATGCTTCGAGGGCTGGCGCGCCACCCTGAAGAAAAAAATAGTTTTCCTTGATTCGGTGGGTTTCCTCCTTTTCCCACCGGATCGTCAGCGGGGGGTGTTCTCCCCCACCCTCCGCTCACCTTTATTCCCCACGCTGTCTGACATATCCTTTTGTTATGTCCGACGTGAACAATCGTACCGACGACAAAGAACGGCTGGTTTTTTCGGACTCTCAGCGTATTCCTGTGCATCTGATTTCGGGATTCCTGGGCAGTGGAAAAACCACCTTGCTACAACATCTCCTCAATCACTGCCTCACTCGCGGACTGAAGCCCGCCATCATGATGAACGAATATGGCGAGGTGAATATCGACGGCGCATTGCTGCGCGGACAAGGCTATGCCGTTCGAGAAATGACAAACGGCTGCATTTGCTGCACGATTGGCGGCACGTTGGGGCTGGTGTTGCAAGAAGTGGCCAGTCTGAAACCTGATGTGATCTTCATTGAGGCCACCGGCTTGGCTGATCCCGTTGAACTCATCGACCAAATCACCAAAGAAGAGGTGTTGCCCCTCGTCCGTTTGGCCTCGCTGATTGCGGTGCTCGATCCCCTCAATTTCGCCCGCCTCGCTGAAGAGTTGCACTCCGGCATCCGTCAACAAACGGAATTGGCGGATGTCGTGCTCATTAATAAAAGGGACAAAGCAGACCACGCCATTCTCAAAGCTATTGCTGATCAAGTCCGAGCGCTGAACCCTCGTGCGACACTTCTCATGACCCAACACAGCGCGACGAACTACGATCAACTCCTCGACAAAAAAGGAGAAGTGTCTCCGCCTTCCTTTGCTCATCGGCAGGCGCCCGTACACGATCACTTTCACACGCTAACGGTCCTCTTCGAAGCCCCGCTCGCGCGCGAACGCTTTGAAACCCTGATGCGCGCATTGCCTTCCACCATCTGGCGGGCGAAAGGTTTCGTGCGTTTCGCAGATTCCGATGAACAGTGGATGTTTCAATCCGTGCTCGGAGATTTCGCGATCGAATGGATTGATCTCCTTCCCGAACCGCCGGAACACGTAGTATTCATCGGAAAAGGGTTTGACCGCTCAGCGCTCCGTCACGCGCTGCTGAGCTGCGCGGCGGATTCACCTGGAAGAGAAGAGAGCTAGGCAAAAAAAGGGTTTCTTTTCTTCTTTCCTCTTTTTTCCTTTTCTGCGTCCCGTTTCTTGCTTTTCCTTTCCGGACCGAAGTACATTTCTGTTGTATTCGTGATGGGAATTTGCTACTGTCCCGGCAAGTAGTCGCTATCTGGATCGTACCGGTCGTTGGAGTGAGTTGGTTCGAGAGTGATCAGGCCCCTGGAACCCGCTCATGGGTTAGTGGGGCCTTTTGCTTTTGTACACTCCACGGAGGTGGGTAATGGCAATGAAACTTTTTGTTGGGAACCTCCCGTTCAGCACTTCAGACGCCGACTTGAAAGCGTTGTTCGGTCAAGTCGGCGAAGTGGCTTCGGCAAACGTTATCATGGACAAATTCACTGGACGATCCCGGGGCTTCGGATTTGTAGAAATGGACAACAATGACGAAGCGCAAGCCGCTATCGAGCGGTTCAATGGCTTTGAGATGCAAGGGCGCCCACTCACCGTTAATCAAGCGAAGCCGCAAGAGCCGCGTGCGGGGGGCGGCCGTCCGGCTGGAGGGGGCAGAGGCGGGTTTCGTGGAGGAGACCGCGACCGAGGAGACCGCGAGCGGCGATGGTAAAATTGGCTTGTCGATTCATTACCTGGTCGCCAGGATGTATTAACGTATTGCGCTGGAGCACAGCGCAATCAACTGCTTGAAAAAGTAGCGGTAGGCGACGAACGTTTTGGAAAAATTCTGGACGTTTCCAAAAACGTTGGCCCTGCTGCAAGGAGAGATTTCATTGAGCGTAAGACTGTACGTTGGGAATTTACCGCCACGTCTCTGCTATCCAGAACTTGAAGATCTGTTTACTCCCTTTGGGGCCCTCGTCTCCGCTGAGCTGATGACTGATCCTACCACCGGGCGTTCTCGTGGATTTGCTTTTGTTGAAATGGAATCAAACGACGCGGCTCGTACCGCGATCACCACGTTGAATGGGTCAGTTCTCGATGGACAAACCTTGACCGTCAACGAGGCAGGAGCTGGACGAGATCTCGGCGGAGCGCCGCGGCGGAGCGCGGAGAGGCCCGTATTCTCTCGTCCCAGTGGCGATCGTCCCGCGTCATCCCCCAGCCCAGGAAGACCTCCTATGGGCAATGGAGGCGGCGTACGCTTGTTTGTGGGCAATCTGCCCTATAACGCGAATCCGGCGGATTTGGAAAAGCTCTTCGCCCAAGCAGGGAAAGTCATTTCCGTCAACATCGTCACTGATCGGGCTACAGGTCAGTCAAAGGGATTTGCTTTTATTGACATGGGCTCAAAGGACGAAGCGACCGCCGCCATTCAACAGTTTGATGGACGCGAGGGGCTCGGACGTATTCTCAAAGTCAACGAAGCGCGCCCACCAGAGCGGCATGGAGGAGGTCCGCGCTCGTTTGATCGCCGTCCGATGGGGCGTTAGTCGCTGTCGCTTTTTCTTTTATAGTTTGTAGAAAACCATCCCCGTCAGCAATTTGGGGAAAAAGTAGGTGGATTTTTGCGGCATGGTTTCGCCGCGCTGACACACGTCGGCCACTTGTTGAAATGTCGTCGGATTCAAGAGAAACGCTGCTTGACACTCGTGCTCCGCAACACGTCGCAGCGCTTCTTCCTCGTCCACCGTGTACGCCAATTTTTGCTTCTGCACGTCCGGCGGCAATCCTAAGAACCGTTGGAGCAGGACATCATGGAGCACGGTCACGTCCAACGCGCGCAGCGGCATGGACAAGGCGAGTCCTTGCGTGATGCGGTCGTCAAAAGACAAAATCCAATAGTGCGGGGAACCGGCAATGGCGCAGCCAATGCGCCGTTCGCTCCCCGGCGCTCGTAAGGCCGCAAAGAACGCTGACACGTCTGGCAAAGCAAAACGCGCCAGACGGAACTCACGCTGCAACACCAGGCGGAGATGTTCGACGTTAGGGAGCATCACGTTTTGCAGCAGCCGATGCGTAGGAAGAATCGCTAGGCCCTCGTCTTGGGCATTCGTCAGAAACGCAAGGACATATTGGAATGGCGCTTCTTTGTTCGTGTCTCCTTGAGCAACACGTTCGTTACGATACCGCAGCGCGGTTTCATAGCGATGATGACCATCCGCGATAATCAACGGCTCCTGTTCTAAGCGAGCCGCGACTTCAGCAATAAGCCTGGGGTCCGTCACGCGCCAAAGTTTATGAACGGTATCCGAGTCGTCCCTCACCTCTACGAGTGGCGGCGAAGCTAAAGCGGAGGCCAGTGTTTGCTCCAGCGACCACCCGGCTTGGGAGTACAAACAGAAAATAGAACTCAAATGAGTCTGGCAGGCCTGGAGCAAGGCAAGTCGGTCGGCTTTCGCATGCTCAAACGTGCGCTCGTGTGGGCGAATTTTTCCGGAAGAAAATTCTTCGATTCGTAAAGCAGTAAATATCCCGGTCCTGCGTCGAGGCTTGCCGTCTTTCAGAGTAAATTCTTGGGTATAAAAATAGAGTGCAGGCTCTTCATCTTGTACGAGCGCCCCTTGCGCCAGCCACGCTGCGAGAGTTTTTGCGGCGACATTGTATCGCTCAGGATCACGATTGAGGTCCAGGTGAATGGCATTATATGGGCTGCGGAGGTGGAGCAGCGTTTGCTGTTCAGTGGAGATCACGTCGTAGGGAGGAGACACCACCTGCTGGAGGTCGCCTACGATCGCCGGGTTATAACGCAGAGCGCGAAACGGTTGAATTTTTGCCATAGTAAAAAACTTTACGAAGCAAAGTCGTTATTAGAGGTCTTTCGTTAGGGCTCGACTTCGCAGTGAAGGGTTGCGTGTTGCGTGATCCATGTGAGCTGTTGCATCAGCTCTTAGTGTAGCGAAAAAAGAAGAGCGAAGACAAGGAACGCATTCCTGAGGAGTTATTTGGCGTGAATCAGCGCTCGTCGGCCAATATCATGACGATACTGCATACCAGACCAAGAAATATGTTCCACGGCCCGATACGCTTCGGCGATGGCAGCCCTGATATCAGCTCCCATGGAAGTTACGCCCAACACCCTGCCGCCTTTAGTAACGACAGCCCCATTGGCGTTTGCCGTTCCAGCGTGGAACACCATGCCGTTTTGCCAAGTGCGGAGCGAGTCCAGCCCGATAATGGGAGCGCCAGTGTCATAAGCGCCAGGGTAGCCGCTCGCAGCCAGCACTATGCACACCGCAGGCCGCGCATCCCAAGAAAGCGACACAGAAGCGAGCCGTTCATCGATCACCGCTTCCATCACGTCAACTAAATCGGATTGCAACCGCAGCATCAACGGTTGGCATTCTGGGTCACCGAAGCGGACATTAAACTCCAGCACTTTAATCTGCTCTTGTTTGATCATCAGCCCGGCATACAGGATGCCTTTGTAGACAATGCCGCGCTGCCGGAGCCCATTGACCACCGGAGACATCACCTCTTGCACGATGCGCTGAGTGAGCGCCTCAGTCACGATCGGCGCAGGAGAATACGCGCCCATGCCGCCGGTATTGGGACCGCGATCGTCGTCAAAAATGCGTTTATGATCTTGCGCCGAAGCCAGAGGCAGGACGGTTGTCCCGTCGGTAAAAGCCAAGAACGACGCCTCTTCACCTTGGAGGAATTCTTCAACGACGATGGTGTTTCCTGCTTCTCCAAAGACATGTTCACTCAGGATTTGCCGCGAGGCATCCAGCGCTTCCTTGATCGTCGCGCAGACGAACACGCCTTTTCCTGCCGCTAGCCCATCCGCCTTCACCACAATGGGCGCGCCCATTGTGTGAATGTAACGACGCGCCGCTTCGAGATTGGTGAACGTTGCAAAAGCGGCAGTGGGCACGCCCTGTTGTTGCATTAGTTCTTTGGCGAACGCTTTGCTGCCTTCAAGTTGCGCCGCCCGTTGGTTAGGGCCAAACACGCGCAAGCCCTGTGCTGCAAATGCATCGACTAACCCGAGACTAAGCGGCAGCTCCGGCCCTACCACTGTCAGATCGATCTGCTGTTGTTGGGCAAATTGCAGAAGCCCGACTATATTGTCTGGCGCCAATACTACCAGCTCCGCCAGTTCACCAATCCCCGCATTGCCTGGGGCGCAGTAAATGTGCGAGACGTGCGGGTTCTGGCGGATTTTCCACACCAACGCATGTTCGCGTCCACCACTGCCGATGACGAAAACTTTCATAATGTCAACTCTCGCCACTAATGCCGGAAATGCCGCATACCGGTCACAATCATGGCCATGCCATGCTCATCAGCGGCGGCGATGACTTCTTTATCTCGTAAACTACCGCCCGGCTGAATCACCGCCGTCGCGCCGGCGCGAGCCGCCACATCAAGTCCATCACGGAAAGGGAAGAAGGCGTCAGAGCCCACGACAGTTCCCTGCGTATTCAGCCCCAAGTCACGCGCACGCATGACAGCGAGCTTGGCTGAATCTACCCGGCTCATCTGCCCGGCTCCCACGCCGATCACTTGATCGCTCTTGGCCAAGACAATCGCGTTCGATTTCACATGCTTGCACACGCGCCAAGCGAAATCTAACGCGCGATACTCATCCGCCGTGGGCTTGCGTTGCGTCACCACCTGGCGCTCTTCCACTTTCACTTTTCCCAAGTCGCGGTCCTGTAACAACATGCCGCCGACTACATACTTGGTTTCGTACTTAACAGGAATGGACTGGGCAACGGCAGGAATCTCCATCAAGCGAATGTTGAGTAGCCGCTTTGAAGAAGCCAGTATATCCAACGCCGCAGGAGAAAAACCCGGGGCCAGTAAAATTTCGATGAACCCTTCTTTATAAAGTTCAAGAATTTCTTGCGCCGTTTCCGCATCCACTTCACGATTGAGGCCGACAATCCCTCCAAAGATCGACACCGGGTCGCACGCCCGCGCCTTGCGGAAAGCATCGGCCAAAGAGTGCGTAGACGTCGCTACCCCGCAGGGGTTCGTATGTTTAATGGCGACGGCGGTGATTTCGTGAAACTCTTTGAGCAGCTCCAATGCGGCATTGGCGTCTACAATGTTATTGAAGGAGAGTTCCTTGCCTTGGATTTGGCGTGCGTTGGCAATGCAGGGCTCGGTGATGACCCGCTGCCGATAGAAAGCGCCGCTTTGGTGCGGGTTCTCACCGTACCGCAGGTCTTGCGCTTTCACGTAATTAAGATGCAGGGTTTCGCCAAACGATTGCCGTTGTTGACTGGCATCGAGACTACCCAAGTAGTCGGCAATCGCCGCATCATAGCGAGCAGTCAGTTGAAAGGCTTTCTTAGCGAGCCCAAATTTTTGCTCGGCGGACAACGCTCCATTACCGCGCAAGGCTTCTAAGACAGAAGGATAATCCTCAGGATCAACAACAACTCCGACATCAGCGTGATTCTTTGCCGCTGCGCGCAAAAGCGCAGGTCCGCCGATGTCGATATTCTCGACCGCATCGGCAAAAGTGCAGTCCGGTTTCGCCACAGTTTGCTCAAAGGGATAGAGATTCACCACCACGAGATCAATCGGTTTAAGGCCGTGCGCCATCATCGTTTGCTGATGCGCTGAGTCATTACGGCGATGCAAAATCCCCGCATGGATCTTGGGGTGCAGCGTTTTCACCCGTCCATCGAGCATTTCCGGGAAGCCGGTAAAATCTTCGACTGGAACGACCGCAACACCAGCTTCAAGGAGAGACTTGGCGGTTCCACCAGTGGAGAGGATTTCGATCCCGAGCGCCGCGAGGCCACGAGCAAATTCAATGATTCCACGCTTATCGCTCACACTGATGAGCGCGCGGTTGACTTTCGGCATGGTGAACTCCTTGGGAATCGTCTGTAGAGGCAATGTTCATGCGTACTGTAGCGGAGAGGAGGACATACCAAAAGGCTCCCGGGTTGTAAAGGGAAATGTGTCGGACTATGGTAGGATCCGATGATGGTGAGACTCAATGGAGAAACGCGAGAGTGCCGCGAAGGGATGACCCTGGCGGATTTGGTGGCCGAGCTTGGTCTCGGGGCGAAACGCATTGCTGTTGAGAGGAACCGAGATATCGTTCCCCGCGAGGAATACGCGAGTTGTCGTTTGCACACAGGCGACGAAATCGAGATTGTCCACTTTGTCGGCGGGGGATGAGGCAAGACGAGGAACCTATGAAAGATCCCTTTGTACTCGCAGGCAAAGAGTACCAGTCCCGACTGATCGTTGGCACCGGCAAATATAAAGATTTCGAGGAAAATAAACGCGCGGTCGAAGCGTCCGGCGCGGAAATCGTTACGGTCGCTGTGCGTCGCGTCAACATTACCGACCCCAATAAAGAGAATTTGCTCGACTATATCGACCCCAAGAAGTACACCATTCTGCCCAACACTGCTGGGTGTTACACGGCAGAAGACGCCGTGCGCACCTGTCGTCTTGCGCGTGCGGCGGGAGTTGGTAATATAGTCAAGCTCGAAGTGATCGGTGACGAGAAAACTCTTTTCCCCGACATTCCCGCGACCTTAGAAGCCGCCAAAATTCTGGTGAACGAAGGTTTTCTTGTCTTACCCTATGTACTCGACGATCCGATCTCGTGCAAAAAGCTCGAAGACATCGGTTGCGCTGCCGTGATGCCGTTGGCGGCTCCGATTGGCTCGGGGCTAGGCATCCGCAATCCTTACAATCTGCGCATCATTCTTGAGCAAAGCCGCGTGCCAGTGATTGTCGACGCCGGTGTCGGGACGGCTTCCGATGCCGCCGTTGCGCTAGAGATGGGTTGTGACGCCGTACTGATGAACACCGCGATTGCTGGAGCCAAAGATCCAGTCTTGATGGCCGAAGCCATGAAGCTCGGCGTCGAAGCGGGCCGCAAAGCCTTTCTGGCGGGCCGCATGCCGAAGAAACTATACGCTACTGCCTCCAGCCCGATGGACGGAAGGATTGAGTAGGCTGAGCCCTTGGTCGACTTCCGCCTGTACTTTGTCACCGACCGCACTCAAACCGCTGATCGTCCTCTCGTTGAGGTCGTGCACGCTGCGCTTGACGGCGGCGTGCGCGCCGTGCAACTGCGAGAGAAAGACCTCGAAGGTGACGAGCTGTACCGGCTCGCATCAGAGTTGCGGGAACTCACTGCTTGTTACACTGCCCGTTTACTCATTAACGATCGCATTGATGTAGCGCTTGCAGTCGATGCAGATGGTGTACATCTCGGACAGACCTCATTTCCTGTAGAGACTGCCCGTCGACTCCTTGGTCCGGAGAAACTGATCGGTGTCTCGACCCACTCTACCGCCGAGATTCAAGCCGCGACCGGAGCCGATTTTTTACTTTTTGGACCAGTCTATTTCACGCCCTCGAAAGCGGTGTACGGGGAGCCCCAAGGGGTGGAGCGACTCCGGTGTGCCGTGCAACAGAGCCCCGTTCCCATCATTGCCATTGGCGGCGTGAAAGCCGCACAGATTGCAGAAGTGTTAAGCACTGGCGCTCACGGCATTGGCGTGATTACGGCCATCAGCGCCGCGCCCGACCCAGCCCAGGCAGCGCACGAGTTGCTCGCGCGACTCTCCTCAGAGGCTGTCTGAGAAGGGTTGACTGCCGGTCGGGTCAGCCGGGTACATTGGAGTAGGCGCAACCCACTATCCCCAACCGAGCTAACCGACAGTCAATGGGAGAGTAGCAAAGAACTGATTCCGCCGGCAAAGCCGGGTGGGCGACGACGGAGATTAGACATGCGCCAAGTCCTGAACGCCATGTTGTATGTCGTCGTCGGAGGAATGAAGTGGCGCATGCTGCCGCGGGAATATCCCAAGTGGCAGAGGGTGTACCATTATTTTCGCCAGTGGCGGGACAACGGGACGTGGCAGCAGCTGCACGATACGTTACGGGCGCGAGTACGACAAAAAGCCGGACGCCATAAACACCCAACTGCGGGGTGTCTGGACAGTCAAAGCGTTAAGACCACAGAGATTGCAGGCCTGCGGGGTTAGGATGCGGGCAAACAGGTCAAAGGGCGCAAGCGGCATCTGCTGGTGGATACGCTGGGGTTACTGATGGCAGTCGTGGTGACGGTGGCCTCGTGTTCGGACCCGGCTGGGGCGCGGTTGCTGTTGCGCCGTTTGGGTGGGGCCTGCAAGAAATTGCACGTGAGTTGGGGCGATGGAGCCTATCGTGGCCAGGTGGTCGAGTGGGTGCAGGCTCGCTTTTGGTTCCGGTTCCAGCCCGTGCTCCGCTCCGACAGCCAGAAAGGGTTTCTGGTTGTTCCGCGTCGGTGGCTCATAGAGCGCACGTGGGCGTGGCTCAATCAGTCTCGACGCTTAAGCAAAGACTATGAGGTATTGTCCGCAAGCAGTGGCCATGATCTACCTCGCGATGATTCGCTTGAGGTTGAGGCGATGGGCTCCGGCTTGACCTTCCCTTACCTCCTCAGCTCGACTTTGTCCATTTAGAGAGGACTTTGAGCGCAGAGCGACAGGTCGGTAAGCTGCCTTCATTCTTCTGCCAAAAGAGGTGAGGAATGCTGTCCCTGCCTGTCACTCTGACGCGACTCATTGTACGATTTGCGCCTAGGATGACCAAGCGTGTGCGGGACCATGCGCAGGTCTTAATTGTCGGTGCGCTATTGGCTCCGGGCAAGCGCACGGTGACCTCGATCTTACGGGTGATGGGCTTAACCCAGGAGGCGCAGTTTCAGAAGTATCATCGGGTGCTGAATCGGGCGCGGTGGTCGAGTATGGCGGTGGCCCGGGTGCTGCTCAGTCTAGTGGTAGACACTTTTGTTCCCACCGGTCCCATTGTCATCGGCAGTGATGACACCTTGGAACGGCGGTGGGGGGCAAAGAGCAAAGCGAAAGGGATCTATCGCGATCCGGTGCGTTCCTCGCACTCCCATATGGTGAAGGCCAGCGGCTTGCGTTGGCTTTGCGCAATAGTCTTAGCTGAGATTCCGTGGGCGGGGCGTATCTGGGCACTGCCCTTCTTGACCACGTTGTGTCCTTCGGAGCGGTCTCATCAGCAGCGGGGCAAGCGCCACAAGACGTTGCCAGAATGGGCTGGGCAACTCCTTGGGCTGATCCATCGCTGGCTGCCAGGGCGGGGGGTCGTGGTGGTGGCGGATAGTTCCTATGCGGTCCAGGAGTTGCTCAAGCAGGCCAGTGATACTCCGGAGGTAAGCTTAATCACACGGTTACGGTTAGATGCCGCCTTATACGATCCTGCCCCTGCGCGTACGCCCCGGCAAAACGGACGACCCCGGAAGAAAGGGGCGCGCCGGCCCACGCTGCAGACCGTGCTCAAGGAGCCCCACACGCAATGGACTACACTAATAGTGAGTAAATGGTATGGGGGCGGAGCACGTGAGGTGGAGGTCTGCACGGATACGGCCGTGTGGTATCATACCGGCTTGCCGGCGGTCGCCGTGCGCTGGGTGTTGATTCGCGATCCACAGACCGCGTTTGCCCCCCAAGCCCTGGTCACCACTCACCTCACGCACACGCCCAGCCAAATGCTAGAGTGGTTCGTACGCCGCTGGACGATGGAAGTCACCTTTGAGGAAGCCCGCGCCCATCTGGGGATGGAGACGCAACGCCAATGGAATGACTTGGCCATTGCACGCACCACCCCGGTCCTCTTTGGCTTGTACTCGCTGGTCACGCTGATGGCCCAGGCGTTACTCCAGGCTGAGAACCGTGCCGCGCGCACGGCAGCGTGGTACGCCAAGACGCGTCCGACGTTCTCGGATGCGCTCGCAGTAGTCCGACTGGAATTGTGGAGCGCCTGCCATTTTTCTATATCGACGGTCAAATCGAAGGTTGTAGAAATTCCCCGTTCCTTGTTAGAGCGCTTAACTGACGCAGTCTGCTATGCTGCGTGATTGGACAAAGTCGAGCTTAGAGTCGCAATTGACAAGAGCCGCACTCTGATTTATCCCTGCTTGAGTATCTCTACGCCACCCTAGCTCAGTTGGCAGAGCAACTGATTCGTAATCAGTAGGTCGTCGGTTCGACTCCGATGGGTGGCTTCTGTTAAGCCCTTGTAAACGCAAGGGCTTTTTTGTTTTTATTTCGTAACGAAATTTATTCTACTGCCTGTGGTCACCATATGGTCACCATAATGCCGCCCAGAAAAGAACGCCGAGAAGGTGACTGTGATTGCGTCTTCTTATGTCCTGTAAATGAAGGGACAGAGGCGCTAGCGGAAGAGCTTTCTCGATGATTGAGTGCGGACGTGCGTTTGCCGGTAGCGGTATCCAAGTAATGCTAGCGAGCAAACGCTAATCTGTAACGTATTGAATAATCACGGTTCCTATGCGGCACGCTCCGGGCAGAGCATTACCTGGATAGCACTAGCCCTAGACGGAGGTGCAGGAGAACTCATGCGTCCACAGCGAGAACTCCTTACAAAGATCGACCGTAATTCGCGGGTGCTGTACGAGTTGATCAGTATGGTGCTCGACGTAAACCGCTTGGAGGCAGGGCGACTCCCGGTCGATGTGTACCCCGTTCATATAGCCGAGTTCATGGGCGGGGTCCAAACCGAGATGCAAGGGCTGTGCGAGCAGTCCGGGCTGTCCTGCGTGTGGCGCGTAGCTGCGGCTCTTCCTACCCTGTACACCGACCCGGGGAAGCTCAAAGTCATTATCAAAAATCTGGTTAGCAACGCGGTGAAGTTCACCACGGAGGGAGGGGTGACCATCACCGCCATGGCCCAGCGCGGCGGGGTTGAGCTTATGGTCATCGACACTGGGATCGGCATTCCCGAGGAGGCCCAGGCCGTGATTTTCGAACCCTTTCGGCAGGTGGAGGGAGCCGATACGCGGGCGTATAGTGGTAGCGGCTTAGGCCTATATATTGTCAAGCGGCTGCTGGACATGCTGGGAGGGCAGATTACCGTCGAGAGTAGGGTTGGATGGGGCTCCACCTTTCGCGTCTGGCTGCCTCTGCACCGAGACCCCGTCATGGTCCAGGCCTCAGCGGAGCATTTACAGACTGCGGTTCCATGAGCCAGGAGAGGAATCGCGTTAACAAGAAAAAGTCGATAAGTTTATTGCAAACGCGATTCCCGGTGAAAGAGTTTACGCAATCAAAGACTTCTACAAAGAATAGGCAAGTAAGCAGCCCAGTAAGTGAATATAGGGAGGGCATGCGCGGCCCGATGGGTCGTACGCACGGCCCCAAAAGAGCACTTGAGGAAGTCAAACAGTTCTTCCACGCGGTGGCGCAATCGTAGGCAGGCGAGCTGAAATTGGCTGGCGAGGTGGCGCATATTCTTGCGGGTCGGCGTGAGCAGATAGACGCCTCGTTGCGCTAACGCCTGCGCTGTGGCTTTGGACACCTAGCCCCCGTCCCCTACCACGCTCCCGTCCTTGAGCCAGCGGGTCAGTGGAGCCAGCCGTTTACGATCATCCACCGTGGCAGTAGTGAGAGCGAAGCCACACCGGCGTCCCGCCTCATCTCACGGCACGTGCAGCTTCAACCCCTACCACCAGCCCCTCCCAGTCTTGGACTTCTTGGCCCAGGCCCGAAAGGTGCGAGGCTGGCGCACGCGGGCGATATGACAGACGGCAATGGCTGTGGCATCGTGCAGCACGAGGGGATAGGGCCCCTGCGCTTGGCGATTGCGGTGGAGCCACCGCGCCAGCCTCGCGCGCAACTCCCCACCGGAGCGATTCGCCGCTTTGCCGAACTTACTGTAGGCCCCCAGCCTCGGAAACTCCTGACGATGATACATCTGGAGGTGGCAGTAGAGTTTGGCCTTGTCCGTCAGCCCGCGCCACGCCCCCCCCACTACGAGGGTCAGCACCTCGGCGGCATTGAGCAAGGGCGTCCCGCCTCGGGGCTCCCGTGGGAGCTGTTTGGCCCTGCAGTTGGGGGGGCAGGGCTTTGCGATCGTCCTCAATAGCGACATAGAGCTTCAGCAACGTCTCTGAACCGTTGAGGTTCTCTTGAATCAGCATCCTCGCCTCCGTACGGGTGAGTCGTGCTTCTCTCCTAGCCCCAGGCGACGGTCCTCTGCCATCTTTGCCGGAAATCTCGTTCAAAGGCTCACCGGACCTCGCGCACATATACGAACAGAACTGGAGCGCCCATGCGGCGCATTCTCATAGCTATACGAGCGCGGGAGGCCAAACGCCAACTTCAGACTCTCAGGAGGACACCCCGTCAACCGCCGTTATCCACGGCAATAAGCATAGCAAGGTGTACCAGCTTCCCGGGTGTCCCGGGTACAATCAGTCAAAGCCGCAGAATGTTGTCACCTTTAAGACCGAGCAGGAAGCCCAGCAGGCTGGGTATCGGAAAGCCAGCACTTGTCGCTGATCCGTGCTTCAAGCCTCGGGAGCGGCGCATTTTAGTTAAAGCATTACCCTGATAGCACTACCCATTTCTGAGCTATCTTGTCTCTTCTCACTCTATCGTGTCCGCCACTCAACTGGCATGCAGAGATTCTGTCTGTCAACCGTGATAAATGCAAATGTAATCTGCTCTATTATCTGCGAGTGATCTAACTCATAGTTAGTTTTTTTGAGTTTAGGTTGTCTGTGTCAACAGGCAAGTTTCCAGATGTGATCGACTTGTCTCGAACGGTCTTACATCACCCTTAAAATTGATTAATGCATTTGCGTGCTCTAGGCGTATGGTTGCGAGCGTATCCTGAAGCAATCTACGGACTGTTTGTGGCGGATTGCCGCGGACGACAGCGGCCAAAACTTCCAACTGATCTTTTTCGATCCAAACGGTCAGCTCTCCGATCTGAATTGTTTCCGCCCCCTCGTCAGTGGATACGCGAAAGGAATCCTGCACGAAATCTTGAATGGCGATCAACATGCCAGAGATCAAATCTGGATCGCGTATCGTAGTGGGATCCGCAGCTACATGCAGTAAGAGTAAACCAGTCTGGCGGTGAATGAGAAAGACCTGCTCCACCCGGAACACGGGGGGCCGGAGGCGGACAACTTCCGCGAACAGCGATCTGTGCTTCTGCTCGCTGGCTTGGAGATTGCGAAAGGCTTGTTGCAACTGCTGGACCCCGCTGTTGAAGGAGTGCCCTAGATAATTCGTCGAAATAACCAAAAGGGGGTAGACGATATTGAGCCACGCTCCAGCGTGAACAAACAGCCAGCGGACGATGACGATGTATACAATGGATACTTCCATGGCGCACAACAGCCCTTTGAGCGCGCTCATCCGTGGGAGAGCAATCCCAATCAGAGTACCCAGTATAATGATGGCGAACAGATTGCAGATCTTCGACCATTGGGGGTTTGTTAGAAAGCGTTGGGTCAATATATTGTCGATGACTGTGGCGTGAATCTCCACACCAGGATACAGAGAGCTGAGAGGTATGGACTGTAGGTCCTGGGTGCCCATGGCGGTGGCCCCAACCAGCACGACTTTGTCGGTAAATGTCCCTCGGGCGAGCTTGCCACTTAGAATATCGCTGATGGAAAAATAAGGAAAGGTTTTCTCCGGGCCCAGGTAGTTAATGAGCAGTCGCCCCATTTCGTCAGTCGGTATAAGCCGGTCTCCCATCTGGACGCTCTCCACCCCGTAGCGCCCAACCTTCACCATCAGTTGAGGCTTGCCTAGATAAAGCCATGCACACAAGACCGCGAGCGAAGGAAAGAGATCCTCACCGCTCTGTATCATAAGTGGCATCCTGCGAATGACATGATCCTGATCAATCCCTATATTGAAATATCCTGAAGATGCGGCGACTTCAGTGAACATTGCGAGATTGCTCTTAGGAGCATAGGCTCGGAAAAACGGTCCAAAATCTGTTCCTCGTTCTCTTTCTCTATAGAGGATGAGCGGATACTTTGACGCACTGATGCGCTTGAGCTGTTGATCTATCTCTTGCTGTTCGATCCGGTAACCGAGCGCGGCTTCATTCATGTAAAAGAAATAGCCCAGCGCGACTGCAGCAGACGAATATTTTATGGCGTTGGCAAGGGCCAGAT
>CAYTVL010000019.1:0-89696 GCA_964441775.1 uncultured Enterobacteriaceae bacterium
CAGCAAGTCAACGGCGCCGATAACATGCTCTACATGAAATCCACGAGCGCGAACGATAGCACCTTGCTGCTTTCGGTGGATTTTGAGGTGGGGACCAACCCTGATATCGATAACGTGCTGGTGCAAAACCGAGTTGCGCAAGCGGTGCCGGTGCTACCCGCTGAAGTGAAAAACTTTGGCGTCACGGTGAAAAAATCGTTGGCGTTTCCGTTGCTCATTCTTTCCTTCGTCTCACCGAACGGCACGTATGACTTCAATTTTCTCGGCAATTACGCGACGATCAATGTCATTGATGCTTTAAGGCGAATTCCTGGGGTGGGCGACGTGCAGACCCGGGGAACGTCCGATTATGCGATGCGCATCTGGGTCCAGCCTGACCAAATCGCTAAGCTGGGCCTGACGGTGACTGACTTGCAAAATGCTATTCAAAAGCAAAATACCGTGAATCCCGCCGGTCAGCTCGGCGGAGAGCCGGCGCCGCAAGGACAGGAATTTACCTACGCCCTGCGAGCGCAGGGACGACTGGTGACGGCGGAAGAATTCGGCGACATTGTAGTGCGTCTGAATTCCGACGGTTCGACCATTCGGCTTAGGGATATCGCCCGTGTCGAACTTGGTACGCAGAACTACAATCAACGCGGAAGATTGAGCGGCAGAACGGCTTCTGTTGTCTCTGTCAACCAGTTACCTGGCTCGAACGCCCTTGCGGTGGCGAACCAGGTGAAGCAAACCTTGGAGGAGTTGAAAAAGCGATTTCCCCCAGACCTCGACTATGAAGTCTCGATCGACACGACCTTGCCTATTACTCAAGGCATGAAAGACATCGCGCAAACGCTTATCGCCGCGATCATTCTCGTGACCCTTGTTGTGTACCTCTTTCTGCAGAGTTGGCGAGCAACGTTGATTCCTCTGCTCACAGTGCCGGTCTCGTTGCTCGGCACGTTCATTGTTTTCCCAGCGCTCGGCTTCACTATTAACACTCTCTCGCTGTTTGGTTTGGTGCTCGCGATCGGCCTTGTCGTTGATGACGCCATCGTAGTCGTTGAGGCGGTGCAACACAACATTGAGCAAGGGTTGAGTCCGCGGAATGCAACGTTGAAGGCGATGGCGGAAGTGTCCGGTCCGGTTGTCGCCATTGCGCTAATTCTTGCGTCCGTCTTTATTCCGGTTGCCTTTGTAGCTGGCATTACTGGGCGTCTCTATCAGCAGTTCGCCTTGACTATCGCAATCTCAGTGATCATCTCGGCTTTTAATGCGCTGTCGTTGAGTCCTGCCCTGAGCGTGAAACTCCTGCGCCACGCTGCGCCCAAAGCCCGGCAGGGGCCGCTGGGCTGGTTCTTTAGCTTATTTAATCGTGGGTTTAATCGTGCGACAAACGGCTATAGCCGCCTCACCGGGATTCTTACTCGCAGGACGATACTGACAGTGGTCCTGTTGGTAGTGGTGGCGGGTTTCGCCGGACAACTAGGGAAGATCCTGCCTGGAGGGTTTCTTCCCGATGAAGACAATGGCTACCTGGTGGTGTCGCTCCAGTTGCCTGACGCCGCTTCTTTCCAACGTACGGACGCCGTCGTTCGCAAGGTCGGAGAGATTATCGGGAAAACTCCAGGCGTGCTTGGTTACAATGCGATCACCGGCTTTAGTATGCTCACTGGCTCTTCGACTTCTTATTCGGCCACGATTTTCGTTCGCTTTGAGCCCTGGGAGAAACGCAAGACACCCGAGACGAGCCTCAAAGGAATTCAGGCTGCCCTTAACCGCCAGTTATCACAGCTTTCCGAAGGGCGTGCGTTTGCTATCCTGCCTCCGGCCATTCCCGGATTTGGTCGGGCCGGCGGCTTCAGTATCATGCTGCAGGATCGCAGTGGCGGATCGGTCGAGTTTTTAGCGGAGCAGGTCAATCGCTTTCTTGATGCTACACGCAAACGGCCGGAACTTGTCGGGGTGACTCCATTGTTCAGCGCTTCTGTGCCGCAAGTCTTTGCTCGGGTTGATCGCGACAAAGTGCTCAAGCTCGGGATTGACATTCGCGACGTCTATACAACGTTGCAAACTTTGATGGGCGGCTATTATGTCAACGACTTCAACCGCTTTGGCCGCCAATGGAAAGTCTATCTTCAGGCTGACCCAAAATATCGCATTCGCGCCGAGGACATTGGTCAGTTCTTCGTGCGCAATGGGAACGGCGACATGGTTCCGCTCTCGACTCTCGTGTCTCTCGAATCGACGTCAGGGCCGGAGTTCACGACGCACTTCAATCTCTATCGTTCTGCGGAAATCATCGGCGGAGCCGCTCCGGGGTTCAGCTCTGGCCAGGCGATGACTGCGCTGGAAGAAGTGTTCCAGCAAGTGATGCCGCCGGAGATGGGCTACGCCTGGAACACGCTAGCGTTTCAACAAAAACGGGCAGAAGGGGGCTCCGTCGGCATTTTCGCGCTGTCGTTGCTCTTTGTGTTTCTCATCTTGGCCGCGCTGTACGAAAGCTGGTCGCTCCCGTTTAGCGTGTTGCTGAGCACCCCGGTTGCCGTGTTGGGCGCGTACCTCGGTTTGTGGATGCGCCAATTCGAGAATAACGTCTATGCCCAGATTGGATTGGTCATGCTCATTGGCCTCGCGGCTAAGAACGCGATTCTCATCGTCGAGTTTGCAAAACTCGAGCGTGAGAGAGGAAAGTCTGCCGTCGAAGCGGCGCTCAGCGGCGCCAGGTTGCGCTTACGTCCGATTCTCATGACGTCGTTTGCGTTCATTCTCGGTTGTACGCCGCTGTGGGGCGCTGCGGGCGCTGGGGCAGTGGCGCGGCAAATTCTTGGGACTGTGGTCATCAGCGGCATGTCGGCTGCGACACTGGTGGGAATCTTCATCGTGCCAGTCCTTTTTGTCATTGTCGAGAAAATTGTCCGTCGCAAAAAGTCGACGCTCGCGTTGCAACGAACTGGAGTGGTGGTGGCTGAAGGGGTGGCGGATTGATGATGAAACTATCGTTTGTGGTTGTGGTGTTGACGAGCACTGTATTCACTGGTTGTACACTTGGTCCTTGGTATGGACGACCGCCGACGGCGCAGCCAGATACGTATCGTGGACAGGTGAACGTCGCCGAGGCGAGCTCATTTGCTGATCTGCCGTGGTGGGAAATCTTTCGCGATGAGGCGCTCAAGGCCTTAGTGGAAGAGGCGCTGAAGAATAATTTCGATCTGCGGATCGCCGCCGCTCGGGTCGAACAATTTCGCGCGATCTACGGGATTACGCGTGCGGACCTCTTTCCGCAACTGAGTTACGATGGAGGAATAGGTCGCTCGCACAATGTCTCTCAACTCTCCGTAGTGGTTCCTCCTGGTGAAGAATCGAATACGTTCCGAGGGGCGTTTGATTTCGCGTGGGAGCTCGATGTCTGGGGGCGCATCCGCCACGCGACCGAAGCAGCCTTGGCGGATTTACTCGCTAGTGAAGAATTCCGACGTGGTGTGATTCTGTCTCTCGTAAGCGCGGTTGCCCAAGCCTATTTTGAATTACGAGAATTGGATCTCGAATTGGAGATTGCGCAACGGACCACCGCTTCGTTTCAGCAAACCCTCGACCTGTTTTCCCGGCGTTTGCAACTTGGCGTTGCTTCAAAACTCGAGACGGCGCGAGCGACCGCGTCGCTCGCGACCACATCTGCGGTGATCTCTAACCTGGAGCGTTTCATTGTTGCGAAAGAAAATCAGATCAACGATTTGTTGGGGCGACCTCCTGGTCCTATTCCTCGGGGCGCGGTGTTGACTGATCAAGTCCTGCCTCCCACCACGCCGCCAGGGCTGCCGTCGCAGTTGCTGGAACGGCGACCCGATATTCGCTTCGCGGAGCAGACCTTGATGGCCTCGAATGCGCGCATTGGCGTGGCGGTGGCGAATTTTTTCCCACGAATTGGTTTGACCAGTTTCTTCGGCGGCGCCAGTGCAGACATCGAAAACGTCGTGAAAGGAAACGGCAATATCTGGGCGGTAGTCGGACAGTTGAGCGGGCCTATCATACAAGGCGGTCGACTGTGGAGCAATTATGAAGCGACTGTGGCCCAATGGGAGCAAACGAAACTACAATATCAACAATCGGTGATCACCGCCTTACAAGAAGTCTCCAATGCGCTCGCCAGTCAGCAAAAACTCGCGCAGGTCCAACAAGAGCTAGCGCGCGCAGTTGCTGCGCTCGAGGAGTCCGTACGGTTGTCTACGTTGCGTTATAGAGGCGGACTCGCCGGGTATTTTGAGGTGATCGATGCGCAACAGCAGCTCTTCCCGTCGGAAATTGCCTTGGCGCAGACCCGACGTGATCAACTGATTGCGGTTGTCCAATTGTATAGAGCCTTAGGTGGAGGCTGGTCCGCCTATGCCCAACAACCGGAGCTGCCATCGGTGTGGGAGATGGTGCGGCCATAAAGGGAGAAGATGTGAAGCCGACGGCGACGCACAAGGTGTGATATTGCAAGCAAAGGGTGAGCGAAGATGTTAGGTCGAGTCCTGGTGGGCGGACGCTTTTTGATTCTTGCCGCTGTGGCGTCTTCTTTTCTCGCGTTTGTGGTGCTTATTGTGTGTGCCAGTGTGTACGTGGTCGTCACGATTCTGCACGTCATCAATGAACCGGGAACGTCGGCGAAAGAACTCAAAACGCTGTCCTTGTCTCTCATTGAAAGTGTGGACGCTTCTTTGTTAGCCTCGGTTTTTTATATTGTCTCCTTGGGGTTGTACTCGCTTTTTATTGACGACACCTTACCCTTGCCGCCATGGTTGTCGATTCATAATCTTGACGATCTGAAAGGGAAGCTGACGAGTGTGGTGGTTGTCGTGCTCGGGGTGCTCTTTCTCGGTTACGCCATCACCTGGGATGGGCAAAGTAGTCTGCTTCCGTTGGGCGGCGCTTTGGCGCTGGTAATTGCCGCGCTGACGTATTTTCTCAGTCAAAAGGTAGGGAAACAAAAAATTTGATGGCGCTGACCTTCTGTCGAGCTCTGGTCTCACTAACTGAAATCTCGATACGTCGTTAAAGAAGCCCCGGAGGGATTGACGGCAAGAGTATCATGGCGCTGCGGTTTTGCGGTTCTCTAGCGTTGGTGATTTTTATCCTCTGGACGAGGATTGCTGTTGCCGACGGCCTCTCGGGAGCAACGCTGGGAAATCTCACCGGTCCGGTCGGTACGCACTTCATGCCGGACCATCACCTGTACGATGTCGTCTGGGGGAATGAGCAGTTCATCGCCGTCGGTGGTAGTGCGTTTGACGAAACGGAGGTGTTGCACTCGACTGACGGCGTCAGTTGGGAACGTGTTTCTTTGGGAAAACCGTCGCGTCCGCTGGGATTATCGAACGATGGAGCCGGTGCGCTCTACAGCGCGGCCTGGAACGGCGCTACGTTTGTCGCGGTAGGAGAACGCATCCTCACTTCTTCTGACGGCAAGAGTTGGACCGTGGCGGCGACGTTTGCTCCTTGTGTGTTCTCCCGCGTGATTGCCCAGGGTGGACTGTTTGTGGCGGTTGGCGGAGATCGCGGTCGCGGCTGTATCGCCACCTCAACCGACGGGCGAACATGGACCGACAGAACTTCTGGTATCGAAAGTAATGGCAGCGTTTTGTCCGGGATCACGTGGAATGGCTCTGCCTTCGTTGCGGTTGGCGCTGCGAATATGGGGCGGTTAGGTGTGTCCTCTGTGTTGCTTTCTTCCTTTGACGGTGTTCGATGGAGTAGACAATTGGGGCCAGCGGAGGTGCTTGTCGATGTGGCGTGGGGAGGAAATCTGTTCGTGGTGGTGGGTGGGGCAGGGCGGCAGGAAGTGATGTTTACCTCTCCAGACTTGCACGACTGGACGGATCGCACGCCCCAGCGCAGCCAACCGTTGCGCGCTGTGCTCTGGAGTGGTTCACTTTTTGTTACTGTTGGTGAAAAGGGGACCCTTCTCACTTCCGCTGACGGAACAAGCTGGAACGAAAGACAATCCCACACTGTGCAGGATTTGCTGGGCGTGGTTTATCACAACTCGTTATTCGTGGCGGTCGGAGACGGAGTGATTCTCACGTCCTCAGATGGCGTGCAGTGGCGCGTGACCGGCGGAGGAGAATGACGACGTGAACCGGCGTTTATTCCGCACCAAACCGTTCGACGCTCTTCAGCAGGAACCTGGGCAGTCCGAGCCCCAGTTGCGGCGTGTGCTCGGCCCCGTGCAGCTTACCTTATTGGGGATCGGGGCCATTATCGGCGCCGGCATTTTTGCCACGATCGGCACGGCGGCGGCGGGCGACCTCGCGCGCCCCGGCGCTGGACCCGCCCTGATGGTCTCGTTCCTGGTGACGGCGGTCGTCTGTGGCTTCACGGCGCTCTGCTACGCGGAATTTGCCTCCATCGCGCCAATCGCGGGGTCAGCCTATACTTACGCTTATACCACTCTTGGTGAGATCGTCGCTTGGATTATCGGCTGGGATCTCATCATCGAATACGCGGTGGGGAACATCGCCGTCGCCATCAGTTGGGCGAATTATTGCAAGACGTTTCTCAAAGGGTTTGGCGTGACCGTGCCGGACTGGCTGTCGATGGACTATCGCACGGCGGCGAAGATTGTTGATGCGACGGGCGCGTCAACCGTGTATCGTGATGCGCCCCACTTGTTTGGGGCGCCTATCATTATCAACTTGCTGGCGGTTTCTGTTGTCGCTGTCATCACGTTGTTCCTTGTGTGGGGCGTCCGAGAGAGCGCACGGATGAACGCCGTGATGGTCAGTGTCAAACTGTTGGTGTTGTTGTTTTTTGTGGTGATTGGCTTTCAGTGGGTGCAGCCGGAGAACTGGACGCCGTTTGCGCCCAATGGCTGGGCAGGTGTCAGCGCGGGCGCCGCCATCGTCTTTTTTGCGTACATCGGATTTGACGCCGTGTCGACGGTGGCCGAAGAGACGGAGAATCCGCAGCGGAACCTGCCCATTGGCATCTTGGCGTCTCTCTTCGTGTGTACGTTCTTCTATGTGGTGGTGTCCGCCGTTTTTACCGGGTTGATTTCCTACCCGGAATTGAAGTCGACATTAGCAACAGAACAAGCTGAGCCGTTGACGCTAGCCCTGGCGCACGCCGGGCCACATCTGGAGTGGGCTGTTGGCGTGGTGGCGTTTGGCGCGTTGATTGCCCATACCGCTGTCCTGCTCGTGTTTCAGCTTGGTCAACCTCGCATCTTTTTTGCGATGGCGCGTGACGGATTGTTGCCGCCGATCTTCCGCACGGTGCATCCTCGCTTCCGCACGCCTTACGTTTCTACGCTGCTCACGGGTGTGTTCGTCGCCGGCTTTGCCGCGGTAGCAAGTATTGACGAAATGGTGGACCTCACGAACATTGGGACCCTGTTCGCTTTCATCCTGGTATGCGCAGGCGTCATCGTGCTGCGTATCAAAGACCCGGCGCGGCCTCGCCCTTTCCAGGTTCCGAGCGGGTGGAGATGGACGATCGCGCTGTACCTCGGCTTCGCGGTCGGCGTGTCCTTCTTGCCGTGGTCGCAACCGTGGTGCGTGCTTGTGCTTGTCACCGGCGCGGGGTTGTTTGCGATTTGTCGCAATCATATCTTTCCGGTCTTGGGCATTTGTTCGTGCTTGTACTTGATCTATTATCTGCCGCCGACCTCATGGCTGCGGTTTGGGGCGTGGTTGAATTGCGGGTTCATTATTTATGCGGGCTATGGCGCGAAACACAGTCGCTTGACCGGACGGCAACACAGCGAAAACCCCGTCGATCATGATGCCCAGACGGTGTACTCGGGCGCGTGGTTAGCCGTGTTGGGCGCCGCTTTGCTATTTTGTTTACGTGGATTCGACTTGTGGGTGGAGGCTGCGCACGGGCTCCAGGCCACGGTTGATCCTGGTCCCACGTGGGCGACGCTGGGAGCGGTGTTTCAATTGGAGCCGTGGCTGGACGTGTCCTGGTTTTTGCTCATGCCGCTCATGTTGAATGTTTTTGTGCTCTGTCCGCTCGTGCTGCGCTGCGCATGGCGGGTGAAATTCATGGGTGACGAAACCGTGGATAAGAGGCGAGCCGTGATTGGGGCAGCCGTCGCTGCGCTGCTAGGGTTTCTGGGAATCCTTTATGTGGCGCTCGTGGTAGGTGTGTCTTTCTGGCGTTGAAGATCATCGCGTTGCTTTTGCTGGTGGGGGTGGCTGACAATTTCTTGCGAGAAGTATTTTCAGCTCTCCCTGGATTCCGGCGAAAGCCGGAATCCAGTGTTTTGTTATGCTCCCTTTTGCTGGTGAAACCTTCGCTTTGTTCAGATTTTGTGGCACAATGGGTAGGACCGAAAACAAGCAGTGCTGGTGCGGAGGGAGAAGTGGTACAGAGGATAGCAGCCTGCGGTCTCGGATTCCTATTATTGGGGTCTGCTTGCTCGAGAACGGCCTCGGTGCAGGCTCCTCTTGCTCTCAAGCCATCCACGACTTTCGCGGCGTGGAGTCAAACCGGTCATCCAGACAAGCGCATTTGTGTGCTTCCGTTTACCGACAAGACGAACTCCGGAAGCGTTGCTGATCGCGTCCGCGAAGGCTTCTTTGGCCGGCTCGCGTTGAAGCGATTTGCTGATGTAGAATTGCGCGAACTGGATGCGCGTCTCCACGCCTTGCCGGAACCATGGAACAAAACAACGCCGCAAAAACTCGGTGCGGCGCTGCAATGTGACGCTTTGGTCTATGGGGAAATTGTTGAGGCCAATAATTTGTATGTCGGCGTCTACGCCCAGCTCACCCTCGAAGGGCGTATTCAACTTGTTGACGTTGCTACCGGACAAACCCTGGTGACAGGCGCGCACACCACCAAGTTCCGTCTTGGCGGCGTCCCTCTTTCTCTGCTGGACCTCGTTCCCAACGTAGTGTTTAACCTCCGTAATTTTTCCCAGGAACAAGGGTTACGCGCGGTGGACGATCTGGCGCGCAATCTGGCGGATCAAATTCCCGACTTGCCCGAGACGACGGACGCGCCGAAAAGTGGGGCGTTTCTCGCCTCGACTGGGTCCCGAACAGAACCTCAAGCAGCCAATCGTGCTGAACAAAAGCGCACCGAAGCGCCCCTCCCGACTTCACCCAGCCCAGGGCAAGATTGCTACCAAGTGCAGGTGGCGTCCTTTGCAAAATCCGGAGAGGCGCAACACGCCGTGCAACTGCTGCGGGGTGAAGGGTTTCAGCCGACCGTCGTGACCGCAGCGCGAGCCGAGAAATCGCAGCATCGAGTCATGCTGGGGCCTTTCGCTACCTTCGGGGCCGCCCAAGAAACGGGAGCCAAGATTCAGAAGCGCTTGCGATTCTCACCTCTAGTTGTACGTTTTGTTGGGCGTTAGTCTCGTTGGCGTTTCTTTTACTTTGGTAACGCGAACACTAGCAGCTCATCGCCTGGCGTATAGCCAAACATCGGATTGCCTCCTGCGGCAATGGCGACATATTCCACGCCATCAACTTCATAAGCGATGGGCGGCGCATTCACGCCCGATTCGGTGGGAAACTTCCAGAGCAGCTCCCCAGTCTTTGCATGGAAAGCATCAATCTGGCCACTGCCTTCTCCCATGAACACCAGTCCCCCTTTAGTGGCTACAACCCCACCAATGAGTGGTTTCTCGACTTTCTTTTGCCACGAGATCTTGCCAGTCTTGGTGTTGATCGCGCTCAGCAGGCCCCACCGGGGCTCGTCCATTGCTGCCGTCGTGGTGTATTGACGGGCCGGATGGTTCCCGTCGCCAGGTTCATCGTGGAGGGTGTACAGCGTAGGCATGTGAATGCCCGCAACATAGAGCAGGCCTGTCTTTGGATCGTACGCTGTCGGCGACCACGAGGCGCCGCCAGCCGCGCCCGGGGCAATCCGCACGCCTTCGGGTGTTGGTGTTGCAAACAAGTTCTCTTGCGGCACGAATGGTTCCGATTTATACAGCAAAGCACCGGTCTTACGATCATGCGCATAGAGCCAGCCGGTTTTGCTGGCTTGCCCGACGGCGGGAACCTTTTTCCCTTTGACTACCATGTCATATAGAACCGGTGGGCTCGCGGGATCATACCCCCACAAGTCGTGCGGCACTTGTTGATAATGCCACTTCAACTTGCCGCTTTCGACATCTAACGCTACGAGCGAGACGGTATAGAGATTGTCGCCAGGGCGAGTCGAACCATTAAATTCTGGAGACGGGTTTCCGGCGCCTAAGAAAACAAGTCCCAACTCTGGGTCGAGCGCAGGAGTCGTCCACGTTGAACCGCCGCCGGTTTTCCACGCGTCCGCATATTGAGCAAACGCCGCTTTTTCCGTCGCAATGTCCCGATGTAATGGGACGCCATCTGGTGTCGTGGTGCGCCACTCACCCTCCCAGCCTTGCTCCGGCACGGTATACCAGCGCCACAGTTCCTTACCGGCTTCCGCGTCAAAAGCAGCGAGAAAGCCGCGTCGGCCATAAGCGCCGGCCATACCCACCACAGTGCCCATCGGCTTTTTGTCTTGAACGTCGGCAAGATGCAACCCATAGCCCGCCCCAGTCACGCCAACAATGACTTTACCTTTGTAGACGATGGGCGCCATGTTCGCCGCGATGCCGCTCGCGCCCGTGACCGTGGCCTGGCGCAGCGGATCGGATGTTGGGAGTCCTTCCGTCGTTTCCGTTTTTCCTTCGGCTGTGGAAGACAATTCCACGTCCCACACCGGTTTCCCGGTCTTCAAATTAAGGGCAATGAGTCGTGCATCCGCTGTCGCCATGTAGAGTTTGCCATATCCGAGCCCCGAGCCCCGGTTAGCCGTGCTACAACAAGGAGTTTTGTTAAACGTATGCTCGTAACGCCAGAGTTGCCGGCCCGTGCGGGCATCGAGCGCGACCACATGATTCCGCGGCGTGGTGACGTACATTACCCCGTCAGCCACCAACGGTGTAGTTTGGAAGGCTTCGCGGATGCCAGTCGAGAATTTCCAGCGTAAGGCTAACGACTTGACATTGTCCGTATTGATTTGGTCCAACGCGACATAACGCCGGTTAGTGTAATCGTGGCCAAAGATCAACCAGTTCTTACTGTCGCGACCGGCGGCGAGCAGTCGGGCCATGTCGATTGGCCCTGCCCAGATGAAGCTGGAGTAAGAAAACACAATTGCTGCTACCAGAACGATTCGCACAACTCGTCTGAAAAAACGTGTCTCTTTGGTTGCCATTCATCTCCCCCCATTGCGCTGTTGCCTAGAAATGACGACTGCACAATGCCATGTCTTGTGGAGGAGGGTAAGACCTCACGGCTAGGTTCCAAACCGGAGCCTGGGAATAAGTTTCTCCTGAAATGACGCCAAGCCTTCTTCTCCAAGTCGTCGTAATTCCGCACCGCACTGATCTAGCCCAGTAATGAAATCGTGTAGTTCGACTCCCAGAAAAACGGGCTGATAAGGAAGAATCTTTTCCATACCGTCTTGCAGAAGAGACAAGGCTCCGCGCAGATTGTGATTTTCACGATGATGAAACGCTACGGCAACCTGGATTAACCCTTGCAAAAAGAGCTTCGCCTCGCCGCTTTCTTGCACCCATTGGGCTTCGAGGACTTCGTGTACTTCAAAAAATAAATGGTGGTTAAAGAGCAAAGCACCTTTGCGCAAGGTGCGGGACTGCGATGCTTCTTGGGTTGGTGACCATTCGTTGAGTGCTGCCCCAAAACGAAGGAGCCTGTCGATGATCTCACCCCATTCTGAAGAGAACGTGGTGGACAAGGTCACATGCCCCGAATGCCCCTGCAGATCCCATGACAGCAGAGGGTTGGTTTGCAGTCTAGCACGCACCGCTTCGCGGGCATCTTCGGGGGCCGGTTGCAAGAAGCGAGTGACGGTCATCGACGGCGGAGATTTTTCGACCGTGCGACAATAGGCGGCCAGACACCGCACGGAGGCTGCTGTGATACGATCATCTAGCGCGGTGAGAATCATCTCGGCGAGAAGATTACGAGTAGAGATTTTCATATTGTTAATTCAGCGAGGGTGACGCCGCCGCCACCCTCGGCGCGAGAGGGTTCGCTATACGACGAGCAGTAGCGCGAGTTGGCCAGGTATTCGCGCACGGCCCGCCGCAGGGCTCCGGTCCCCATGCCGTGCACGATCCGCACGGAGGTGCGTTGCTCTAGCAACGCTCGGTCGAGGAAAGATTCGAGTTGCGGCAGTGCTTCGTGTACCCGCAGCCCCAGCAAGTTGAGTTCAGGTGTGGATGCAGTGGCGTTTGTGACTATTGCCCGTGCTGGTTTCTCGTCCTTGACGCCGCCAGCTTTGCGAATTTGATTGAGGCGCGCTTCAAAGGTGAGCGTGCCCCGGCGAATGCGCACGCGGTCGCCTTGAATCGCCACCAGCTCACCGCGAATTTTTCCATCGTGGACTTCCACTTCATCACCGACCTGCGGCGGTTCCGTCGCTTCAGCGAGGACAGGGCGCAGCTCGTGTTCTTTGGCGGTGATATGTTGCTGTTGGGTGCGCAAAAAGTCGGCCAATTCTTGCCGGGAGCGGGCTTGATCCGCGCGCACGCGCCCTATGATCTCTCGTCCTTCTTCACGCAGCCGTCGCACCAACGTCTTTGCTTCCGTCAGCTCGTCACGCCACAAGCGTTGCTTCTTCGTGTCCAGCTCTTCGAGAATGGCTTGTTGCTGCTTGCGGAAGGCTGTGGCTTGGGTGCGTTCTTCAAGCGCTTGGGCGCGTTCCTGTTCAAAGGCCGAGCGTGTCTCCTCAAGTTGCGCTATGGCTTGTGATAGTTGACGAGATTCGGACGAGAGGGTGGCTTCCGCAGCCTGACACACCTCTTCTGGCAAGCCCAAGCGACGAGCCATCGGTAAGCCGAGACTTTGTCCCACTATGTCATAGCGTAACTGGTAATGCGGGGTGAGCGTGTCGAGGTCAAACTCAACGGCGGCGACCTGATAGGTTCTCTCCGCTAAGGCAAGGAGCTTGACCGGGGCCAGATGCGTTGACGCCGCGACGTGCACGCCTCGTCCTTCGAGATGAGTGAGTAGTCCGCACGCTAAGGCCCCGCCTTCTGCAGGATCTGTGCCTCCTCCTGGTTCATCGAACAAGACTAACGCGGGCGGAGCCAGCTCCTGCAGAATGTCCGCGACGTTGCGAATATGAGCGGAAAATGTCGACAGGCTGTGTTCAAGCGATTGAGCGTCGCCAATGTCGGCAAAGACGCCGCAGAACACCGGCAATTTGCTTTCGTCTTCCGCAGGAATCAGCATGCCGCTCTGCGCCATGAGGCAAAGCAGCCCCAGCGTTTTCAGCGCCGCGGTTTTGCCGCCGGTGTTGGGCCCCGTGATGATGAGTCCGATTTTTCCCTCCGGGAGTAGCAAGTCTATTGGGGTGACTGGTTTGCCGGTCGCCAGCAAAAGTGGGTGGCGGGCGTTGCGCAGGTGCACTCCCGCGCCGCCAAACTGGGGCTTGCTGCAGCGATGTTTCCGTGCAAGTGTCATCTTCGCGTGTAGGACGTCTACGTCAACTAACGCAACAAAGGTGTTTGCCAAGCGTGGTAATTCTTCCCGCACCAAATCGGTGAGCCACAAGTAGAGGCGTTGTTCTTCTGCTTCCACCTCCCTGCGGGTGAGAAGCAAGCGGTTGTTTAATTCCACCGCGAAGAGGGGTTCGATGAAGACTGTCTCTCCCGAACCAGAGCGATCCTGCACGATGCCTTGGAGGCGTGTATGAAAATTGGGGCGCACCGGGATCACGAAACGGTTGTTGCGGACGGTGATATATTGGTCAGTGACGACATCTTTCGCTTGGGACGAGCGTAAAACGCTGTGCAGGCGTTGCTCGATCTCTTCGCCCAGCGCTCGCACCCGACGGCGTAGCGAGCGCAGCGCAGGGCTCGCTTCATCTTTCAGTTGTCCGGTGTCATCGAGGCAATGACGGAGCGTGTCCTCCAAATCGGGGAACGACAGTAGACGCTCAGGCAAATCTCGCAGTCGATCGTAACCGCCAGCCTGACGACGAAAGAACGTCGCCAGCGCGCGCGAGAGCGCCATGATCTCAAGAATCTGGAGGAGCCGTTGCCCTTCGAGCGTCGAGCCTACGTGAGCCGCCCATTCCAGAGACGGACGGATGTCCGGAAACTCTCGCAGCGGCATGGTGAGTTGTTGTTCGAGAAGACGAAAGAACTGCCACGTGCGCTCACTCTCTTCTTCTACCTTGTCGCTTCGAATCTCAGGAGAGAGAAGGAGACAGGCTTCATGTCCCGCGCTCGACACGGCGCAACCCGCGAGCAGGTGCAACACTTTATCGAATTCTAAGGCGAGGAGGTCACGCTCACGCATGGGATCTGAAAGTCAAAAAAAGTGAAAACCAGATACCAAGAATCATTTCTGTCATGCCAGCCCTTCGCTTCCGCTCGTCCTGAGCGTAGGTGCGCAGCACAGAAGTCGAAGGACGCTCAGGACAGGCTCCGGCTGGCATCCAGGAAGATTCGGCGCTCGCCTCTCGTTATGTTTCCTGGATTCCCGCTTTCGCGGGAATGACGCTTGCCCGGTCCATCTCTCAAATTTATTGTAATAATCCATTTGGCTGCGAGCATAGCTGAATTACCCGGGATTTTCCAAGGTCACAGCCTTGCACCGATAGACACGTCTCTGGTAATCAAAGGCGAGACGAACCGCTGGAGAGAGAGGGCGCGCAGGATGAAGTTTTCAGAAATTGTTGATCAGGCAGGCTCCTTGCTGCAAGGCAAGGGACGCATGACCTATCGCGCCCTCAAGTTGGAGTTCGACCTGGATGATGAGCAGTTGGAAGCGCTCAAAGATGAACTGCTTTTCGCGCATCCAGAAATAAGCGATGAAGCGGGAAGAGGTCTTATATGGACCAGCCAAGGGAGTCTAGCGTCTAGTGGCCAGAGTCTAGAGTCGGAAGCGCAAAGGCCAATTGTGATTGGGCAGACGCTAGACCCTAGACACCAACCCCCAGCTGCGTACACGCCCGCGCATCTGGCCGAGCGCATCCGCGCGGTCACTGTTGTCAATGGCGAGCGCAAAACGATCACCGCCTTGTTTGCTGACCTCAAAGGCTCGACGGCATTGATCGAAGGACTGGACCCCGAAGAAGCGCAAGCGATTATTGATCCCGCTTTGCAGCTCATGATGGACGCCGTGCATCAGTATGAGGGCTACGTCGCTCAGCCGCTGGGCGATGGCATCTTTGCTTTGTTTGGGGCTCCGCTGGCGCATGAAGATCATCCGCAACGGGCTCTGTATGCCGCGCTGCGCATGCAGGAGGAGATGCGCCGTTATGCGGACTCGTTGCGACAGCAAGGCTATCCGCCGTTACTCATGCGGGTGGGGCTCAACACCGGCGAAGTAGTGCTGCGCTCGATTCGCAAAGATGACTTGCATGCCGACTATGTCCCAGTAGGCCATTCCACGAATCTCGCGGCGCGCATGGAGCAGTTGGCCACGCCCGGGGCGATTGTGGTCTCAGCCTACACGCACAAACTGACCGACGGCTACTTTGCGTTCAAGGACTTAGGACCCACGCAGATCAAGGGGGTGACGGACTCGCTCAATATCTATGAACTGCTCGGTGTGGGTCCCTTGCGCACGCGACTGCAAGTGTCCGCTCGGCGGGGGCTGACACGCTTTGTCGGTCGCCAGCACGAGATGGAGCAATTGCAACAAGCGCTAGCGCAAACCAAAGCGGGGCACGGGCAAATCGTCGGGACGATGGGCGAGCCGGGGCTCGGTAAATCGCGCCTCTTTTACGAATTCAAGCTGCTCTCACTCAGCGGCTGTCTTGTGCTGGAAGCCTACTCGGTGTCGCATGGCAAAGCCACGGCGTACTTGCCAGTGATTGAACTGCTCAAGAGCTACTTCGACATCCAGGCCCAGGATGAGGAACGCAAGCGGCGCGAGAAAGTCGGTGGCAAGGTGTTGATGCTCGACCGCAGTCTCGAAGACATGTTGCCGTATCTGTTTGCCTTGCTGGGGATTGAAGAGCAGCCCTCGCCGTTACAGCAGATGGACCCGCAAATCCGGCGGCGGCGTACGTTTGACGCACTCAAGAAGTTGTTTCTCAGAGAGAGCCTGAATCAGCCGCTGGTGTTGATCTTTGAAGATCTGCATTGGATCGATGGAGAGACGCAGGGTTTCCTCGACGTACTGAGTGAGAGTGTGGCCAGCGCAAAGCTGCTGTTGCTCACGAATTACCGTCCAGAGTATCGGCATGAGTGGGGGCAGAAGACGTACTACACGCAGCTGCGCTTAGCCCCCTTGGGCCAAGACGAGGCAGAGGAGTTTCTGGATGCACTGCTGGGTGCGACCGTAGGGGCGAAGCATGCCTCGCCCCTCCACGACCTGAAACAATTGATCCTCGATAAAACCCAAGGCCGCCGTTCTTCATGGAAGAGATCGTGCAGGAATTGTTTGAGCAAGGGGTATTAATCGGGACTGAGGTAGGGGCGGTCCGCCGTGACCGCCCACCAGAAGGCGCACGCGGGGGTGTGCCCCTACAGATTCCTACGACCGTGCAAGCCGTGCTGGCCGCTCGCATTGATCGACTGACCTCGGAGGAGAAAGCGTTGCTCCAGCAGCTCGCCGTCATTGGTCGGCAATTTCCTCTGAGCCTCATCCGCCAGGTCATCCCCCAACCTGAAGCGGATCTTTATCGACTCCTCGCATCGTTGCAGCGTAAAGAATTTCTCTACGAGCAGCCCGCATTCCCCGAGAGCGAGTATATTTTCAAACATGCCTTGACGCAGGAGGTGGCCTACGGCACGGTGCTGCAAGAGCAGAAGAAGCTGTTGCATGAACGGACCGGCCAGGCCATTGAACAGATTTACAAGGACAAAATAGAGGAACACTACAGTGAACTGGCGCACCATTATCAGCGTAGCGCCGACACCCAGAAGGCAGTGGAGTATGTAGGACTGGCTGGCGCACAGGCGATGCAGCGGTCCGCGAATATAGAAGCGATCGATCACCTTACTACCGCGTTAGCATTGCTTAAGACTCTGCCTGACACTCCTGAACGCACCCGACAAGAACTCACGCTGCAGGTCAACCTAGGAGTGTCGTTGATAGCCACTAAGGGCTATGCGGCCCCGGAAGTTGGGAAAACCTACACGCGAGCATGGGAATTATGTCAGCAGACGGGGGGGACCACTCAACTCTTCCCAGTCTTGGGAGGTCTGTGGCAATTTCATATTGTCCGGGCGGAATTCCAAACCGCGCGTAAAATCGGAGAATTGGTCCTCTCTCTCGCCCAGAACACGCAAGATCCAGCCTTTCTAGTGGAAGCCCATGATGCACTGGGGCAGGCTCTATACTGTCTAGGAGAGCTGAGCCAAGCTCAAGTACACCTCGAACAGAGCCTCCGCTTCTACAACCCTCAGCACCATAGCACCCTCACCTTTCTGTGTGGAGGAGAGGATCCTGGGGTTGCTTGCCGGGACTTTGCAGCCTGGGCCCTGTGGTCGTTGGGCTACCCAGATCAAGCTCTTACGATGAGTCACGCCGCGCTTAACCTAGCCCGGGAGGTCACGCATTTTTTTAGTCTCGGCCATGCTCTCTCCCATACTGCCGGAGTCCATCTGTTCCGCGGAGAGAGACAAGTATTACAAGAGCGGGTAGAAGAAGTCATTACACTCTCGACCGAGCAAGAATTTGCGCTCTTTTGGGCCTGGGGAACTATTCTACGGGGCTTGATACTGGTCGAACAAAAACAGAAAGAGGAAGGGGTTGCACGGATGCGCCAAGGCCTGGAAGCCTGGCGGGCCACGGGGGCAGAGGTCTTTCTGCCGTATTTGCTTGCCCTCCTGGCCGAGGCGTGTAAGGAGGCAGGACAGATAGAAGAAGGATTGACCACGTTAACCGAGGCATTGGCTCAAGTGGACAAGACTGGGGAGCGTTTTTACGAGGCCGAGCTGTATCGCCTCAAAGGCGAGCTGCTGCTGATGCAAGAAAATCAAAAGTCAAAAGGCAAAGGGCAAAAGTCAAAAATAGAAACCGATCCCTGATCCCTGTTGCCTGATGCCCAAATTCGGGCTCATCGAAGGGTTTCTACGAGGGGTTTGCGAGAGATGAAGGCATTATTGGAGAAACTGGGAAGATGGGCTACAAGAAGACATATTGAATAAAGCAGGAGCCGCCGATGACGTGGGAAGAAATTCGCCGACAGTATGCAGGACAATGGGTGTTAATAGAATATCAACAGTTGGATGAACAACTGAACGTCGTCGAAGGGGAAGTCGTCGCCCATTCCCCAGAGAAAGAGGAAATTTATCGCCAGTTGCTCAAAACCACCGGAAAGAACATTGCCATCGAATATGCTGGCGACTTTCCGCAAGAGCTAACAGTAATGTTCGACACATGACCAGATATTCTCTGATGCGAATCGGGAGTCTACTCCTCACGAAAGCAGCGGTTGCAGGACCGTTGGGAGTGAAGGTTCTAAGGCTCTTGGTCGATACCGGATCAGTCCACACTATCCTCCCTGTAGAAGTGCTTGAGTCCATTGGCTGTAGCCCAGCAGTCAGTACGGAGCATGTCAGGCTTATCACTGGCAGCGGTTATCTTATTGTTCCACAGGTCCAGACATCATGGTTTCAATGCCTGGGTCAAAAAGTCGACCAGAAGATGGTCATCGCTCACACGTTACCTTTTGGAAGCCTTGTGGATGGACTGTTGGGGATGGATTTTTTACGCCGGCTTCAAGCGAGAATTCTCATTAACGAGGGCCTCATTGAAATACCGTAGCATTCAGAAATTTCGTGCTGGGCGTGCTGGGGCGGCAAGGTGATAAGGACGGACCGTGTGAGAGCTCGTGCTCGCGATTTCTGTTGACAGATTGTCCCTGATCGCGCACAGTGAATGAGTTGTTACGCCTCCTACGTTTCTGGCGAGGGACGAGGAGAGCGTGTTGTTGTGAATCTTACAGAGGAGGACCGCATGGCCTACGATGTCGTCATTAAGAATGGAACGGTCGTCGATGGGACTGGCCGTGAGCCGTACCGTGCTGATGTGGCGGTGCAGGGCGATCGCATCGCTGAAATTGGGAACATTGCTACAACTGCTAAGCGTACGATCAACGCTGACGGACAGATCGTAACTCCAGGTTTCGTTGACATTCATACGCACCTGGATGCGCAAATCTGGTGGGACCCCGTCGTTTCTTCTTCTTGCTGGCATGGCGTAACTTCGGTGGTGATGGGCAATTGCGGCGTGACCTTTGCCCCGTGCCATCCTCAGGACCGTGAATATCTTGCTCATCTGATGGAATCCGTCGAGGACATTCCAGCCCAAAGCATCATGGCGGGCATGCCGTGGCAATGGGAAACCTATGGTGAATATCTCAAGGCGCTGGATGCGAGACCGAAGGGCGTGAATGTCGGCGGCATGGTAGGCCATTGCGCCGTGCGTTACTGGGCGATGGGCGCCAAGAGTCTCGATAATAAACCGGCGAACGCCGACGAGATTGCGCGCATGCACGACATCGTGGAAGAAGCGATTGCCGGTGGGGCTCTGGGCTTCTCCACTTCCCGCACAATTTTGCATCGCACCCCGGAAGGTCAGCCCGTGCCTGGCACCTTTGCTGAATTTGACGAGATCATGGGTATCGCCCGCGCCTTGGGAAAGCTCGGACGTGGTCTCGTAGAAGCCGCACCCGGCATCGACAGTGGTCGTCCGGCGGATTTACAACGTGAGGTCAACTGGATGACGGAAGTCAGCTTGGCGACCGGTCGTCCGGTGACGTTTGGTCTGGCGCAAAGCCGCCCGCATCCGACGGTTTACTCGCAACTGCTCGACCAGATCAGCGCTAGTGCAAAGCGAGGCGCGCAAGTATTTGCGCAGTCCACCACGCGCGGCATCGGCGTCCTGTTCGGCTTTGTAAACCGTACCCCATTTGACCGTGCCCCATCATGGCGTGCACTGCGGAACCTCAAACTCGAAGAGAAGGTCGCGAAGCTGCGCAATCCTGAGTACCGCGCGACGATGGTGAGCGAGGCGCTGGCTGATCCGCCGCCGATCGATTTCAGCCAGATTTTCCTGCTGCCTGACGGTGAGGTGCGTTACGATCACAAAGCGAACGACAGCCTGATGGCGCATGCGCAACGACTCGGCGTCAGCCCCGCTGAAGCCTTCATCGTATTGTCTGCGGATCGCGACGGCAAAGCGGTGTTCAACTATCCCTTCTTGAATCCGGATTTTGACGCAGTAGAAACGATGCTGGATCATCCACAAGTGGTGATTGGGTTGGGTGATTCCGGGGCCCATGTTGGGCAGATCATGGACGCCAGCTTGCCAACCTACTTCTTGAAATACTGGGTGAAAGAGCGACAGCATTTCACGCTGGCGCAGGCGATTCGCAAGTTGACGCTCGATCCCGCCCAGCTCTTTGGCATCCAGGATCGTGGCGTGCTCCGTCCAGGCGCGTATGCCGATGTGAATGTGATTGATTATGACAACCTGCGGCTTCCTCCGCCGACCTTCGTGACTGATCTTCCGGCTGGCGGTAGCCGCTACATCCAGAAGTCGTCCGGCTACAGCTATACAATGGTGAACGGACAAGTCTTCATGGAAGGACTCAGCCACACCGGCGCGCTCGCTGGCCAAGTGCTGCGCAGCGCGTAAGTGGTCGCGCGGAGATATGAACGCAGGGGGCTCAGGCTTCAGCCTCCCTGCAATTTATCCTCCCGACTCACAATCGAAGAGCTTTGTCAGCACGGGCGGGAAGCCCGTGCTGTGAGTGAACCATCCTGTGACTACTCGCGCAGGTTAGTAGACGAGAGAGAGAACCCGCCGATGATGTCCCCTGGAGTGGTCGGCACGGTTACTACAGTGTCAATTCGTTTCCCGTGGTTGGAGACTACGAAATGAAAGGTTCCAGAGCTGGCAACTGTTGCTCCCGTGCTATCGAAGGTCGCGCCGTGACACGTCCCGCCAAAGTAGTTGGTGAAAACACCATCGCCCGTACCGGTCGTGGGATCAAAACTCATGAACTTGCCTGCTTGGTGAACGACGTAGACGGTGGGTTGGGCAAGGCCCACGGGGGAATCGGAATCAGTCTCTGTCCAGGTCGCACAAGCATTTCCATTGACATCGCTGGTATAGGCCCCGAATGCTAGGGCGGTAATCGGGACTCCCACCGACCCCGCACTACCACATTTGACGGGGGCATGAGGGGGAGTACTCTCGACACAGAGTAAATAAGACCCATGCACCGTTTCTGCATAGACGCCAGCAAGATTCCGTGAAGAGATCTTTTCCGCGCCCTCATCGCTAGCGGCGGCAGTGTGGACCGCGAATCCCGAGGCCAAGGCCCAACTTGTCAGTACGATCATCATCAGTTTTTTCATTGTGATTATCTCCTTTATTCAGTGAAATGAAAGAACATATTCGTAGTGATTCCCTCTCGTTGGGTATCGTTGTGGATGGTGGCGCCCGGGCAATGGATGATTTTGCGTAAGACATATTTCCTCTCCTGCCGTGGTGGCGGTTGTGAAGTCGTTGGCCGGGCCTACTAGGGAAAAGACCCTTGCCCTTCAGTCTTCTATGGGTGTGTTCTCTTGCCCCCGTTGCTATTGTATGCGAAGAGGATAGCGAGAATAGGAACAGCAAGTCCTGAGTAAACTTTGAGCTTTCTTTGACGTTTCTTTGAGGAGAGCTATGCCATCAGAAAACCGTCCGCGCTCTACACCCTTGTGGCTGGATTTCGAAAATGAGTGGGTATGGCGAGGAGACCAGTGTCTACAATTGCCGCCGAAAGCGTTTGCAGTCTTGCGCTATCTGGTCGAGCATCCAGGTCGTTTAGTCGGCAAAGTAGAACTGTTTCAGACGGTGTGGCCAGACACCGTCGTGAGTGAGTGGGCATTGACCACGTGTATACGTGGGATTCGTAAGGCTCTAGGAGAAAAGGCGCGGGAGCCTCAGTACATCGAGACTGTGCACCGGCGAGGATATCGGTTCATCGGGCCAGCAGCCGATAGTCAACAGTCAATAGTCAGTAGCCCCTTCACTTTCCCAACCCCTAATCCCCAACACCCAGCACCTCTGTTGGTGGGGCGTGAGGCGGAACTAGCACGGCTCCGAAGTCAGTGGGAAAAAGCGCAGCACGGTGAGCGTCAGTTGATTTTTGTGATTGGTGAGCCAGGGATCGGTAAGACGGCGGTGATGGAAGCGTTTCTGACAGACATTGGACAACAGGGAACAGGCAACGGAGCACAAGAGAGGCAACAGCTAATAAGCATGAGGCAATGGAAGAATATGGACTTGTCCCAACCGATGCCTGTTGCCCGATCCCTGTTGCCAGGGGTGTGGCTGGGCCACGGCCAATGCATCGAACACTACGGGGCAGGGGAGGCCTATCTGCCGCTGCTGTCGGCGCTCGGGCATTTGGGGCGTGGCCCCGACGGCCACCAGCTCATTGGTTTACTACGTCAACAAGCGCCAACCTGGCTCGTGTAGTTGCCAGCGTTGTTGACAGACGAAGAGTTGACAGCTTTGCAACGTAAGACGGCGGGCGTAACAAAAGAGCGCATGCTGCGGGAGTTGGCCGAAGCGCTGGAAGTGGTAAGCGCCGAACGCCCGTTAGTGTTGGTGCTGGAAGACCTGCACTGGAGCGATCCCTCGACACTGGACCTCTTGGCCTTTGTGGCCCGACGACCTCATCCGGCGCGGCTCTTCATTCTTTGCTCTTATCGCCCTGTGGAAATGCTCAGCGAGGGCCATCGGCTGAAACAGGTGCTCTCTGAACTCTACGCCCATCAGTTGGGGCACGAGCTGGCGCTGCAACGGCTCAGCGAGCCCGATGTGAACGCTTACTTGGCGCTGCGGTTTCCCGAGAGCGTGTTGCCCGCGCGTTTGGGACAGGTCTTACATCAACGAACCAGTGGTAATCCACTCTTTCTCACCAGCATGGTGCAAGAGCTGATGCAGCGTGGGATCTTGAGTCAGACCGATGACGGCGTCTGGACGATACAGAGCGACATTGCCGAGTTGGAAGGATGGACACCTGACAGTGTTCGTCACCTCTTGGTGCGCCAGCGGGAACGACTCATACCGAATGACCAACGTATGCTGGAAGCTGCGAGTTTGGCGGGGCAAGAGTTTTCGGCGGCCACGGTCGCGGCAGCACTAGAGACTGACATAGTCCCGATTGAGCAGCAGTGTGGACGGCTGGCGGAGCGGCAGCAGTTCTTGAAACGGATGGGCCTCAGTGAGTGGCCAGACGGGACACGAGCCGAACGCTATGGGTTTCTGCATGCGCTGTACCAAGAGTTCTGGCATGAGCGGGTGAGCGTGAGCCAATTGCAGCGATGGCACCTGCGCATGGGCGAGCGCAAGGAGTTGGCGTATGGTCAGCGAGCGGGAGAGATTGCGGCAGAGCTGGCGCTGCACTTTGAGCAGGGACAAGACTATCGACGGGCCATTCGGTATTTACAAGTGGCGGGCGAGAATGCCGCACGACGGAATGCTCATCAAGAAGCGATTAATCACTTCACGCAAGGACTCGCATTACTCAAGACGCTACCAGACACCCGTGAGCGCACCCAACAGGAACTAGCCCTGCAACTCCCTCTTGGTAGCGTCATGTTCTCCGTTAGAGGTTATACCGCCTTAGACGCGGAAAAAGTCTACACGCAGACATAAGCTCTCTGCCAACAGCTTGGAGAAACTTCCCAGCTCATGACCGTCCTATGGAGCCAGGTAGTTTTCTACAATAACCGGGGACAACTACAAAAGGGCTGCGAGTTGGCGGAAGAGATGCTGCATCTTGCTCAGGGCATCCAAGACCAGTATCCTCTCGCAAAGGCGCACGGGGTGTTGGGATGGACCTTGTACCTCTTAGGAGAATTCACCTCAGCCCATTTTCATTTGGAGCAATCCCTGGCGCTGTACGATTCCCACTCACATCCACAGTCTCCTTTTTTTACCCATGATATCAGAATGGAGAATCTTTCCTTCTTGGCCTGGACCCTGTGGCATTTGGGCTATCCAGATCAAGCCTTGCAACGAGGTCGCAATGCGATGGTCTTGGCTGAAGGATTGCCTTTTCCCTTCGCTCTCGCAGTAACTTTGGGGTTTATCGCTTTACTCCACATTTTCCGTCGTGAAGGGCAACCTGCTCAAGCACTAGCGGAAAGAGTAATTTCCGTAGCGACCGAGCAAGGGTTCCCGTACTGGCTGGCGTACGGAATGGTGGAACGAGGCTGGGCGCTAGCCGACCAGGGGAGCCTGGAAGAAGGCATCGCTCAGTTACAGGAAGGGCTGGCTGCCTTTCGGTCCATACGAACAGAGTTGGGCTTATCGGGATTTCTTGCCATGCTGGCTGAGTCGTACGGAAAAGCGGGGCGATGGGAGGACGGACTTGCCGCTTTGAATGAGGCATTAGCGAACGTGGACAACATTGGACAGCGTATGGGCGAGGCGGCGCTGTATCGACTGAAAGGCGAACTGACTCTCCAGTTGAAAGTTGAAAGCCACAAGTCGAAAGTCGAAGAAGCAGAGGCATGTTTTCTCAAAGCTATCGAAATCGCCAGCAAGCAGCAAGCCAAATCGCTCGAACTGCGCGCCACGGTGAGCTTGGCTCGCTTGTGGCGGCAACAAGGCAAGCAGCACGAGGCTCATGTCATGTTGTCTACAATCTACCACTGGTTTACTGAAGGGTTTGATACAAAAGACTTGCAAGAGGCAAAGGCGTTGTTAGAGGAGCTGGAGTAATAATGAGCAGTAGGGGCGAAGCATTCGCCAACCAGGTGCAAATTATCCAGACAAAAGCATCGCAAGAGCTTCGCTCCTACAGCTAATCAAGCAACTCCTTCACCACCTCCACAGTCAACTCTCGCAAACTTCGTAACACGAGACTCGCCTGGCTGAAATCGTTACGCCGGGTGTAATCATTGGGCACGGCAATGCAGGAGATCCCTGCGCGGACTGCCGCCAGGACGCCTTTGTAAGTGTCTTCAATGACAACACATTGAGAAGGAGCCAGCCCCAGCTTCTGGGCTGCGACGAGAAAGGCATCGGGTTCGGGTTTCGCTTTGTAATAATCCTGCCGCGCCACGGTCAGAGGAAAGAATTGCGCAAGTCCAAACTTGCGCAGCACGGAATCGAGATGCTCGCGGTTGCTATTGGTCGCCACGGTTAACGCGCAGTACTCGGCAAGATGACGCACGGTCTCTTGCACGTGAGGCATTAACGTCACTTCGGTCTCTAGCAGATGCAAATAAATCGGTGAGCGCAGTTGGCGCATCTCGTCGGGTGAGATCGGCAGGTTATGCTTCGCAACAATATATTCCGGGCCGTTGCCCTGGGCGATCCAGTGATCTTCATACTCTTCGCGCGAGACGGTTACGCCATACGGTCTGAGCACGTCGCTGTACGCGCGGTAGTACAATCCTTCGGAATCGATGAGCACGCCGTCGAGATCAAAAATAACGCCAAGAGAAGAAGTCGCCATAGATGCTTGCACCCTCTGTTCTGGCTGGATTTAGCTTGCCCGCGTTTTGTAGTACAGTCCCTACACATGAGTACGACAACGACTCGTCGACCCTTACCAGAGGATCCGACCGCCGCCTGGGCGTCGATCTTTCAGGCTCTGGGACTGCCGCTCTATCGCGTTCACGTGGAAGCGCGAATTGCGCTCATTCAAGCGCCACCGGAAGATTTCGCTCGGTTGCTGGTTCCTGAGATGCGTGAAGCGTTGATTCAGCATGGCAAGGCGCTCGGCTACCTGTTTGTGACGCTGGATATGAACTATCAAGACGAAAAGTAAGGCGGAGAGTTTCTCAATCATCCAACGTGTGACGCGAGGCTTCCCATTCGCGTCCGTGAAAAGGCTGGATTGCTAACCGGCTGATGTCCACGCCTTCTAAACAACGCACGTTCACGTCAATCTTGTCGGGATGAGAGCGCGGAATGTAGTAGGCATGAATGCCGCACACCGGGCAGAAATAATGCTTGGCCGTTTTGGTGTTGAACTGGTAGAGCGTGACCGCTTCTGGCGGAGAAAAAAGCTGAAAGTGTTCCAGCTCAACGATCACATGCAGAAATCCTTTCTTTGTGCAGATCGAGCAGTCACAGTCAATCACGTTCCTGAGATCGGTGGTCACGGCGAAGCGCACGCGACCACAATGACAACCGCCTTGATAGGTTGGCATGATTACCTCTAATAAAAATGGGCTGTTGACCGCTTGAGGATTGAGTCATTGTCGGATTGCATCATTTCGTCATCGCACCCATGAATCAATGACACAATGACTCAATTGTAGGAAAGGCTCTTGCCCCTTTATCTTCTAGACGCTAAGAGAAACAGGCAGTCCTGTCGGGGTGTAGCGCAGCCTGGTAGCGCACTCGTTTGGGGTGCGAGTGGTCGGCCGTTCAAATCGGCTCACCCCGACCACAAAAGAAAAGGCGGCTGCAAATGTGGTCGCCTTTCTTCTTTGGTTTTCTGTTAAGATGTCGCCATGATTATCTTGGTCTCGAACGATGATGGCATTCATTCTGCGGGCCTCCAAGCATTGGAAGCTGCACTGCAAACCGTCGGCGAGGTCTATACCGTAGCGCCGGATCGGGAACAGAGCGCCGTCAGCCACGCCCTCTCTTTGCATCGTCCTTTGCGGATCGAAGAGCTGGGGCCGCACCGTTTCGCTGTGGATGGAACACCGACCGACTGTGTCAACCTTGCGGTCAAAGGATTTCTGCCGGTACGGCCACAACTCGTTGTCTCTGGCATTAACAAAGGCGCCAACCTGGGTGACGACATTACCTATTCAGGCACGGTTTCGGCTGCTATTGAAGGCGCATTACTCGGCATCCCTTCGATTGCGATTTCGTTAGTGACGTGGACGCCGCCTTTTCATTTTGCCGCTGCAGCGGAATTTGCTGCGATGCTCGCCCGCGAAGTGAGCGCGCAAGGGTTGCCGGCGGATACGTTGTTAAACGTGAATGTCCCGAACTTGCCTCCCCAAGAGATTAAGGGCTATCGTTTCACCCGCCAAGGCAAACGGCGCTATTCGGAGACCATTGACGTGCGCGTCGACCCGCGCGGTCGGAAGTATTATTGGATTGGTGGTGATGATTTAGGATTTGACCCGGACGAGGGCACGGACTGTGTCGCCGTGCATGACGGGTTTATTTCTGTGACACCGTTGCATGTTGACCTCACAAACTATCGCGCCTTGCATGAGATGCGCGATCTGCGATTACCATGGCGTTAAATTATACTCAGGCCCGAGAGCAGATGGTGCGAGAACAACTGGCCAAGCGGGGAATCTCTGATCCGCTGGTATTGGCGTCAATGGAAAAAGTCCCGCGCCACGAATTCGTGGAGGAAGCGCTGCGAGACCGTGCGTACGAGGACAACCCGTTGCCGATCGGCGACGGTCAGACGATCTCTCAGCCGTACATGATTGCGCTCATGGCGGAGACGCTCAAACTTGCCGAAGGCGAGCGCGTGTTAGAAGTAGGGACGGGCTCCGGTTATCTGACCGCGATCCTCGCCGAACAGGGCGCCCATGTCTGCTCAGTCGAAATGTCGCGCCCCCTCGCCAGACGCGCGCAGACGATTCTGCAAAAACTTGGCTACACGAATGTCTCCATCCACATCGGCGATGGGACGCTGGGCTGGGAAGACGAAGCCCCCTTTGATGCGATTATCATCGGCGCTGCTGCTCCTTGTCTACCACGACCGTTATTATCACAACTGCGTCTTGGCGGGCGTCTTGTGGTGCCGATGGGCGAAGAAGAGCTACAAACTCTCGTGCGCGTGTGGAAAGAACGCAAAGGCTTCCGTGAAGAATACTTCGGCGAGTGCCGGTTTGTGAAACTGCAAGGCGCGTACGGCTGGGAAAACTGGTCTGAGCCCAAAGAGTAAAAGTTTTCTTCTCAGTACCTTCTATGGTTCCTGTTTATCTTGACTACAACGCCACGACTCCGTTGCGATCGGAGGTGATGGACGCCATGTCGCCGTACCTGCGGGAGCATTTTGGCAATCCGTCAAGCGTTCATTGGTCCGGACGGCGCGCCAAACAGGGACTAGAAGAAGCGCGCGAACGTGTCGCGGCGTTTCTGCACGCGCGGCCGGCGGAAATCCTCTTCACGAGCGGCGGTACGGAAAGCAATAATCTGGCGTTGCAAGGTGTGGTCGCTGCCACACAAGGACGAAACGTCCATGTTATCACGACGGTGATTGAGCACTCTTCCGTTTTGGAGCCGCTACGCAGGCTCGCTGAGAAGGGAATCTCCGTCACTACGCTTCCGGTCGATCAAGAGGGACGAGTCAACGTTGAAGAGCTGCGCGCCGCCATGCAGCCGCAGACCAGGCTGATCAGCATTGGTCTAGCGAACAACGAGATCGGCACGATTCAGCCCATCGCTGAGTTGAGCCGGGTTGTCAAAGAGCACGGGGCGTTGTTCCATGTCGATGCGGTGCAAGCTGTGGGGAAATTGCCGCTTGAGGTTCATCAGCTTGGGGTAGATCTTTTGTCGCTTTCGGCTCACAAGATGTACGGCCCCAAAGGGATTGGGGCCTTGTACGTGCGCAAAGGCGCGGCGTTGCAGCCGCTCATGCTGGGCGGGGCGCAGGAGCGTGAGAAGCGTCCAGGCACGGAAAATGTGGCGGCAACCGTAGGCTTTGGGCTAGCGGCGACCCTTGCCGCCCAAGAGCTGGAAAGCACGGCGGCTCATTGTCTACAATTGACGCAACAGTTGTGGATGGGTTTGCAAGCGGCGATTCCTGACGTGACGCTGAACGGTTCTCTTCGTCATCGACTTGCCAACACCCTCAATGTCGGGTTTGCCGGCGCGTCGGGAGAAGGGTTGCTGATGGGGCTCGACTTAGCCGGTATCGCCGTGTCTACTGGTTCGGCGTGTGCGGCAGGTTCAATTGAACCCTCTCACGTGCTGCTCGCCTTGGGACGTGAGGAAACCGCCGCCAAAAGCGCCTTACGGTTCAGTGTCGGCAAATACACCACTCCACAAGAGATCGAGCACGTGTTAACGGTGTTGCCTGGTGTGGTTGAACGCGTGCGCACGGCCGCGCGAAGTCATTAGGTCAAGAGTAAAGAAGTTACGATATATGCCTTCAACTCCGCACTCCGCACTCTGCACTCCGCATTCTCCTGAGCCCTCAGCCCTGAGCCCTCAGCCCTCTTCCGGCAAGCGGGTTCTCGCGGCGCTCAGCGGTGGAGTCGATAGCGCCGTGGCTGCGGCGTTGCTTGTCGAAGCTGGGTACGAGGTGATCGCAATTTCCATGTTGCTTGCTGGCAATGTAGACAGCCATGATGGCGGCTGCTGCTCAATTGATGACTTTCAGGATGCGCGCCGGGTTGCAGAGCAGTTTGGCATTCCCTACTACGTGCTCAATCTCAAGGATGCTTTTCGCCATCGTGTGATCGATGTTTTTACCAGCGAATATGCGCAGGGGCGCACGCCGAACCCGTGTCTGCTCTGTAACCGTGATCTGAAGTTTGATCTGCTCTGGCAGCGCGCTCGCGAACTGGACGCCGATTTCGTGGCCACCGGCCATTACGCCTGCATTGACTACAACGCGCAAGCGAACCAATATCGCCTCTCTCGTGGGGTGGATCGTCAGAAGGATCAGTCTTATTTCCTCTTTACCCTGAACCAAGCACAGCTCGCTCGCACCTTGTTCCCCGTGGGTCGCATGACAAAAAGTGAGGTGCGCGAAAAAGCGCGTATGCTCGGGCTTCGCATCGCCGAGAAGCCGGAGAGCCAGGACATTTGCTTCGTGCCGGACGGCGATTACGCACGTTTCATCGAACAACGGCTGTCTGCTGCCCAAGTCAAACCGGGAAAAATTGTGGACCAGGACGGCAATACACTTGGCGAGCATGACGGCATCCATCGTTTCACCGTGGGCCAACGGCGAGGGCTGGGCCTCGGTGGACTTGCTGAACCTCGATATGTCACTACGATTGACGCTACGAGCGGGCAGGTCACGGTCGGAGCGAAGCATCAGCTTGGCGCGCGTGGTTTGCTGGCCAAGAATGTAAGCTGGACGGATAATCACGTTGACGGTGAACGGGCAGTCTCAGTCAAAATCCGTTATCGCCATCCCGCAATTCCTGGGCGTGTTTTTCCACAAGCTGAGGGCAAAGCGGAAGTGTGGTTCGAGAAGGCTTCTCTTGCCGTGACGCCGGGACAGGCCGCAGTTTTCTACGACGACGACCGCGTGCTGGGCGGTGGATGGATTGAGGGAGCGCTCTAGGCCATGCTGCGCGTAGCCATCACCACTTTGGGCTGTAAAGTCAACCAGTACGATACGGCCACAATCGAAGATCGTCTGACTGCGGACGGGCACCAGCTTGTCTCGTTTAGCGACAGTGCTGATGTTTACATCGTTAATAGCTGTACGGTGACCAATCAAGCCGATGCCGAAAGTCGGCAATTGGTGCGGCGCGCAAAGCGGATGAACTCTGAGGCGCGTGTCATCATGACCGGCTGTTACGCGCAGGTGAATCCCAAGGCTGTGGCGAAAGTTCCGGAAGTGGACCATGTTATCGGGTTGAACCGGCTTGAGGATCTCGTCCGCGCTGTCAAAGCGGAGCTGTCGGAACGTATCGCGGTCAGTAATCTCCGCAACACGGACAAAGGCAAAGCCCCTGGCGTCGATACGCTTGGCGCAGTGACGTTTAACGGTCAAACTCGCGCATTTCTAAAAATCCAAGAAGGCTGTGACTTGTTCTGCACGTTCTGTATTGTGCCCATGTCGCGCGGCAAGAGTCGCAGCGTGCCGCCGCGCGTCGTCCTAGAACAACTCGATCGACTGGCGCAGCGCGGTTTTCAAGAAGTGGTGCTAACCGGCATCCACCTTGGCGGCTATGGAGAAGATCTGGAGCCCGCTGTGAGCCTCACCTGGTTACTTGAGGCTATTGAAGAGCGTCAGCCCGTGCCGCGCGTGCGCATCAGTTCGATTGATCCGCATGAGATTGGTGAAGACCTGGTCCAGTTGTTAGCGGAGTCGCAGAGCCTGTGCCCACACATGCACATTCCCATGCAGTCCGGCGCCGACAGTGTACTCGCGCGTATGCGCCGCCGTTATGATACGGGGATCGCGCGTGAAGTCTTGACTCGGCTCCGCGAACGTTTGCCTCACGCTGCGCTTGGCACGGATTTTATCGTTGGCTTTCCGGGTGAAAGTGAAGACGACTTCGCGCGGAGCGTTGCTTTCCTTGAAGAAAGTCCGTTCACTTATTTTCATGTGTTTCCCTATTCCGTGCGCAGCGGCACGACGGCGGCGAAGTTCAGCGACAAAGTGCCACAGCCTGCTATTGATGAACGGGCTCGCCGCATTCGCAAACTCGGGGAGCAAAAGAAGGCCGCTTTCGCCCGTCAGTTTCTCGGCCAGACGCTGTCCGTACTTTTTGAACATTCTCGGGACAAGAGTAGCGGGTGGTTGAAAGGCTACAGTCGCAACTATCTGCGCGTGCTTGCTGCAGGCGAGGATGATCTCATGAACCGTGAAGTTCCGGTTGTCATCACGAGGACAAACGGAGAAACATTGTGGGGGGAAATGCTCAAAAAGAATGCAGAATGCGGAATGCAGAATGCAAAATCTCTCCGCTGACTTTATGCCTGAAATCCCCCAACTGGAAGAGCTTCTTCAGTACACCTTTCAACGCCAGGACTTGCTCGTCTTGGCCTTGACACACCGGTCCGCGCAAGGGCGACCGGGGCAGCCCCATAACGAAAAATTGGAGTTTCTTGGAGACGCCGTTCTCGGTTTGGCGATCGGCGATTTGCTCATGGCGTGGTTTCCTGAGGCTACAGAAGGTGATCTCTCGAAGATGCGTGCGTCGCTCGTTAACGCGCGTGTCCTGGCCACAAAAGCGACTGTCTTATCGCTTGGTCAGTGGTTACGGCTTGGCGGTGGCGAAGAACGCAGCGGCGGACGAGAGAAACCGTCTATTCTCGCGGCGGCCTACGAAGCCGTGCTTGGCGCCGTCTATCTCGATGGGGGATTCGCCCCTGCGCATGCCCTCGTTGCACGACATTTCGCTGAGGATATCGAAGAAAAATCCCGCGCCACTTCGTTCGATAGTAAAACGCGTCTACAAGAAATCACGCAGAAGATTTTCAAGGAAACGCCTGTCTACACTGTTATTGAAACGCGTGGACCGGACCATGAACGACAGTTTGTGAGTCAAGTATCGATCGCCGGTAAACTCTATGGCAGCGGGGCAGGTCCAAATAAAAAGAGCGCCGATCAAGCGGCGGCGTTCGTCACTTTGAGCCTGTTGCAGAACGAGCACGAGCAGCCGTAACCTCGTGTTTCGAACTTGACCCTCCCTTTCCTCAGCGGTAGAGTCGACGAGTGCCACTGCTGGCTTGTCCAGCAGTGCGACGGACGAACACGGTTAGCAAGCTAACCGTGGCACACCCAAATCTAGATCTTGGTGTTGTTCTGTATAAGGAGGGATGTATGAGTGTATCGCGAGTGTTCTCCGCCGATTCGCATGTGATTGAACCAGCGGACGTGTGGACGTCGCGCATCGACGCACGCTATCGTGACCGCGCCCCGAATGTCATCAAAGAAGTGAATGGCGTCCACGGCGACTTTTTCGTGTGTGAAGGGCTGCAACCTTTTTCGGTGTCCGGCTTCGCCGTCGCCGGGGTGGACCCGAAAAACTATGCGACGGAAATGAGCAAAGGCTACCCCGGGGTGCGCCCCGGTTCCTGGGACCCAATTCAGCGCGTCAAAGACCAGGAGATCGATGGCGTGCAGGGCGAGGTGCTCTACACCAGTCTTGGGATGTTGCTCTACGGCATCGAGGATGGCGGGCTCCGCGCCGCGAGCTTTCGCGCCTACAACGATTGGCTGGCTGATTTTTGCAATCATAACCCGCGCCGATTTGCTGGTATTGCGCTGATTCCGATGGATCAAGTGCAAGATGCAGTCAACGAAATTGAACGCTGCGCGAATTTGGGACTCAAGGGCGGTCTCATTTGGGGGATTCCGCCGGAAGATCGACCTTATGACACTCCCGTGTGGGACCCAATGTGGGCGGCGGCGCAAACGCACAATATGTCGCTTTCGCTGCATATCCTCACCGGCCGCAAAGGCAGCGGCATCGGCGCCAGCGTGATGAAGAGTTACCCGTCATTGCCGCACGCGATCGAACGCTCGCTCAGTGATCTGCTCTTTGGCGGCGTGCTGGAACGTTTCCCAAAGCTGAAGATTGTTTCGGCGGAAAATGACATTGGCTGGATTGGCCATTATCTGCAACGCATGGATCACGCCTACGAAAAGTATCGCTATCTAGAAAAAACCACAGCGATCCCCGAGCCGCCGAGCTTCTACTTCAAGCGGCAAGTGTACGCGACGTTCCAGGACGATCGCATCGGCGTGCTTACGCGTGAATATGCCGGCGTGGATAATCTGATGTGGGCCTCGGACTTCCCTCATTCCGATTCCACCTGGCCGCGCTCACAAGAAGTGATTGCTCGCGATTTCGCCGGCGTACCAGAGAACGAAGTGCGAAAGATCGTAGCGGACAACTGCGCCGCGTTGTATGGGATTGGGTGAAGGATAGAAGCGGAACACACCCTACCTCCAAGCAAGTCAACAGCTATGCCTACGGTACTGCAGGTTGGTCCGTATAGTTTTGTGTTCTTCAGCTCTGATCGGGGAGAGCCAGCGCACATCCACGTGAAACGAGATCGACAGATTGCAAAATTCTGGCTTTCCCCCATTGCTCTTGCAATAAACCGTGGCTTCAAGGAACATGAACTCAATTATATTGCGCATCTGATCGTTCAACATCAACGTACCCTCTTGGAGGCTTGGCATGACTACTTTGGTTCTTGAAACAGAACCTGTAATGACAGGAGTCAAATTCACCGGGGACAAGTTGCTGATTGCACTTGCCGATGGCCGTAACCTTGAGATTCCGCTTTCCTGGTATCCTCGTCTCCTACACGCGTCGACAGAAGAGCGACAAAACTGGCAGATACTTGGCGACGGCTATGCCATCGAATGGCCTGACCTCGATGAACATCTCGGCATCGAAGGCCTACTCGCGGGAAGAGCAAGTGGAGAAAGTCAAAAATCTCTTGAACGCTGGTTAGCATCTCGGCGCCAATAATCTGCCGAATAAGCGCGAGACTTACTCGGTTCCCCTTTGTGTTCAATATCGGCTTTAGTCCTCATGCTCTACTCCTACCTCCGCCCGCTGTTGTTCTCGTTCGATTCTGAACAGGCCCATCATCTTGCGCTGCAAGCGCTCACGCTGATGCAAAGGTCCGGCGCTATCGCTGCGCAGCCGCTGCGCGAACCACGCCTCGAACAAGAATTGTGGGGGCTGCGCTTCCCTAATCCAGTCGGTCTCGCCGCAGGCTATGATAAAAATGCCGCCGCACCGCTCGCTTGGCACGTGCTTGGCTTTGGCTTCGCCGAGCTTGGTACGATTACCGCCAAGGCGCAACCCGGTAATCCGCAGCCGCGGATTTTTCGTTTGCTGCAAGATCAAGCGCTCATCAACCGCTTAGGCTTCAATAATGACGGCGCTGCGGCGATCGCAAAGAGACTGCAACGGTTCTTGCCGCCAGGCCGGTCGCGCCCGATCCCCCTTGGATTCAACATCGGTAAATCCAAAGTAACGCCGCTCGAACAGGCGGTTGAGGATTATCTCGAAAGTTGCGAGCTGCTGCTGCCCTTCGCCGATTATCTCGTTGTCAATGTCAGTTCACCGAACACGCCGGAGTTGCGCAAGCTCCAGGAGCCCGAACGTTTACAGCGTTTACTGGAAGCTCTCCTCGCTACGGCCCAACGCTTGGCCGAGCGGCGCCACACCGTCAAGAAACCCATTCTGGTGAAAATCGCGCCGGACCTGACTGACGATGAGGTGCGAGAGATCGCCCACGTCGCTCTTGCTACAGGTGTGGCCGGGCTGATTGCCACGAATACCACCATTATGCGCCCGGAGACGCTGCGTTCCTCAATTAGGGAAGAGGGTGGGTTGAGTGGAAAACCGGTCGCGCCCCGTGCGCTCGAAGTGCTGCGCCTGTTGTTCCGCACGGTCGAAGGCAAGTTGCCGTTGATTGGCGTCGGCGGTATTTTTTCGGCGGGAGACGCCTACGTGCGGATTCGTGCTGGCGCCTCGCTGGTGCAAATCTATACCGGGCTTATCTACGAAGGACCGATGCTGCCGCGTCGCATTGTGCAAGGACTCCGTAGGTTGCTGGCGCGTGACGGGATTTCCCACATCCGTAACGCGGTCGGTCGCGACGTGTGACGCCGTCTCGACTCCTGCGCCCGAGCTGAGTACAATCCCAGCGACACACTACAGGACGTTGTGCGAGGAGGCTTCTATATGGCTCCCCTCGAAGGAGGAAGGAATGAAAGCCTGGGAAATTAAGGACACTTTTGCAATCGAGTCGTTGACCCTTTCCGAGCGGCCTGACCCGGCCCTACTGGCGGGACATGTCCGCGTCAGAGTCAAAGCCGTTTCTTTGAACTACCGCGACCTTGTGACCGTCAAGCATGGCGGTGCGCGGCAGGTGCGTTTGCCACTAATTCCTTGCTCCGACGGGGCTGGTGAGGTCGTTGAGGTCGGTCCAGGCGTGACACGGGTCAAAACCGGCGAGCGTGTTGCCGGCATCTTTTTTCAAAATTGGCTCGCGGGAGACATTCTTTCCGAGCATTTTGCTTCGGCGTTAGGCGGATCGATTGACGGGATGCTGGCGGATCGGGTGGTGCTGCATGAAGACGGGATCGTGCGTATTCCTGACTACATGACTTACGAGGATGCGGCGACATTGCCTTGCGCCGCTGTGACGGCCTGGCAGGGATTAGTCACCAAAGGCAACTTGAAAATGGGCGATACCGTGCTCGTGCAGGGCACCGGCGGTGTGTCGATCTTTGCCTTGCAATTCGGCGTGATGGCTGGCGCGCGGGTGATCATTACCTCGAGCAGTGATGAGAAGCTGGCTCGGGCCAAACAACTCGGCGCTTGGGAAACGATCAACTACAAAACCACGCCGGATTGGGCGAAGCGCACTTTGGAGCTGACGAAGGGGGAGGGAGTAGATCACGTCGTCGAAGTCGGCGGGGCTGGCACGCTGGAGCAATCTTTTAAAGCCTCTCGCGTTGGCGGTACGATCAGTCTGATTGGCGTGCTGACTGGATTTGCCGGGAAGATAGATCCTTATCCCATGCTGATGAAAGGTCTGCGCCTACAAGGCGTCTACGTCGGCTCGCGGGAGATGTTTGACGCGATGAACAAGGCGATGGCGATCCAGCAGACCAAACCGGTGATTGACAAAGTTTTCCCGTTTGCTGAGGCGCGCGCCGCGCTCAAACTGATGGAAAGCGCCGCGCATTTTGGCAAAATTGTGATTGCAGCGTAGGACGATTTTGAGGAATTTGACTCATGAGCACAAGTCCTTTAGCGGGACAGCAGGCTCCAGCGGCGCTGCTCGCTAACATTCCCCGGTTGATTACCGCGTACTACGCCGAACGACCTGACCCCCAGGTGCGCGAACATCGCGTCGCGTTTGGTACGTCGGGGCATCGGGGCTCCGCCCTGAAGTGCGCGTTCAACGAAGCGCACATCCTCGCCATCAGTCAAGCGATTTGTGAGTATCGGCGGCAACAAGGGACTTCTGGTCCCTTGTTGCTCGGCATGGACACGCACGCGCTATCGGAGCCTGCTTTCGTGAGTGCGCTGGAAGTGTTAGCGGCCAATGGTGTCGAGGTGATGATTGACAAAGACGACGGCTACACGCCCACGCCTGTGATCTCGCACGCCATCCTGACGTACAATCGTGGCCGCACAGCTGGCCTCGCTGATGGCATTGTGATTACGCCGTCGCACAATCCGCCGGAAGATGGCGGCTTCAAATACAACCCTCCGCATGGCGGTCCGGCGGATACAAAGGTGACGCGTTGGATTGAGGACCGAGCCAACGCGATTCTTGCTGATGACTTGTCCGACGTGCGGCGGCTTCCGTACCAGCGGGCGCGTACCGCAGCCACCACCCATCGACACGACTATGTCAATGCTTACGTCAACGATCTTGATGCGGTTATTGACATGGACCTTATCCGCAATGCAAAACTGTCGATCGGTGTGGATCCACTAGGAGGATCGGGCGTGGCCTATTGGGAGCCCATTGCCGAACGCTACGGGCTGCGGCTGACCGTGGTTAGCACTACGGTCGATCCCACGTTTCGTTTCATGAGCGTGGATTGGGATGGGAAAATTCGCATGGATTGTTCCTCGCCCCACGCGATGGCCAGCGTTATCGCGCTGCGCGACCACTTTGATGTCACGTTCGCCAATGATACCGATAACGATCGTCACGGTATTGTCACTCGCAGTGTTGGGCTCATGAATCCCAATCATTACCTTGCTGTCGCCATTTCCTATCTGTTCCAACAGCGGACAGGTTGGCGGACAGACGCGGCGGTCGGCAAAACTGTGGTCAGCAGCAGCATGATTGATCGGGTGGCGGCCAAGCTTGGACGGCGACTCGTTGAAGTGCCGGTCGGGTTCAAATGGTTCGTAGATGGGCTGTTGGACGGCTCGTTCGGTTTTGGCGGTGAGGAAAGCGCTGGGGCTTCATTCTTACGACGTGATGGCTCGGTCTGGAGCACGGACAAAGATGGCTTGATCTTAGGACTGCTGGCGGCGGAAATCACCGCCAAATTTGATCGTGACCCTGGCGAGTGCTATCAAGACCTCACTCGCGAGTTCGGCGCGCCTGTTTATCAACGCATTGATGCGCCCGCCATGCCAGCCCAGAAGGCTATTTTACAAAAACTCTCACCGCAACAACTGCAAGCCTCTGAGCTAGCCGGAGAAAAAATTCTTTCGGTGCTCACGTCTGCCCCGGGGAATGGCGCAGGGATCGGCGGGCTGAAAGTCGTCACCGAAAACGGCTGGTTCGCCGCGCGTCCGTCTGGCACGGAAGATGTCTACAAAATTTATGCGGAGAGTTTTCTTGGAGAACCGCATCTCCGACGTATTCAAGAAGAGGCGCAAGCGCTTGTCGCCGCCACGTTCACGTCAGCAGGGGTCTAGTATGAAATTCGGCTATTTTACGTTAACCGACAATCCACCAGCCTACGGGGCTGCCCGACGGGACCCAAACCAGTTTCTGCGCGACGTGCTGGAAGAATGCCAGGCTGCCGAAGAACTTGGTTATCACTCGGCTTGGGTGCCGGAGCACCACTTTGGGCTGTTCGGCTGCTTGCCGTCGCCATCAGTGTTTCTGGCTCATGTCGCCGCCAAGACCAAGCGGATTCAGCTCGCGCCCGCCACAGTGCTGCTTCCGTGTCAGCATCCCCTGCGCGTCGCCGAAGAATTTGCTCTTCTCGATCTGTTGAGCGACGGACGGACCGTATTCTCGGCGGGGCGCGGCTATGACAAACGGGAATACGACGCTTTTGGGATTCCTTTTGAAGAGAGCCGTGATCGCTTTAGTGAAGGGCTGGACCTGTTGCGCACAGCCTGGACCCAGGAAGAATTCACCTATCACGGACAGTTCTACTCGTTGCCTGAGCCCACGACCTGTTTACCTCGCCCCGTGCAACAACCGCATCCTCCCATTTACGTGGCCTGTTTCAGCCGCCCGACCGTTGAAATGGCGGCGGAACAAGGGTTTCATACGCTATTTGCTCCGTTCGCAGCGGCGATGATGTTCGGCAGCGTCGCCGCTGCCGTGCAGACGTATAAAGACCTGGCCGCAAGTCACGGTCATCCGGACGCTCGCGCCAAGTGTTCGTATTTCGTAAACATAGTAGACAATAAAGCCGAAGAGTTGGCGACCAAAGAACGCTTACGGCTCTATCTCCATTCCGTGCTGCCTGCATTTCCCGGCGACCGCGCTTCGGCGCCGCCGCATATCGCCTACTTTGCTGACATCGTCGAGCGATTACAGAAAATGAAAGCTGAAGATTTCGGCGAGCGCAGCGTCGTGACTGGCGACGCCGACACCTGCATTTCCGTCCTCAAGAAGTGCGAAGCCGCAGGCATTGAGGAGGTCATTCTCTATTTCAACTTTGGGCTGCTGGACCACAGGGCCACGCTGAAATCGATGGAGCGCTTCGCGCGTGAAGTGATGCCCCATTTCTCGTAACCAGCTTCGTCAGCCAATAACGACGCGCTATTTACACTTTGGATCACACGCCGCCATCTTTCCGGCGGCCTCTTTTTCGCACGATTCGCTGGCGGCGTAACTGCCCTTGGCTTCCGTGCACTTGATAATGTCGTTGTAAGGAATCGTGACACAGTTCCGGTAACACAGCGGAGAGTCTTTGCCGCCGGCGGCAGTCAGTTTGTCATTCATATAGGTGGCGACGGCGATCATGCGGCTAATCACATTGGTCTCGCCTTTTTCCGCCGGTTTGGACGGTTTATAATCGGCGGGATAGCCATCTTCCGAGAACACAAGACGTGTAGGAGAGAACAGTATTCCGAAAAAGGCGCCGCCAATGAGCCATTTCATCCAGACGCCCATGAACTTGCTTGTTGAATTCCTTGCATGCATACACTTCCCCTCCTCAGTCGCGAGTGCAGATGGGGTGTTTCTTACCTGCCTGCTCAACGTTCCGCAACTCCGATGCGCATCATGTCCTGTCGGGAATCAAGAATTCTTCGTCTTCAGCCGATAATAGCAACGTTGTCCATGCGAAGAACTGCTACACAAATCATCCTCTGGAGTTTACGGCTGTGCTCGGTGGCCATTGTGTTGTGGTGGCCGGCAATACTGCGTGATCCGATTTATACGCCCAGGCAAGCACGGCTCACTGGGCAGGCGCTCCATCTGCCGTCCTCAGCGCCGGTGGCGGCGGAGGACGAGCACGCGTTGGCGATTTTTTGGGGATGGGAAAATCGTGCGCTCGTCTCTAGCCGTTGGTTTCTCGGTCCGTATCGAGGCCTACGGAATCCTGTAGGACGCATGCAGACCTTTTTCGTGCTTGGCCTCTTTTGGGGGATCGGCAGCTTACTGCTCTTCTTCTTGACCTCACGAGATGAGGCTGTCCTGGCACAACGAAAATCAGGCCCACTCGCGTTTCTCTTCACGCCAGTATGGAAGTGGTTCTCTCGCTGAGTTGATGCTCGTAACCTGAACCCTCTATTTCCGCACACTCGGCAGCACCTCTTTGGCGAAGAGTTCCAAAGAGCGCGTGACTTTCGCGGGGTCCATGCCAGGCATCTGTACCCCCATAACGAGATGGGTGCAGTGGTAGCTTTTCCGGAAGCGTTCGAGGTGTTGTATCACTTGGTCTGGCGTGCCGATCATGACGTGGCCTGAGAGGGCGCGGCGCATCTCGCTTGGGTTTTTGAAGGGCCAGATGGTTTTGTCTCCGGGTACATCATTCGCTTCGGAGAGAATTTCTCCGTAATACTCCATCGAGTTGAACAAGTGATCCTGGGTATCGTCCCATGCTTGATCTTCCGTAGCGGCGACATAAACCGTACGCACCTGACCGATATTGAACTTGGTTGGATCGTAGCCGTTTTCCTTGAGCGTTTGTTGATACAGCGGGGCAGGATCGGGCCCCAGTGTCGCCATGAGATGGCAGCCCATGCGCGCGACTCGCTGAATGGCTTTCTCGGCGCGCGCGCCCATCCAGAGCGGAATATGCGGCTGTTGCACGGGGCGTGGCGATAACGTCATGCCTTTTACCCGGGTAAACTTGCCGTCGAACGTGACGTTCTCTTCGGTCCACAAACGGCGCACGAGTTCCACGCCTTCCGCGAGACGGGCGGAGCGTTCTTTACGTGGAATATGGTGGGCTTCGAATTCTTTGGCCGCATAGCCTTGCCCCGCACCGAGGTCGAACCGGCCATTAGAGAGAATATCAATACACGTCGTATCTTCCGCCACGCGCACCGGGTGGCGGAACGGCATCAACATCACATAGGTGCCGATGCGAATGCGAGTGGTGCGAGCGGCAAGGGCGGCGGCGGTCGTCAACGGTGAGGGATTGTATCCATCGTCGGCAAAGTGGTGCTCCGCGAGCCAAACGTTGTCGTAGCCGAGTTCATCTGCTCGTGCGATCTGATCGAGGGTGGCTTGGTAGAACTCCGACCACGGGCGTCGCCATTGGCGCGGGTTGCGAAAGTCATGAAGGATGCCGAATTTCATGAGGACCATCTCCTTACACTGGCGGTAAGAGGCGTAGCTCTTGAAAGCGCCGGAACCACTTGCGAAACATGTCTTCAGTGTCCATACAATCGTGGAACCCAGCTTGCCGTGCTTTGATGGTGCTGACCAGCATGGACGGCGGTAGCCGGTCCACTCCTTGGGCAAAAATCAGATCCGTGAAGATGAACGACTGACCAACGTACTCTTTGAGGCTGGCTGGAGCGCGAAGGTTATACTTCTTGACAATCGCCGCCCATTCAGCGTCATGTTTCGGCATTTCTTCCATCAGAGAAAGGGGCTGGGGCGGACCGACTTCCATGCCGAGCGTCTCTGCAATCGCGGGCCAGACATTTTGCCACACGAACACATCACCATTGGTGATATTAAAAGTTTCGTTGGCTGCGGCGGGCGAGGCGGCAGCCCAGGCGCAGGCGCGCGCCAGCAGGTCCGCATCCACCCCTTCGGTCAGCCACGGTGCGCTGCCGGGAAACGAGAGCGGCTTGCCTGCTTCCCGTAATAGGGCGGCATACACGCCGATGGCGGGAATGGCATTCATGTTGCTGCCGAGCGATTCACCAAAAATAATCTGCGGGCGGAAGATCGTCCAATGCCAATCCTTGCCTGCTTGTTGGGCGCGCAGATAATCTTCTTGCAGCCAGTAAAAATTTTCATGCGGATGACGGGGCCAGCGTTCGCGCGCTGGCACGGGGAACGGTTCGATATGCGCCCCGTACGCCTTCGTGCCTTGGAGTAAAGAGACATGTTGGAGTTTGGCGGCGACGGCGGCAAGCGGCTCGAAGAGATTACGGAGCATGGCCAAATTGGTTTCCATCTGGTCGCGCTCTTGCCAGCCGCGCACCAAGCCGGGTTTCTCGTACAACGCGGCGTAAACCACGTGGGTGACATCGCGCATCTGGCTAAAGACTTCGGCACAGCGCGCCTTGTCCAGCAGATCGACGGAGACCAGCGTCGCGCCTTCGAGACCTGGCGGGATACGACGCGAGACGCCCACGGCTTCCCAGTCTGGCAGTTGGGCAAAATGCTTCACTGCGGCGAAGCCCACGAGACCGGACGCGCCGGCGACTAAGACTTTTCGTTTGGGCATGAGGAGACCCCTTGCTTCGCTCTACACGACAAATCCCCCGCTTGGCTTCGCCTTCGTCGCCCCCTCGGTGAAAGGGGGCCGACAGGCACGGAGCGGCTGGCAGGGGGATTGTTCTTTTGCGCACATCCTCGGAAGGAATTTTCGGAGAGTCGCCTATGCAGCTTTCTTCATTTTTTTCTTCTGCTTGGCGGCGTCCAGCATCGCCTGGACAACATGGCCGTTGAGGATGCCGGAGAATTTGCCATCCGGGCCGTGGAAGGCGACAGGACCATACACATTGGCGAGATACACAGTATCTACGGGATGTGACGTGGCTTCGTGGACGGCGCCAGCTGGTTCGTAAACCCAATCCCCAGCGCGAGCAGAACCGCCACGATAATCGAAGCCGCCGGAGATCACATAAAAGTCCGCCGGACCAATGTGGGTGTGGGGCGGGTTCACTTGCCCCGCCTTTGCTCTGACGAGTGCGCTCCACGCGCCGGTCTCTTTGCTGATGCGCAAGACCTGGAATTCGTTGCCGTCGCCGGCTTGGATCCATTCGCCTTTGTCGGTATGAACGAGTGACGCGCCGATCGGGTCGAATTTGGGTTTCGCCGGTTTCGCGGCTTTTTTCGCGGGCATGAGGAAATCCTCCTTTATGATGGTGGTATTGTGACCGTATTGCCAGGGAGTGCAAAGAAGCGCAAGGCCTAGGTTGCTTGAGCCTGCCTCGTGACGAATAATTATTATTGTTGACAGTACAAAAAGAGAAGCATAGAGCAACACTTTACCCCAATCGTCTTGAGACTAACTGAGATAGTCGACTTGATATGCGACGCCCTTTTCACAAAACAATGGTTCGGCTCCGTCTTGTTCCAGGGCAGGACCCGCCGTATCCAGTGTCCGCGACCAGAGCCGGCATGGTGGGCATGCGGTGGTTCATCGCGTCCTTGTCGGTGCTTTTCATTACGACGCTGACCGCGTGTTTAATGGTGACGGTTGAGACGGGTGCTTGGCGTGCTGATGCGGTTCCGGGGCTGACGCGCAAGTTGTGGATCAGCACGCTGTTCCTGCTTGCGGTGAGTGTCGTGTTGGAACAAGGACTGCGCCTGATTCGCCGCAACCGCACCCGGGAACTCTATTGGATCCTGCTCGTGACGTTTCTGCTGGCGCTGGGATTTCTCGCCAACCAGACGCGGGTGTGGCTGTCGCTTGACAATATCCAGTTGCCCACAAATGCGCGAACGCTCTTCGCGTTCTCCTTTGCTTTGATAACAGGTTTACACGCGCTCCACGTACTCGGTGGCTTCGTACCATTGGCCGTGTGTACGGTGCGCGCCTCACGGGAACGCTATTCCAGTTTTGATCACATCGGGGTGACGTATTGCGCCATGTATTGGCATTTTCTCGATGTGGCGTGGGTGGTGATTGTGTCCGTGTTGTTGTTGCTCTAATCGACTCTGCTACGACGCAGGGCGTTGAATCCAGCCGGGGTTGTTGACCACCAGTTTCTCGCGTACGGACTCGCGCACGTGGGCAAGCACTTGTTCTCGATAGGGGCCGGAATCGGCGTCTCCATGCTGAATGCATCGACACAGCTCTTCGGTGCGCCGACGAATGGCCTGCTTGAGCGCCGCCTGCGTCGATGGCTGGGCCTCTTGCGGGAGCAGTCCATTCAGCCGCTCCCATTCCGCAGTCAGTTGAGTTTCCTCTGCGTCGAGTTCGCGTACGACCGCCCGCAGCGCGTTGGCGGCGACGCGACAATAGAACTGACGGGAGCCCGTTAAGTTGGGTACGACCTCTTCATTAAGAAACTGTGTGACCGCGTCAAGTATTTCATGCACGGCTGGACGATCTTGCATCATTCCTCCATCAGATGAACGAGCTCCCATTCTGTTTCCGCCGTGCGTCGACCGATCGCCGCCAGCTCGATGCTGGAATTCTGGCCATCGAGAAACGGTTGCGTCATGTTGAGGCAGATTACGCCCCAACGCAAATTGCCGAAGATTTCCCAAAAATGGACGCGGGCTGGGTCCACCGCATAGCCTCCGGCTTCTTCATACGCGCACCAAAATTCTTCTCTCGTTCCGACACCCCCAACCGGTGAATGATCGTTGCCAAAGCGCCAGGAGCGCACGCACATCCAGCCCAAGTCTTCCAACGGATCGCCGACATGCGCGAGTTCCCAGTCGAGAATGGCGCGTAGCCCTTCGGGGCCGAACATCACATTGCCCATGCGGTAATCCCCGTGCACGAGCACACGTTCTTGCTGCGCGGGGATATGTTGCCGCAACCAACGAAAGGCCAGCTCGAAAGCGGGGTGCGGTTCTCTCGCCATCGTTTCGTACATCATTTCGTAGCGGACGATTTCTTCTTCTGCTGGAGAGCGACCCGCCTGGGGACCAGAGAGTCCTTCAAGACGGTATCGTTCGAGCGGCACGCGATGAATGCGTGCGAGGCGGGCGCCTAACTGCTTCGTCATCATCTGGCGGGCCTGGCTGTAGTCGCGGTCACGGAACAAGCGCCGAGGAATCGTTTCTCCCTCGATCCGCTCCATGATGAAAAATGGGACTCCCAGGCTTTCGTCGCCAAGAAAATAGGGTTTGGGGACGAGCACTCCTTCGGCGTAAGCCGCTTCGATCACGTGAAACTCCAGGTCGCGGCCCATTACTGCTTGTGGCCCTTCTTGCGGGTCGCTGCGCAGAATCAACGGCAACGTGATGATCTGACCGTCCGCTTGTTCGACGATCGCGTCAAATGACCACGTCTGCCGCGACGCTCCGCCAGTCAACAACTGCAAATGCTCGATACGGAGCTGACGGGATGCAAGTTGATATGAACGCTTGAGGAAATCGGTCAGCAGCGGGGCGATTTGGTCTGGAGAAGGGTATTTTGTCGTCACGGCTCTTTATGCCCACGGCGTTCCGTTGAAAGGATCTTTCAGCAGTCGTCGAGCGACCGTCATGCGGTGCACTTCATCCGGACCGTCATAAATACGCGCATAGCGTGCTTCACGGTACATAAACTCCAGCGGCGTATCCGAAGTGAGCCCCAGTCCGCCGTGCACTTGGATGGCGCGGTCGATCACATTATGCACCATGCGCGCGCCCCAAAATTTGATCAGCGCAATCTCGACGCGCGCCTCGTCGCCTTCATCCATTGCACGGGCGGCGTCGAGCGTCATCAGACGTGCAGCTTGAATTTCCGCCGCCGACTCGGCGATATAGGCTTGAATCTCACCCTTCTCGGATAACATCGAGCCATGTGTGAACCGTGTCTTCGCGCGTTCACACATGAGTTCAAACGCACGCTGTGCTTGGCCGAGCCAACGCATGCAGTGGAAAATCCGTCCGGGGCCCAGACGTTTCTGGGCGATGACAAACCCTTCTCCACGTTTGCCCAAAAGCGCTCCTCGCGGGACACGCGCGTCGGTGAAGCGGATCTCACAATGGTTGCCGCCGGTGTGGCCCATCGTCGGTATGACGCGAACGATTTCATAGCCAGGAGTATCGGTCGGTACAATGATGGCGGAAAACTTGGCGTGGCGCTGCGCTTCCGGTTCAGTCTGGCAGAAGACCGTGGTGAAGGCGGCGATATTGGCGCCGGTGGTGAACCATTTGTGACCATTGATGACCCAGGTGTCGCCGTCGAGCGTCGCTGTGGTCTGCATCAAGGTTGGGTCAGAGCCCGCCACCTCGGGTTCGGTCAAACCAACCGAAGGCAAAATTTCGCCTGCGACCAGTGGTTTGAGCCAGCGTTCCTTCTGCTCCACCGTGCCGTAGTGGTGAAGCATCAGCGAGTCTTGCATCGTGATGGAACCGATAGCAGCCTGGCCCCAATACGAGCGACCGATGATCTCGTTGAGATACACAAACGACATGAACGGAATGCCGCCGCCGCCAATCTCTTTGGGATGACCCAGCGCCCACAAGCCTTGGCGTTTCGCCGACTGCTTTAGCTCTTCAAGAATGTGGTCCGACTCCTCGTTCTCGTGCATAAGGACTGGCTCGGCGGGAATGACTTCTTCATTGATAAACTTCTTGACACGTTCACGCAGAGCGCGCACGTCGTCAGTGAGTCCGTAACTAGCCATCGTGCTCATCTTTCTTTCTGAAGTTCTCAGGTTTGTACAAGAAAATGCGGAAAGAAAACACCCCGGCTACTGGCAAACTGCCAGAAATTGCAGAGGCGAGAGCAGACTGCCACCCACGCGGCGCACACGCTCGCGCAACGGGCGGTCCCCGGTCACGACAGTGGTCGTTCGTTGGTGAGCGAGCTCGGAAACCTGCGCCACAATCCAATCGTCGGCTGACGGGGCATAGGCGATACGGATACGGGGATCAGCGCTGGTTACATCGCTCACGTGGCCTTCTTTGTTCGCGCGTCGATCAAAGACAATCCACAGTTCCGTTTCCTGCTCATGAGGAAACTGTTCTACTCTAGAGACAAGACGACGTTGCGCCGTTTCTTTCCACCACTCCGCGCGGTCGCGTCCGACGAGAACACCAGCATGCAAGACGTTGAAGCCGTCAATGATGAGCAGAGGAGAGAGGGATTCGGGACTGAAGTGTGGCATTACAGCTTGGCGGCGTCAGAACTGGAATGATTTGTCGGCCTAGGAGTGATGCTTCAAGAGAGACCTTTTGAGGTAGTCTTTATTGCTGGAGGCGTCAGCAGGGCCAGGTTGCGAACCGATGATCTCTTCCATGAGATCCGCGCAGGAGAGCCGCCGTTTTGTTTGCGGGGGCTTCGTTAGCACCTCTTTCACACAAGCGCGAATGACAGCAGATTTGCTCACCCGACGTCGTTTCGCTTCCGTTTCGACCAGATGAGATGCGGAGGAAATTTTAGTGAGATTGTTTCCATGACGAGAAAGTATTACACCATTGCCAGAAAGGCAATACTTTATGGCTGGCTGGATTCATCCTTCATTGTCGCTAAGATCTCGTCAAGCGTCAGTTCCTTGAACAGGGTTTCTCGCTCTTCTGTGTAGTCACGGTACCCTGTCGTGAACTGATTGAGAAACCGTACGGTGTCCACTACTCCCATTTCTTTGGCGAGCAGATCAATCGCGTGGCGTGTGAGCTCACTCAAGGGTTTGACTTGGATGTTCATAGCGTCACCTCTGTTTGGACGTCTGTAGAAATAAAGACTGCCACTTTGGCTAAGATTTTGACGGCATACTCTTTACGAATGGAGTGCGGATTCCGCTCCAACTCGAACACTAGCGTAGCGGCAAGGCCCCAACCGAGACCTTTCAGTTTATGCCGAATCGCAACCGGGCCGTGATGCACTGGCGCGCCAAGTTCGCCAGCTCTGGTTCCCGCTACTCTGCGTACTCGTACACTGGCGTTTCCAGGATGCGGTGGGGCTTGCTCTGTCCAAGAATCAGTCTTTGCAAGTGCTCCACGGTCGCAGGGGAGAAATATTGTTCACCCGTCTCCTCGTTAACCCGAGCTGGGACATTCTCCACAATGTAGAACTTTCCTTCATGCTCCAAGGTATATGTCACTCGGCGCTTCACGAGGTGCTCTTCTCTCTCGTTCATGGGGTTCTCTGTCTCTTGAAGTCCATCCACCGGGCTGGCTCTGGTTCATACAGTGTAATGATCTTGATCAGCGGGCGTGATGGGTAGCTGCATTGGATATGCGGGGGCCGTCCTGCTGTCGTTCGCCCGAAGAGAAGACAACTCGGGTCATATTTGTCCTCGGGATAATCTTCAATCACTTCGGCACTGCCGAAGAGTTCTCGCACTTCTTGGACGCTAATACGATGAACGATGCTTTGGTCAGTTGCATGTTTCGAGAACTCGAACTGGTCAGCCTCAATTTTTCCGCCTTCTCTCGTCGATCATCGCCATACTCAGCTCATGCTCATTAAGACCTACAAGTTTACAGCATCTCCTTTGAGATGGCTAACGTCCCGGCTCAGGGCGAGCGGCCACCGGGCCGCGATGCCCTGGAGCCGAGGGTTAGACAATCTTTTGTTTCCCTTGGCGGAATTTCTCTTCGGTGTGTACAATCCAAAGCATGGCAAAATACTATTTACGGCTGTTTTGGATTTCTCTTTCTCCTTTTCACACTACCTTTGCATTTTGCGGTAGCCTTGCGAGTGTACTTGGTCTCTATTTTCTCGCATGTCCCCCTGGAGATGGTGGGCGTATGGTAGCCCTTGTTGTCTTTCTTGTCTCTACGGCATTGATTGTGGCGGCGTGGATCATGGGAATACTTATTTCTCCATATCGCCTGTCAGTAGAAGAAGCAGAAAGGGCAGACATGAAATTAACCATAGAGAAACAAAAATTAGAAATTCTACACATGAGTGATGTGATTGAGCAATCAAAGTCGGCACTGATAGATATTTGCGATTCAATTACTAGGGGTAAGGGGGAGAAGGGTGATCCACCTGACAGTAGGTTTATTTTACTTGAGAACGTCCATGATTCTATATACAAGACGATTGTTGGGAAAACTCTCAAATCTATTCCCCCGATGTAGGGAATGGATGTCTAACGCACGGGGCTCACGTGCCTTGGCCATCCATTGATGGAAGTGCAATGCTTCCGAATAGCCTACTGGACCGGGTCACGTGCAGCCCGATGGTTCGGCACTGGTTGGCAACGTACTCATGTCTTCAATGGACGGACACCTACCTTCTAACGATAGTGGCTCCATTTTTTCGACCCTCCCAGACTGTTTCCCAGAATATGCCGACGGGCTGGGTGCGTAGGCCGCTAACGGAAGCTAACGTGTGAGACCGAAAAATCCTCAAGCTATCCTTACTATTCTCACAATCAACCTTCAGTGAGAATCCGACCCAACTCCTTCTGTATTATGTTCAAGATATCTCGGCATGCGACTTCGCAGCGAAGAAGTTCGATGTCTGGAAGGTCACGAAGATGAGCCATGTCGTTTCTCTGAGGGATAATGGCCCGAAAAAGGTCTTCCAATTCACGCTTGTCCTTAAACATACGTGTGAAAAGAGACCACGCGTCGGAATTCTCTATCAGCTTCTGCAATTGTCCGAGAGTGCAGAATTGAAGGATGTCGCGAGGCTCAGGTGACGATCTGTATTGCAACTTGTACTTGTCTCGGTTTCGTTCGACGGTCTGCCACTCCGATTCACCAACAGCCTTACACATCCGAAGCTCCGCAGAGCCCTTCCATCGTGCTTCATATTTCGCTCGTATGAGTTGTCGTAGTTCAAGCTCAGTTCGTCCTAACAGTTCTTTAACAGTTCTATAATGCCGGGGGAGATTTTGCTCGATGTACTCGAAATAAAATCCATTAAATTCATTTGAGCTGACAAGTCGCCCTTCGGTAAGGTTTAATCCGTCACGACGACAAGAGAGGTTCTTCCATACCGCTTCGTTGTGCGCTTTCTCCGCACAGAGAGCCGCTAGAAATACTGATCCACCGATATCCAAACGGCGTAGTGAGGCAAGACCAATGCCCTGGTTTTTGCTTGGCCGTGTCGGGTCCGAAGAGGAAGAGCCTGGAATGCAAAAGGAAATAAACGCCGTAAGCATGAGACCCGCCTCCTTTTCGAGGTATTCCAGTAGAATCCGTGAACGCGAGTCTTTGGAGAAATCGTCGGACAACACAAGAAGAACGGTCCCGTGCTTATCCCTGAGGAAGGTCAAGTCTGCGACCACTGATTGCGGATCTGGATCGATGCTTATAAGGAGATCGAAAGGCTGGCAATCCGATTTATCCGCAACATTGTGAGATTGGCGAATCCACCATTCGACGTTCTTTGATGTCTTAGAGATACACTCGGCAACGTTGGAATATGCATTCTCAACCCTCCCGGCACCCCAAACGGCTCCTCCTGCGTCGAGTGCACACATGAGGAACGCCCCATTACCGGCCTGTGGATCAATAATCCTGAGGCTGGCCGTGTCTTTGGTGATCATCCTGTGAAAGAAGGAAACGGCATATTCTGGAAATTGAGGATCGGAGTGCATACTCACAAAAGGAGAAAGGCTTTTCCAGGAACAGTCGATTTCAACTCCTTCCTCGAAGGCCAATCTTACGAGATCATTGACGTTAATCTCACAATAAGAATCTCGAATCGCTTGACAAAGAAATGCGATTGGGTTGCCTCCGAGTGAATTTATAAGGCCTTCGGCCGTCAGGTTGTGAGACCTTTCGACATAAGCAAATAGATCAATGACCGCTTGAAGAGGTATAGATCCGTTACTTTGGCTCATAGGACTCCCTCGGTAGTCGCCTAACGAGGCTGTAGAAAAACCTCTTTCCCGTCGGCTAGAGGCAGGCGCAGCAGACTCCAACCAGACGCGGGAAAGCCCTTTCTTCCCAGCAGGGCCTTCGCGTTGGTGCGAAAGAGGCCGCCACGCCGCCAGGGCGGCAGGCTTTGGCCCCTCATGTGACGTTGTTGCTCGGTCTCCATGTTCACCTCGCATATCCGCAATGCGCCAACTTCTCAATGTTCTGCATCACACAGTACAGTTTCCATTGCCCATCGACCTTGGTGCGGCCCCGCAGCGTAAAGCAGTCCAACCGTTTGTTGTGACGTAGGTTGCCAAAGACCGGCTCCGCCGTCGCGAAGCGGCGCGTAATCATTTCTTTGCCCGTGGGGCTGTCGATCTTACGTTTCATCTGCGCAGTATAGGTCTCAGGCTTGCCCGCCGTCGGCCCCAAGCGAACGGCAACTTGCCGCACGGGAGTCTGGTTGGGATTCCGCAAACAGCGCTCTCGGATGGCACAGGGCCCACAGGCGGTCTTGCGCCCCGTGAACTTCAGTGCCACAAAGCCCTGCAAATCCCGGTGGTGCCCGTTGCGGTAGAGGCGTTCGCCCACCGGACACACACAAGGGGAGTGATCTTCTGCCAGCTGGAAATCCTGCGAGCGGAACAAGCGCGGTGTGGCGGGGACAGCTCCTTTGTTGTAAAGCGGCGATGGTTTGCGGCGGTGTTTCTCCTGACCGTTGTAGCGCGGATCACGTTTGCGGTGGCCGTTATCGGGCACGTAGGCGTCGATCCCCTGCTCGGCGAGCTGTTTGAGGTTGTCCTCACTATAATACCCCGCATCAGCAGTGATGACCGTGGCGTCCGCCCGGAGCGTGTGCACGGCCTCCAGCACCGGCAGTAGCAGTTCCTGTTCTTGCCCCACCCCATGCGCCTGCGCGTCCACGATGATCTGGTGCTGCTCATAGACCACCGCCACTCCCGTATACCCTTGGATCACTCCCTTGCCAGTGGCCATCTTGGCCGACTCATTGTCGGTACGATTCGACTTGCGGATTCCGCCACGCACGCCTCGCCGGTCTTTCGGATGGGCCTGGAGCCAGGTCCGGATTTGCTCGGCCTCTCGCTTCAGGCGCTCCCCTTGGCGCACTTCGCGCGTGCGCAACGAGGGCTCGTAGGTGTGCGTGAGGTCCTCTTGGCGATGGCGCGCCACCAGCCTCCGCACGGCACGGTTCATCTTCTTCGCTTCCCTCTGTAACTCTTTGCGCGTGCCGCTTCTCGCCTTGGAGGCGTTGCTGGGCAGTTTCACCCCATCAATCGCAAAGAGCTGCCGCCCGATCAGGCCCTGGCGATCGCAGACCATTAATACTTGGGTAAAGAGATGACAGAGGGCCTCGCCCCCCGTGCTGACAAAAGTCGCTAAGGTGGTGAAGTGGGGCGTGGCCCCGCCACAGACCGCCATAAAGAGGACATTCTGCTGACAAGCGCTTTCAATGGCGCGGGAACTCACCAATCCTCGCCAATAGGCCAGGAGGATAATCTTGAGCAGCAAGGCTGGGGCATAGGCTGGCGCGCCACCCTCGTCATTGCGAAAACGTTGATCAAACTCGGAGAGATCCATCTCATGGTCAATCAAAGAACAGAGGGCATATTCGAAGGAGCCCGGCAAAATTTGACGAGTGAAATCTACGCTCATAAGCTTGGGACTCAGATCAATTGGCTTGTAGCGCGCCATCGGGACGTCCTTGCCTGAGAGAGAACTGTTGACACGACTATGCCCTCACCGTTGCTTCTCAGCAAGCGTACGACAGGTTTTTCTACAGCCTCAACGGCCCGTCTCAGCGGCAAGGCCCCAAACCGAACACTTTCAGATTCAGCAGGAACCGCAACTGGGGCCGCGTCCGCTGGAGGCGCGTGTTAGGCGTATCTTTAGAATGGAACATCATCATCAAAGTTCTCAACTTCGGCGGGCGACGTCTGAATACCCTCTTTCTCGATAGCCTCAATGAATCGGATCGAACTGGTCACGTGACTAAAGATCAAGAGGCTTTCGTGGTAATTCAGTACCTTATTGTCGTGTGCAAGGCTCTGCTCATTTCTCACGCGATTAAAAGCTTCCATGACTGAAATGCCCGATCGCAGTATGCGTTCCGTCATATCTGACTCAATGAGCCCTTCGTGCTTCAGAGCCTTCACGTATTCGCCCACAAGACTGTGTAGCGGTTTCTCCCGTGATGTCTCGATTCCCCTCTTGCTACAGAGCACGCGGAAGTACTTCAGTACGAAGGTGTGAAGTCGATCGAGGCCACTCTCCGGCTCGTTTTTGTCGATCGATTCGCGTACTGAACGAGCCAAAGCTTCGAACGACTGATCCTCGATGTTCGGTGTTACCGCCCCAATATCCGGAACAGGTGCACTCTCCCTTAACCGGCGGACGATACGCAAGCATTCTTCCGGAGCCTCTTCTAGATTGCCGTACCCCTTGAATTCGTTCCACTCAGTAAAGAGAAGCTCAAGCACTCGCCCAACCAAATAGTTACTTTCGCGCTCCCAGAAGGCGCGCATCCGATTCGCCTTCGATCCGCTGCCGTAGTCATATTTGGCGTCGTAGATGTTGATTCCGAAACTCTCAAGGAAGAACTCGGCGAACGTTCGATTCGAGAAGTTCAGAACGTAACCGCTTCCCATCCCAAAGGCACGCTCAAGCTTGCGTTTCTCAATAGCGGTTAGATCTGACATCGACTCCTCATGACCTTGTTACGCCTAACTACGATTGAACTTCCTTACTTCTCTCTACCTGTAGATGGAGCCATCTATTCATAGATGTTCCTATATACCCGTAGATGGGGCTTCGTCTATCTATTCGTAGATGGATTAAATGGGTCGTCATCGGTGGCTCTCTCTCTATGTAGATGGGCTGCTCGTTTGCCCCTACCGTTGTGGTCTCGATCTGGTTTGTTCCCCCCAAGGCTTCCCCTATGTGAGAACACGCGGCCAGTCATAGCAAAATGTTCCTGCCTCTAGCAACTGCAAAATTTTTGATCGATGAGATGCAGGTTGCAACGACCCTCCACGGCGTTGCCCTTTCATCTGTTCTAATGCTAAGGCCCACTCAGATTCTTTGCTTTGGAGGCGTTATGTTGCAAACTGCTCTCTGTCGTCAGCTTGGCATCGAATATCCGATTTTTTCGGTGGGCATGGGTGGTGGCATGGCTGGGCCGGAACTCACAGCGTCAGTATCAAATGCGGGCGGTTGCGGCGTGCTCGGCATGGGTGGCCTGCCCGCGCGTTTCATTCGTGAACAAATCCAGCAAACGCGTACGCTGACGGACAAACCATTCGGGGTCAATATCATCTTGCCATTGTTGCAAGAAGGGCAAGTTGAAACGTGTCTCGATGAGCAAGTACCGATCCTCGTGCTGTTCTGGGGCGATCCCAAGCCCTACATTGAAGAAGCCCATCGGCGTGGGACGAAAGTGTTCATACAAGTTGGTTCGGTGGAAGAAGCAAAAGCTGCCGCCGAGGCTGGGATTGACGGAATTATTGCTCAAGGTGTGGAAGCCGGCGGGCATGTGAAGAGCACGACCTCGCTTTCGACTATCGTGCCTGCCGTAGTCGAAGCTGTGAGCCCCATTCCAGTCATTGCCTCCGGCGGCATCGCGAATGGCAAGGGCATTGTGGCGGCGCTGAGCCTCGGGGCGCAGGCGGTGTCGATGGGCACCCGTTTTCTTTGTAGTGAGGAAACACAAGTGATCCGTGCGTACAAAGAGCGCGTGGTGCGCAGTAAAGCGGAAGATACGGTGTACACGTTTCTCTTTGACGTGGGCTGGCCTGATGCTGCTCACCGTGTGTTACGGAACGCTGCACTCAATGAGTGGGAAGCTGCGGGCCGCCCGCAGACCGGGACGCGCCCCGAAGAAGGAAGCGTCATTGGAACGATGTCGATGGCAGGTACGCGAGTGGAGGTGCCGAAGTACGCAGTTTTCCCTCCGATGACCGGCTTCTCTGGCGATGTGGAACAAATGGCTCTCTATGCTGGTGAATCCTGTACGCTGATTCACGATATCAAGCCAGCGGGGCAGATCGTACGCGACCTCGTGCACGAGGCGGAGGAGGTGCTGAAAGGGTTGGCGTGAAAGTAGTATGTTACCGTGACTCCTCCTCATGCACCCAACGCAGAGTCACAAGCCCAATCGAGGCAATCGTTGTGAGCACGAGCCACGAGGCGTGATAGGCTCCGGTCTTGTCCGCTAAGAGCCCAAAGAGTGGAGGGGCAATGAGCGTTGCCGGGGCGGAGAGGACCTGCACGAGAGAGATCGCCGATCCAGCGGACTCAGCCCCGACGGTCTCAATAATCAACGTACCGAGAACGCCGGTCCACGCAAACGCGGAGACGCCGAAGAGCACCGAGAGTAGGGCCACGAACCCCAAAGGCGTATGGCCAGGTAAGAGTGCGGCGCAGAGCGTGCTGGCAACGGTCATCGAGATAATGAGGACAAGCGCGGGTTTGCGTCTGCCTTGAAACTGTCGATCGCTCACTAACCCCCAACCGATCCGTGCGAACATGGCGGCGATGTTCACCACCACGAAAAGTGCGCCCGCTACGACGACTGAGGCTCCCAATGCTTCGTGCAGGAAGAGTACGAAGTAGGTCGTGGCTGACATCTGAGTAAAGACTTGACAATTAAAAATGAGGGCGAGCCTAAGAAGGTCGAAATCTCGCGTGAGATCTTTGAATGACCGCATGGCGCTTGGCCCTGCCGCTTTGGGGCGTGGTGGATCAAAGTACGCAAAGATGATGAGCGCCGCGCCGAGGAGCGATAAGAAGCCACCGGCAAGATAGGCGGACCGCCAGCCATAATGCAGAGCCAGGAGTGGAGCGACGCCAGCGGCCAGCATGCCTCCGATCGGCACCCCCGTCTGGCGAATCCCCATCGCCAATCCACGTTGCTGTTGTGGAAACCAGCGCATCACCGCTGCACTTCCTGCCGGATTCTGAATCCCCGTCCCTAACCCGATCCCTAAACAACTGAGCACCAGGCTCCAAAGTCCATGACTCATCGAGACCAGGAAAGCGGCTAAGACGCCCAGCATCGCTGAAAGGATCAGCACCCGTCGTTCTCCTACGCGATCGGCTGCCCGCCCGCCGAACAACGCCGAGGGGGCTGAAGCAAGAGCGACTGTCGTAGAGATGAGTCCGATTTCGGCACGGCTGATGTGGAGGTCATCCTGAAGAAAGGGCGCCAACGGACCAAACGCGGAGGCGAGGATGTTCGTCGCTGCCTGCCCTAACGTGGTCATCGCCAGCGCATACCAGCGGTAGCGCTCCAAGGCGAGCAACGAAGAGCTATAAGAAAAGAGCTTCATCGGTGTCATTGAGAATGAGCGGCGCTCTTTTCCTCTGTGTTCCAATGCTGCTTGTTGTGGCCCTTGGTCATCAATCTCTCCTCCTCCAGGCTCCATATTTGCGGTCGTCACGATGTACCCTGGACTGTGAGCTTGAGCAACTCCCTACGCTACGGTGGAGCGCGATGGATCAGTGGGAACAAAACATCAAGCTGGAGATTCCCTTGTGAAGGAAAAATGTGTATTCCTTTTTGTCAACACGCAACGGTGGGGAATTGGAGTAGCATGATGGACTGGCGCGACCAAAATAGAGAAAAAATTATTACTGCCCAGCGAGCGGCGGGGATGATTCGCTCTGGGCAACGAGTTCTGATTTCGCTGGGGACGGTGGAGCCGCAGTACATTGCCAATGCGCTCTGTGACCGTTGGCAAGAGCTACGCGACGTGGAGATCTTTACCAGTAATACGATGAAGCCCTATGCGTGGTTCGACAAAGAGCGTAGCGCGGCGTTCAAAATACAGGCAGGCTATCTGTCTGCCGCTTCTCGTCCACTCTATCAAGAGAAGCGCATCGAGTACGCCATCAATACCGTCTACTCTCCGGCCAAATGGCTGGAGCCCAGCCGTTCCGCCGCTCTGATGAACGCTGACGTATTGTTCATTACTCTCTCGCCGCCAAACGAACAGGGCTTCTGCAGTTTTGGCGAACAACTCTGGTATTCGCGGGCGTGGGTGGAGCGCACCCCGCTGATCATCGCTGAAATTAACCCGCTGTTAGTACGCACTGGGGGTGATAACTACGTCCACATTTCACAAATTGATTACTTGGTTGAGCAGCCGGAACCGACTCGGCCTTTCAGTCTGACCTTGGTGGTGTCTCCCGATGAACAAGAAGCGGCAGAAAAGATCGGCGCCTCGGTGGCCTCTCTGGTGAACGACGGCGACACCGTGCAGATTGGCTTAGGGTCGGTCTCGATGGCGGCGGGATTTTACTTACGCGAGAAGAATGATCTTGGCATCCATTCCGAGATCATCACCTCGGCTATGATCGACCTCTATAAGCGTGGGGTAATCACTGGCAAGAAGAAAACGCTGCATCCTGAGAAGATGGTGGCGACCGGCATGTTCATGGAGCCGGAAGACTACGCGTTTGTAGACGGCAATCCCACAATAGAACTGCGAGACGCGTTCTACACGAATAATCCTGCGGTTATCGCCCAGAACCATAATCAGGTCGCGATCAATAATGCATTGTCCGTCGATTTCACTGGTCAAGTGACGGCGGAGGCGTTTGGTCCGCAGATGTACACTGGTGTGGCCGGGCAGCTCGATTTCGTACTTGGGGCTTACTTATCACCCGGCGGTAAATCAATTACCGTGCTGCCCTCGACTGCGCGTGGTGGGACCGTGTCCCGCGTCGTATCGATGTTTCCCGAAGGACAAATTGTGTCGTTGCCCCGCACCTATATTGATTATGTGGTCACTGAATATGGCGTTGCCTCGCTTGCAGGCAAGACGGAACGGGAGCGGGCAGAGGCTTTGATTGACATTGCGCATCCACAGTTCCGCGAAGAGCTACGGACGGCGGCGCGGAAGCGATTCGGCTAATTTTCTACATTGTAAGGCAAGGAGAGAAGAATGGACCGACTGAAAAACAAAGTGGCGATTATTACCGGCGGGGGCTCGGGCATTGGTCGAGCAAGCTGTCTGCTATTTGCTCGTGAGGGCGCGAAGGTCGTTGTCGCGGACTATATCCCCGATGGTGGTAATGAAACTGTTCGACAAATTAAATCAGTAAACGGAGAGGCAAGTTTCGTCCTGACTGATGTGTCGAAGTCGACGGATGTGCAGAATATGATCGCGACCACGGTGAAAACCTATGGTCGGGTTGATATACTTTTTAATAACGCCGGTATTGAAGGCCCTTCTGCGAAATTGGGTAACTATAAAGAAGAAGATTGGGATCGCGTCATCGCGATTGATTTGACGGCAGTGTACCTCGGCATCAAATACGTGCTGCCTGAAATGATGAAGCAAGGTGGTGGGGTGATTCTCAGCACGGCGTCGGTGGCGGGACTCGTGGGGTTTCCCGGCAGTGGCGCGTATGCCGCGGCGAAAGCTGGCGTGATTAACATGACTCGTATGGTCGCATTGGAGTATGCGGATAAGAATATCCGGGTGAATTGTATATGCCCGGGCATTATTGAGACGCCGATGGTTGATCGCGTGGTGGGAAACCGCTCGAAGGAGCGAGTGGTCAAAGCCGAGCCGATTGGTCGGTTGGGCAGGGCGGAAGACATTGCGAACGCCGCGCTTTTCTTGGCGAGCGATGAGTCCTCGTTTGCGACCGGGGCTCCGTTCATCATCGACGGCGGTTATGTGGCGCGCTAGGTCAGAGATCTTTCTGCCCACCTGTCTTTCTTTTTCGCGAGAGCAGTGCAAAGCTCGAATGATAGATCTCTCCCTCGGGATAAGGAGGAAAATATGGGAGCAGCGTTCAGCGTGCTCTTTTGGTGGCTGCTGTTTGGTGGGACGCATATCGTTCTTTCTTCTTCGGCCGTGCGCCCCAAATTGGTTGCCCGATTAGGTGAACGCCCATTTCTAGGGGTATATTCTCTGGTCGCCTTGGCGACGTTTATTCTTCTTGTTCGCTCCTATGCCTACCAGAAACATGCCGGTCCACATTTGTGGCGCACGTTCGGTCCATATTTGGTGGCTCGCGATCTTAATATGGTGTTAATGGGGCTAGCCTTCGTGCTCCTGGTCCTGGGTTTGGCCTCGAGACCGCCGAGTTCCATGCTGGCCAGCGGAGCGCCAGAGGCCCACGGCGTCACCCGCATTACCCGCCACCCCACGTTCGCCGCCATCTTTGTGTTTGGTCTTGCCCATTGTGTGATAACCGGGTACCTCTCGGACCTTGTCTTCTTTGGCGGTTTTGCCGTGTTTGCGTGGATTGGGGCCAAGCATCAGGACTCGCGGAAAGTCCTGGATGTTCCCGGATACGCCGAGTTTATGAGCGCCACCTCTTTTTTCCCTTTTCAAGCAATCCTGAATGGCAGGCAACGCCTCGACCGAGAAGAAGTGCGGTGGTCGATCGTACTTGTTGCGCTTGTCATATTCTATATTGTAAGAGCGTATCATCCACAGCTTTTCGGTGGCGTTTTGATGACACTCTAGGACAACAACAGAAAGATGAACTATGACGCCATGAACGCGGAAACGATCCAACACGCGTGGGAGTGGCTCTTGAGCTTATCGAAAGTGCAATTGATCTTGCTCGGCGCCGGGATGTCGGTGCTGGTCGCCATCAGTAAGATTATGCGATTTCTTTTCTTGCTGGGATTGGTAGTCGTTCTACTAACGACCGTCCTACCGGAACTCTCTAAACGATATGAGCACAGTCCCTTACCGGTGATCGTGAAGGAACTTCTGCGAAAGGGCGCTGAAGCAACTCAAGATCAGCCGCCCGCCGAGCAACCGGCGCAAAACAAGAGTAAGTGAGGGGGGAGTATGCAGCCGAGTAAAGATCGACCATTGTCGGCCTCCATGTTGCAGTATGAGAAAGGTGGGGTTCAGCTTGTCGATCCCACGGAGAATCTGAAACGATATGTCTACTCCAACGTCTATGAGATTGGAGCCAAAGCGAAGCCCTACGAAAAAATCGCCGTGGCAAAAAATGGTTCGTATGTCGTCGAGTGCATCGTGGCGGAAGGAGAGATGCCGCAATGGCGCTTGCAGCCGCACGATGAGTTTGTGCTGTGTTTAGAAGGCGAGGTGCGGGTCGATTTCATTGCGCCCCGCGTTGAACTGCCAGCCGGTGGGCATCCAGAAGTGAACGGCGAAGAGCTGGGCTACATCCTCATGCGGGAAGGGAGCCTGTGTTTATTGCCCAAAGGAATGGCCTATCGGTTCAGTTCGGTGAAGCGTTCGCTACTGCTGCAACAGGCGAAGCAGAGTGCGGATACCGTGCTGGCGTGGGAAGAGATTTGTGACGGGTGGAAATGACGGTCCTTTGGGATTAGTAAGGAGACAAACCATGCCCTCATATCAAGAATTTCAATTAGGAGCCTTTCGCTTTACTCGTGACGATTACTTCGCTCATGTGTTTTTTCCGACGGCCTCAGGAAAACCGATGGAACACAAAATGGACATCGACGCGTTCCTGCGCCCATTGCAACGTGATGTCGCGTGGAGTTTCTTTTACGGCATGGTGAAATTCGATGATGTGTTTGGTACGATCAACCATTATGGTACGGTCGAGGTGTTTGGCGGCAAGTACCACAAAGCTCTCAAGCAAAATGGCCTCTGGCATGCGGAGGAGCTGAAGCGCGGCGAAGTAGAAAAAGTATTCACGCAGATTCTCGAAGATTGGGTGCCCGCGGATTTCGATCCATTTGCGGCGCCGCGCGAGACTGGGTCGTCCATCGGTCCTAAGCGAGAGGGTAATCTCAACGCCATTCACCGTAAACGAGTGGTGACGACGCGCATGGCGAACCAGGAAGATCGACAAGACCCTGAGTTTCCGGTAAACGCCGGTTTCAAGGGCATGGAATTTCAGTACGGCGAGATGCACATTAAGCCTGGGCAGGAGCAAAAGTTTGGCTTGATGAATCTGTACGAATATCTGGCGCGCTCGGATGTGACGTGGAACCCATCTATTGTGTCAGTCTTGGAACATAGTCTATTTTGTCCAACCACCGAGGAGCATCGCTTACCGGTGAAGCACGGCAACGATCGAGTTGAATGGTTTATTCAGCTCAATGGTAAAATCGACTGGGAAGTGTGCGATCAAAATGGCGAGCTGAAAGCCTACGTGCAGATGCGCCCCGGCGACGTGTGCGCCATGCCCTCGGACATTCAGCATCAGGGATTCGCCCCCGAGCGTTCCATGCTGCTGGTCTGGGAAAATGCCGATCCTAAAATGCCGGAGAAGATTGCCAGTGGAACCGTGCCTGGGGATCCGGATAAAATGGTCACTACGAAAGCGGAATAAGGGGGAAACGCGTATGATGGTGGAAAAAAAATTAGCCGAAATGGGGCTCACGCTTCCGCCAGCCCCGACTCCAGTCGCGAACTACGTTCCTGTGGTCCGGTCCGGCAATTTGCTGTTCGTCTCCGGTCATGGCCCGGCATTTTTTCAGGATGGGAAAATCCAATACATCCGTGGAAAACTGGGGCGCGAGATGACGGTGGAGCAGGGGTATGATGCGGCTAAGCAGGTAACCCTTAATATTCTCCAGTCGATCAAAGGAGAAATTGGCGATCTCGACAAAGTGCGCCGCATCGTGAAGGTGCTGGGGTTCGTTAATTGCACGGAAGAGTTTCCGGACCAACCAAAAGTCATCAACGGTGCTTCCGACCTCTTGGTTGCCCTCTATGGCGAGCGCGGGCGCCACGCCCGCTCGGCAGTGGGCATGTATCAGTTGCCGTTTGGCATTGCTGTGGAGATCGAAATGGTCGTAGAGGTGGAGGGATAATCGACTTGTGAGCGTCTACTCACTCTGTGTGAGTGCTCATCTAGACAGGCTCGAGCTGAGGGGAGCAGCGGCAAGCGGCGTCAATCAGAAGAGTGACACGACAACATGGCATCAATTCAGTTGCACAAGGATGAAGTCTCCGTCACGGCTGCTTCCCTGACGAATGGCAGTGGGAGTGCGCCGACGGAAGCGTCGTTGTTAATTAGTGACAATGCTGAATTTGTGGAGGCGCTGTACCGTCAGTACCTCGCTGATCCGGCCTCGGTGAGTGAGGAGTGGCGAGACTATTTTGCTCGCGTTTCCTCGGTTGTGGTTTCTTCTACAGAAAAGCCCAATGGCGCCCATGCCTCTGTCGCTATTGAGCCAGCTGCTCATCCTGCGCTCGAAAAGCAAGCGCGTGTGTTGCAACTCATCAACGCGTATCGCGTGCGTGGGCACTTCGACGCTCAACTCGACCCGCTTGGCATCTTTCCACGACAAAGCCATCCCGAGCTTGATCCGACATATTATGGATTCACTGACGAAGACCTCGCCAGTGACTTCCCAGTAGCACGACTCTTCGGTATGCCGGCGCTCACGTTGCGCGGGATTCTGTCCACGTTACGGGAGACCTACTGCGAGCGCGTCGGCGTCGAGTACATGCACATCCAAGACCCAGTACAGCGCGGTTGGATCATGGAGCGCTTGGAGGACAAGCGCCAGCGCAAGGAGTTGTCACCCGGCGTCAAGAGGATGATTCTCACGAAGCTGTACGCGGCGGAGACCTTTGAGGCCTTTCTCCACACCAAGTTCGTTGGACACAAGCGCTTTTCGCTCGAAGGGGCCGAGACGCTGATTCCCATGCTCGACATGCTGATTGAGCATGGTGCCGCCCACGGCGTCGAAGAGGTCGTGATCGGCATGCCGCATCGTGGGCGGCTGAACGTGCTGGTCAATACGTTAGGCAAATCCTACGAAGCCGTCTTGTCGGAATTTGAAGGCAATGTGGACCCGAGCCTGATGATGGGGTCCGGGGACGTGAAATATCACCTCGGATTTTCCTCCGATTATCACACCCAGAGCGGCAAACAGGTGCACCTCTCGCTCACCGCGAACCCGAGTCACCTGGAAGCCGTCAATCCTGTGGTCGAAGGCCGAGTGCGCGCCAAGCAACAACGTGCGGGTGATGCGGCGCGGTCGCGTATCATGCCTTTATTGATTCACGGCAACGCGGCGTTTGCCGGGCAAGGCGTCGTCGCGGAAACGCTCAACATGGCGCAGTTGCGCGGGTACACGACCGGCGGCACGATGCACATCATCGTCAATAACCAGATCGGGTTCACGACCGATCCGGAAGACGACTATGCTGGACCCTATTCGTCAGATATGGCCAAGGCCCTGCAAGCGCCCATTTTCCATGTGAATGGAGACGATCCGGAAGCGGTGGCGCGTGTGACCATGTTGGCGTTGGAATATCGGCAAACCTTCAAGCGCGATGTGGTCATCGACATGTTTTGTTATCGTCGGTATGGCCACAATGAAGGGGATGAGCCTAGCTTTACCCAGCCCCGCATGTATCGCGCCATTAAGGGCCACCCGCATGTGACTTGGCTGTATCGTGAACGATTACTGGACCGAGGGGAACTGACGCCGGAAGCCGTCAAGGAGATTGAGCAGCGCTTTCGTCAACGTCTACAAACCGCGCTTGACACGGTAAAGGGCTCCTTGTCGGCCCCACGGCCTGATGTCTTTCGCGGAGCTTGGGAGGGATTTTCTCGTGGTCACAAGGGCGTCGTGGATACGCGGGTAAAAAGAGACTTGTTAGAATACCTGGCCCGTCGGCTTTCCGCCGTACCGGAAGAGTTTACCGTGAACCCCAAAGTGGAGAAGTTGCTGCAAGCCCAGACCGAGGCGATTTTGCACGATCAGCCGATCGATTGGGGCCTGGCCGAGTTGCTGGCCTATAGCACGTTACTGTGTGAGGGCTTTCACGTGCGCTTGAGCGGACAGGATTCGGAGCGGGGCACGTTTAGCCATCGCCATTCTGTGCTTGTCGATTTTGATACCGGCGCCAAATACGCACCGTTGTCAAACCTGCGTGAGGGCCAAGCGCGCTTTCGTGTGCATAATAGTCCGTTGTCTGAGTACGCTGTATTGGGGTTTGAATTCGGCTATAGCCTCGATGCGCCCAAAACGCTGACCATCTGGGAGGCGCAATTTGGCGACTTCGCGAATGGCGCGCAAATCATTGTCGATCAATTTCTCTCCAGTTCTGAGGCCAAGTGGCAACGCATGAGCGGCCTCACCTTGTTTCTCCCACATGGGTATGAAGGACAGGGGCCGGAGCACTCAAGCTGCCGTCTTGAACGCTATTTACAGCTCTGCGCTGAGGACAATATCCAAGTGGTCAACTGCACGACTCCTGCGCAAATCTTCCATCTGCTGCGGCGACAGATGAAACGGGATTTCCGCAAACCGCTGATCGTGCCCACCCCGAAAAGCCTCTTGCGCCATAAACTGGCAGTGTCTTCCGTTCGCGATTTGGCCGAAGGGAAATTTCGGGAAGTGATTGATGAGCTGAACTCACTCGATCCGCAGCGCGTTGCACGATTGCTCTTGTGCTCTGGAAAAGTGTACTACGATCTATTAGCGGAGCGAGCACGCCGCCGCCTGACGGACACGGCAATCGTGCGGATTGAGCAGCTCTATCCGCTTCCTCAAGACGAGCTGAGCGAGGTGTTACGACGCTACCCGCGTGCGCAGCACGTGGCCTGGGTGCAGGAAGAGCCGCGCAATATGGGTGCGTGGTGGTTTATGTTGGAACATTGCTCGTCCCTGTTGCCGCCGGAGCTTACTCTGCGCTATATCGGACGCGAGGCGCAAGCGAGTCCCGCAGTCGGCTCCCAGAAAATTCATCAACAAGAGCAATCCGCGTTTATTGAACAAGCCTTGTCACTATAAAGGAGTAGTCGGCATTCGGTAGTCAGTAGTCAGTAGAGACTGAGGAAAAGAGACCCTTTTGTAAATCTTCTACTGGCTACTGTATGCTGACTACTGGCTGCTTTTTGAGGAGCCTTATGGCCATCGACATCATTATTCCTGCTTTAGGCGAGTCGATTACCGAAGCCACGATTCTTCGCTGGCTAAAAAATCCTGGCGACACTGTTGAACAAGATGAGATCATTGTTGAAATCGAAACTGACAAAGCGACGATGGAACTCGTGGCGCCGGAGTCGGGGGTGCTCACCATTGCAAAAGGCGAAGGCGAAAAGGTCCAGATTGGTGATGTGATTGGCCAAGTGACTGCCGGCGCCGAAGGGCGAAAAGCGCCAGTTACCGTGCCTGCACAAGCGGCGAACGGACAAGCCGCGGCGTCTCCTCCGCCTCCTGCTGTGACCGCGCCGCTGAGTCCTGCGGTGCGCGTGTTGGTTGAAGAACACGGGATCAGTCCCGGAGAAATGACGGCCACTGGTCGAGGCGGACGCCTCACCAAAGGTGACGTCCTCCAGCACCTCGAAACGCGTGCGCCAGCGCCTCCACCTCCTGCAGCAGCACGCCCGCAGTTTGCTCCTCCCAGCGCCCCGGCAGCGCGCCCACGCATGCCGGAGGGAGGTGAGCCGCGCGAACGGCGTGAACCGATGAGCAATATCCGGAAACGAATCGCCGAGCGTCTCAAGCAAGTGCAGACCACCGCCGCGATTTTGACGACATTTAACGAAATAGACATGTCAGCGGCGATGGCCCTGCGCGCAAAATATAACGAGGCGTTTAAGGAAAAGTACGGCGTGTCGCTGGGATTCATGTCGATCTTCGCGAAAGCGAGCGTGGAAGCGCTCCGCGCCTTTCCTGCCATCAACGCGGAGATTCGCGGCGAAGAGATTGTCTACAAAAATTACTATGACCTCGGTATTGCTGTGGGAACCGAGCGGGGATTGATCGTGCCTGTGCTCCGAGACCTCGATCAAAAAGGGATGGCGGAGATTGAAATTGCCTTAGCGGACCTCGGCCAACGCGCGCGCAGCGGCAAAATTCGTGTCGATGAACTGCAAGGCGGCACCTTTTCTATCAGTAATGGCGGCGTGTACGGTTCACTCATGTCCACCCCCATCCTCAATCCGCCACAAAGCGGCATTTTGGGGATGCACAAAATCGAAAAACGACCCGTCGTGCTTGGCTCGAATGATGACATCGTCGTGCGACCAATGATGTACGTCGCGTTGTCGTATGATCATCGGATCGTCGATGGCCGCGAAGCCGTGCTCTTTTTGCGCCGCATCAAAGATTGTGTTGAAGATCCCGCGCGTCTCCTCCTCGGACTTTGAGAAACTGAAAAGAAAAATAATTCCATGCCTGATATGCAAACTTTCGACGTTGTCATCATCGGCGCCGGTCCTGGCGGCTACGTCGGCGCCATCCGCGCCGCCCAGTTGGGGATGAAAGTCGCCTGTGTGGAAAAGATGCCGACCTTGGGCGGAACTTGTCTCAATGTCGGATGTATTCCGAGCAAAGCGCTGCTTGATTCAAGCGAATGGTTTTCTCAGGCGCGGCATAAATTTTCCGGCCACGGTGTTGTCTGTGACGGCGTTCGCCTGGATCTGCCGGCAATGCTGGGTCGTAAGGACACCGTGGTAAAAGGGCTCACGCAGGGGATCGCTAGCCTGTTCAAAAAGCATAAGGTGACTCATCTACAAGGCAGCGCTCGTTTTCGTGACGCGCGGACGCTTGCAGTGACTGTGGAAAGCAGAGCATCACAACTTGTGCAGGCGAACGCGCTCGTCATCGCCACTGGGAGCGAACCGATTGCGCTGCCATCGCTGCCATTTGATGGAGACCATATCGTCAGCTCGACCGAAGCGTTGTGTTTTTCGGCAGTGCCGCAGCACCTCGTGGTGATTGGCGGCGGCGCCATCGGCTTAGAGCTGGGCTCTGTGTGGCTGCGCTTGGGCGCCAAGGTGACCGTGGTGGAACTGTTGCCGCGTTTAATTCCGGGGGCAGCCGATGCGCAAATTGCGTCGGCGTTGCAGCGTTCACTGACGAAGCAAGGCTTTACCTTCATGCTTGGCTCCAAAGTCACTCAAGGAGTGGTGGGCGACGGGGAGGTTGTGCTGACCATTGAAGATGGGAAAGGTCAACACAACGAGCTGAGAGCAGATCGAGTGTTGGTGGCGGTCGGTCGGAAAGCCTATTCATCGGATCTGGGCGCTCAAGAGATTGGCGTTGCTTATGATGAGCGTGGACGCATCATGGTGGACAAACACTATCAAACCAACGTCCCGGGTGTGTACGCCATTGGTGACGTGATTAATGGTCCCATGCTGGCGCATAAAGCAGAGGAGGAAGGGGTGGCGCTCGCGGAAATCTTGGCCGGCAAACCGGGACACGTCAATTATGATGTCATTCCCGGCATCGTCTACACGTGGCCCGAGGTGGCGACTGTCGGACTGTCGGAGGAGGCGGCGAAAGCATCGGAGATTCCTTACAAGACCGGAACGTTCTTCTTTCTCGCGAATGGACGGGCGCGCTGCATGGATGAAACTGAAGGGCTCGTCAAAATTCTTGCCGATGCAAAGACCGACCGGATCCTCGGAGTGCATATTGTTGGGCCGCGCGCCTCCGATGTCATTGCCGAAGCGGTCATGGCGATGGAATTTGGCGCTTCCGCCGAGGACATGGCGCGCGCCATGCATGGGCATCCTACTCTTCCTGAGGCGCTTCGTGAGGCAGCGCTGAACGTCGAAAAGCGTTCACGACAAAGCTAGCGTCAATGGTACTTCGATACCAGATTATTTCCTGGCCAGTTCTGCGACGAGCGCTTCGTTTGACGGCGTCTTCTCGAAAAACGTAAGCAACATTTTTGTGGCTTCAACCGTCGTCAGCTCCGCGCAGCGGCGGCGGAGTAGATGCGACACTTTTAGTGAGGACGGGTCGAGCAGTTGCTCTTCCCGCCGCGTACCGGATTTAGCAATGTCCATTGCGGGAAAGATGCGGCGATCGGCCAAGCGTCGATCCAGCATGACTTCCATATTGCCAGTGCCCTGAAATTCTTGAGCGATCACTTCATCCATCCGGCTGCCCGTGTCGATCAAGGCCGTGGCGATGATCGTGAGCGAGCCGCCATTTTCCACTTGCCTGGCCGCGCCGAAGAAGCGCTTGGGTAATTCGAGCGCGCTAGCGTCAATGCCGCCGCTCATAGTGCGTCCGGTCTGCGTGTTGAGATTGTGAGCGCGCGCCAGCCGAGTAAGCGAGTCCACTACGACGACGACATCTTTTCCAGCTAAAGCGTCGGTCACTGCGCGCTCCAAGCATTGGGCGGCGACGGCGAGATGTTCCTCAAGCGAGCGGTCGTTGGAGGAGGCAAAGACTTCGGCTTTTACGGAGCGGCGAAAGTCTGTGACCTCTTCAGGGCGTTCGTCCACTAACAGACAATAGAGCACAGCGGTGGGCGCGCCAGTGCTGACGCCGAAACAAAGCTCTTTCAGAAATGTGGTCTTGCCCGTGCGTGGTGGGGCGAGAATTAATGCGCGCTGCCCGAAGCCTACGGGGCACAGGAGATCAAGCACGCGTAACGTGAGTGAAGCCTCCGGCCCAGCGAGAGGAATCTTGCGATGCGGCGCGAGCGCCACGAGCGCTTGAAATTCCTGAAGCGCCGCCGACGGAGTTGTCCCTCTTGGAGGGCGCGCACGCTGGTGTTGGCTCGGTTTCGAGAATCGTCTTTGGCGATCTTGAGATTGCTGTTGTCTTTTTTTCTGCCTGAACGGTGGCTGCATCCATACCCTCCTTTTTTGTAACGTACTCTTTTCTGTTGCGTGACGCCACTCTTACCTACACTAGCTGACAGCAATGAGCGCTGTCGGCTATAGTGCCAAACATGGAGCAGCAAGCGTATCGTGTTGGCGTTGACATTGGGGGAACGTTTACCGATATCTTTCTCTTGTCTGAGTCTGGCGCCAAGGTGGCGATCGGGAAAGTGTTGACAACGCCGCGCAATCCGGCGGAAGCCGTCATGACTGGTTTGCGAACTTTGCTTGCCGAACAACACATTGCGTGGGAAACGATTGCTCATCTCGTGCATGGCACCACGCTCATTACGAATGCGATCATTGAACGAAAAGGCGCGAAAACGGGGCTGATTACTACGAAGGGGTTTCGGGACGCCTTGGAAATTGGACGTGAGCGCCGCTATGACATTTATGACATCTCGTTGGAAAATCCTGAACCGCTTGTTCCTCGGTTTTTACGACGTGAAGTGACCGAGCGGCTTGACCATACGGGCCGGGTGCTGATTCCTCTCGATCCTGACGAGGCGCTGACGGTGATTCGCGATTTAGTGGAGGAGGGCGTCGAAGCCGTAGCCGTGTGTTTGTTGCACGCTTTTCGCAATCCAACGCATGAAATGCTGATCAAACAACTTGTGAGCGAATCTTTCCCGCAAGTCACCTGCTCGGTGTCCTGCGAGGTCATGCCGGAGATTCGCGAATATGAACGGACCTCGACTACGGTGGCCAATGTCTACGTGCAGCCTCTCGCCAAGCGCTATGTGCAACAACTCAATGCCGATCTGCGCGCAGGGGGATTGCCGCGTGATATGTTTATTATGTTGTCAAACGGAGGAATCACGAGTTGTGAGGTTGCGAGCGCGTACCCAATTCGTTTGATCGAGTCCGGTCCGGCGGCTGGCGCGCTTGCCGCCGTTTTTCACGGCGCGCGGCAACACTTCGATCGAGTCATTTCTTTTGACATGGGGGGGACGACCGCAAAAATTTGCTTGATTGACCAAGGAAAACCGCTGTTGACGACGGATTTTGAGGCCGCGCGCGTCTATCGTTTCAAGAAGGGCAGCGGCCTTCCGCTCAAAGTGCCGGTGATCGAAATGGTGGAAATCGGCGCTGGCGGCGGAAGTATTGCTCGTGTTGACAAGATGGGATTGCTCAAAGTGGGCCCCGACAGCGCCGGCGCTGAGCCCGGACCGGTGTGTTACGATCGCGGCGGAGAAGAACCCACCGTGACGGACGCCGATGTAGTGCTGGGCTATATCAATCCCGGGTATTTCCTCGGCGGGAAAATGCCGCTCAACTTAGCGAAAGCCAAGCAAGCGATCGTTGACAAAGTCGCCCGGCCTTTGGGGGTGGACTTGGTGCGGGCGGCCTGGGGTATCCATCAGGTCGTGAACGAAAACATGGTGAATGCCGCGCGTATCCATCTTGTTGAGAAAGGGCGTGACCCGCGGGATTACAGTCTGATTGCTTTTGGCGGGGCTGGGCCCGTGCATGCCTATCGGGTGGCGGAACGACTCAAGTTGAAAACGCTCGTGTTTCCGCTGGCGGCTGGAGTGACTTCCGCCTTTGGCATGCTCACGGCGCCATTAGCCTTTGATTTTGTGCAAAGTTATATCATGACGTTGTCCAAACTTGACTTTGTCATGCTCGAGCACATGTATGCGGAAATGGAGAGGCGCGGACGAGTATTATTAGAAACTGCTGGAGTGATTGGAGAGATTCGCCTTCTCCGCTCCGCCGACATGCGCTATCTTCATCAAGGAGTCGAGATTCGCGTTCCGCTTCCAGCGGAGCGCTTGACTCGAGAAGGATTGCCGGCGTTACGACGAGCGTTCAATGAAGAATACGAGCGATTATATAAACGTCTCAACTCGGAAGTTGAGATTGAAGTGGTCAACTGGCGATTAGTGGTGTCTGCACCGCCGCCGGTGATTGCGTTACCCGCGCCGCTGCCTGGGTCAAGCCTGCTTGCTGCGACGCGAAAAGGGGAACGTGAAGTCTATCTGCCAGAACGGAACACGTTTGTGTCCTGTGGCGTTTATGATCGTTATCGGTTGCCGATCGGCGCTAGTTTTTCTGGTCCCGCCATAGTGGAAGAACGAGAATGTACGGTTGTGGTCGGTGTCGGTGCTCAGGTCAAAATCGATAAGGAACTGAACCTTCTGGTGACGTTAACGCAAGAGTAAAGAGGCCTGGGTGGTTGAATCCTTAAGGAAAAGGCCCGAATGAGGGCATTCGGGCCAGGTGTAAGACGGCGGGGTTCCCACAACTCCGGACGTCTCTGTGTGCTCAGCAGCCTAGCGAACTCCCTCTATAGGGTCAATACCTGTAGTTTCATAAACTGATTGGCTTCGTCAAAAAAACTTTGTGACATCGTTTGCGTAAAAGTAAAACACACTACTAATTTGTTAGAGTCTCTACGCTGCCTCTTTGAAAGCAACAGTATTTTAAGTTCATGAACTCTTCGTACAGAAAGGGGTTTTTTCGAGAAAACTTTTCCCAAATGGCATTTTTCTCTTGACGTGGTGAGGGAGGTTTGTTAGACATAGAAATAGATGGTTCTGCCTAAGGCTCAAATGTGTATAGTAGGGGTTCCCGTAAGCACTGCTAGGTGGAAAGGAATAAGTTTGCTGGCGTAAGCCATCTTGCCCAGTTGGGTGACAAAGAGCGACCGAGTCCTGAACACCTAAATTTCTAGGAGGTCTCTATGGCAGCGAAAAAGCCTGCGGCAAAGAAGCCGGCGAAAAAAGCTCCCGCGAAGAAAAAGTAAGTTTCACTCTCTCTTTTCTATTTCCCTTAGGCGGAAGTGTCGGATGAGAAGGCCCTCGACAAGAGGGCCTTTCTTTTTTTTCCGTAGCCCGGTATCAGGAAGCGCGCTCAGCGTCATCCGCAAGAATGGAGTATCAGCATGGCAGATTCAGCCGAAGAAAAGATTCCGCAACTGAAAGTCTCAAGCGCCTATCCTGGTGAATGGTACATTGTCGATGTTGATGGAGGCGATAGCGAGCTGAAAATGGAATTACGTCGTCCTGTCGGCATCGATTCCTCTGATGTGTTTCATCTTCGCATCACGGCCCCTATGCGGGCTTTTGACGTGCAGAGCACTAAAGCGGGTGGGGCTGAACACACGCATGCGGGGGTTGAAACTGTCCATCTCACCTTTAACGGACCCTCAACGGTCTGGCCGGATTTTGTCCGTTGCATTCAGGCGATCGCGAGCGTGTTCGATACGTTGTCTACCTCTCCCTTAGATAGAGAGAAGGTCCGCGAACATTTTTTCCGCAATAAAAAATAACGCGGCGTTTCCTCAGTCTCTTAATTCCGAAAAATAGTTCTCGTCTTCTCTTCTGGTGTTGGAGAATCAAGGGCGTATCCTTGTTGGGTTCGCACGGTCAGTTGACCCGCCTCTTTGGCGCGGGCTTCGACTCGCACGCGTCGATAGTGTGACCCAGGTCGGGTCGGGGCGTAGCCGAGACTGTATTGTGAACGTAATTCTCGCGAGATCGTTTGGATCGCCTGATCAAGGACAGGTTCGTTATCGACGACGTCGCGTTCGTTCATCGTGAATAAAGCGCCCCCAGTTTCGGTGGTGATGTCATGAAGAATGCGAGCGCCAAATCCGCTTCCCACCCCGTTGCTTCCGCCGAAAGCGAAAGGACCAATTTGAATACTGCCCACTCCGCCACCGCGATCGACAATGCCAATGGCGTACACAAGCACTCCGGCGCGCCGCGCTGCGCTGATGACCTGATCTATGGTGCTGTAGCTATTCATGTCATCGCCGTCGCTGATAATCACCAGGGTTCTTTTGGCGTTATGCCCGTGCCGGATATGTCGGAGTCCGTCCAAGATTGCATCGTAAAGGGCCGTGCCGCCGAGAGGTCGAAGATAGGCCATTGCTTGGGTCAACAGTAAGCGACTATCGGTAAAGTCCTGTAACAGCTTGGGCTGGGTACTAAAGGATTCAAGGAAGACTTCATCGCGGGCGCGAATGGCGTCAATCATGCGATGGAGTGCAAAGCGGGCGCGCTCGATTTTGGTCGTCATGCTGCCGCTGACGTCAATGAGGAGTCCCATGCTCAACGGCTCTTTTTCACCAGTATTAAAATAGGTAACTTTCTGCGGCTCCTCGTCTTCGTACACGTCGAAATCTCCGGCTTGAAGTCCGGAGACATAGCGACCTTGCTGGTCAGTGACAGTGACGGTGATGAGTTGTTCCGGATGCGGCTCCTCACTCTGCTGACGTGATGGGAGCTCTGTCTGTCGACGTGGAGGCTCCGATGGCTCTTGTGCATGTGGAGGGATCTCCAGCACCTGTTTGCCCGAAGGCGTGGTGCGTTGTGGGGCGGGAAGGCGCGTTTCCCCTTGCGGAGCCGGTTTGGTTCCTTGCCAATCCTCCGGCCACGGGCCTTGCCAGCCATCCGGGCGTGGAGCAGTGTGTTGATTTTGTGGAAAAGCGGCTTGCGTTCCCATGAAGAGAAAAAACCCGAACAGCAACAGACCGACATGAATACGTGAGCGCATGATCCGCCCTCCTGTCCCCAACCTTAACGCCTTCTCTGAAACGTAACAAGCTATTCCAACCATCGTAGGGTTGACCTTGACCGTTGCAGAGTCCATCCGTATGTGAGTGCCTGAAGCTCAGAATGGAGTGTGCTCATGATTATTACCCATCACGGGGTGACTCCCCAAATCCACCCGAGCGCTTACGTGCAGCAGAGCGCGCAGGTCATTGGGGACGTGCACATCGGCGCCGAATCTAGTGTGTGGTTCAATGCGGTCATTCGTGGCGATGTCTGCTTTATCCGCATCGGTGAGCGTGTCAACATTCAAGACAATGCGACTATCCATGTTTTCAGCGGCGGCATTCTCACGATTCTTGGCAACGGCGTCTCCGTGGCCCACAATGTGGTGGTGCATGCCTGTACGATTCACGATTTCACCTTGGTCGGTATGGGCGCGATTGTCTTGGATGGAGCGGAAGTCGGTAAAGAATGTCTTATTGCCGCTGGCGCGGTGGTTGGGCCGCGTGCGCAAATCCCTCCCCGCTCCTTGGTCGTGGGCAATCCCGCCAAAGTGCTGCGCCCGCTGAAACCGGAAGAAATTGAGCGGCTGCACGACACCGCCAACAATTATGTGCGCTTCGCGCAAACGTATGTGGTCGATGGCATTCTGTAAGCTCCCGCCGAGGCGCGCACGGATAGCGCTGCTCACGCTGCTCGTGGCGTGTGGGGCTCCAACCTTCGGGCTAGCTGTGAGTAGGGAGGAGATTCGTGCGCGTGGGCTCCTGCGGGTCGGCATGAGTGGCGATTACGCACCTTTTTGTCTTTGCCCGGAATCGGGTGAGTCGACACGAACGAATGACCAATGCGTGGGGTTTGAGGTTGAAGCTGCTCGACGTCTCGCCGCCAACCTTGGCGTGCGTCTAGAGATTGTCCGTTTTCACTGGCCGGAGTTGCGTCACAATCTCGAAGCAGGAAAATTTGATGTCGCCATGAGCGGCGTGACGATGAGACCGGACCGACTCTTATTTGCGACGTTTACCCATCCGTATGCGGTGGCCGGCACCGTCGTACTTGTAGCTGATCCAAAGCGATTTCCTTCGGTAGCGGGAGTGAACCAAACAGGTGTTCGTTTAGCGGTGAATGCTGGCGGTCACCTTGAGCAAGTCGCTCGTGCCCAGTTTTCTTCTGCAACAGTGTTGACAACTTTACAAAATAGAGAGTTACCTTTGCTTATCGAGAACCACCAAGCCGATGCTTTATTGACCGATTCTTTTGAGGCGCCTGAGTTTCTGGCTGCGCACCCCACCCTCTCGGCATTGCCTGCGTTTGGTCGAGATCGTAAAGCCTACCTGGTGCGCCGCGCGGATTGGGAATGGCGGGAGTGGTTAAACTACTGGCTTGCTGATCGAGAACAAGACGGATTTCTTGCCGCATTACGCGGACAGTGGCTCAAAGCGCAGACGAGGCAGCCGTTGTCTCCGCTGACGGCGTTTTTCGCGCTGCTCGATCTGCGTTTGGCGTTCATGCCAGCGGTAGAGGACTACAAGCAACGTCAGGCTGCTCCGATTGAGGATCTGAAGCAAGAAGCCGCTGTGATTGAACATGCCGCCGCGGTTGCGCGCGAGCAAGGGCGAGGGCCGGAAGCGGGACAAGCCTTATTCCGTGGGCAAATTGAGCTGGCAAAGCAGGTACAGCGCTTTGTCCTCAACAGTCCAGAGCGTATGCCAAAGTGGGCGCACGGGCTCGACCTCACTACGGAACTGCGTCCCATACTGGCTGATCTGGGCGACCAAATCTTGGCGTTGCTTCCTCAAATCGCTGGTTCGTCCACGACGCAGGCTGCTCTGGAACACTTGGCCGAAGAGGAGATTCTCACGGAAGGTGTAGGCAAAGAAGAGAAGCGCTGGCTCGGGGCTGCTGTCTGGCGAGTCAGCGCGGAGCGGCTTCCATATTAACAAGAAAAAGAAGATTTTGTTATCAAGAATGAAACTGCTACGTGTAAGAACTACCCTGGAGTTGCGTGTTGTTTACTGTCCACCCCTAAGCTTGGCGATTTTCGTGCGGACCTCGGCGGCATCGGTTGCCCCGGGCGCGATGAGCAGATAGCGATCGTACGCCTGCGCCGCCGCCGAACGATCCCCTTTTTCTTCAAACGCTTGGCCGATGTTACGATAAGCGGCGCTGAATTTACTGTTCAGGCGCAGCGCGTTCTGATACGCTGCGATAGCTTCATCCAAGTTACCGGTGGCGCGAAAGGCGAGCCCTAAATTGTTGGACGCCTCCACGGAGTTAGGTTTGAGTCGTAGGGCCGAGAGAAAGGCGGCAACGGCTCCGGCTGCATCGTTTTTTGCCAAAAGTGACTGGCCCTGCTGCAAATGGTCTTGTGCCGTGCCTGCAGCCGGGGTGGGAAAACGATGTTGACGAATGGCGTCACCCAGCGCCACTGTTTCTGGAGAGGGCGGTGAGGAAGTGAGGTACTGAGTGTAAGCGGCGATTGCTCCGTCTTGATCCTTTTTTTGTTCGAGCGCATTACCGAGATTATAATACGCTGCTGGGTGTTCTTGGCTCGACACGCGGAACGCGGCGATGGCGCCATCGAGGTCGCCACGGTCCGCCAAAGCCAAACCGAGACCGTGAAGAGCATCAATCCGTGTTTTGTCAAGCTGAACTGCGGCTTGCAATTCTGAAATCGCTGAGGCGCTGTCATCGTGAAAATAATACGCCATCCCCAAATTGGCGTGGACCGCTGCATTGTTGGGTTCGGTACGCAGCGCGGCAGTGAACGCTTGAATCGCTTCTTCCCAACGCCCTTGGCTCATGAACATCTCCCCTTGTTGAGGTTGATCAGGGGCCGCTTGGTTGGCGTGGACTTGCATGGAGCAAATGTGGACGAGAAGAATGCTAACAATTCTATAGAAAATAATCGGTGAACCCCGCCGAGCCGCGTATAGAAACATTGATCAAACCTTTCTCTTCAACGCAGTAGATAAATAAGGACTGCGTTGGTTTCACTCTCCTGCCCTTTACCTGTTCCCCCACCTCCTTGTAAAGTCCAAAGCAACGTAGCACGAGAGGGACACTCATGGATTTTACCTTGCTTGAAGAACATCGCATGCTCCAAGACACGGTTCGTCGCTTTATTCGACAAGAACTCTTGCCTCTCGAATCACTTGTCCTGCAGCGCGACACGCAAGGACTCACCGGGGAAGAATTGTTGCCGAACGACATTGAAGAACGCCTGCTGGCAAAAGCGCGGGACGCTGGTTTGTGGGGCTTGGATGTGCCTGAGGAGTTCGGCGGTCTCAATCTGGGCGCCCTGCCTAAATGCTTGGCTAATGAAGAGCTGCACAAGACAATCACGCCTTTTATTTTTCCACCGGACGCGCCCAATCTTCACATGTTGATGCAAACCTGTACCCCCGAGCAGCGTGAGAAGTATTTACTGCCGTATGCACGAGGAGACGCGCATTCAGCCATTGCGATTTCCGAGCCTGGAGCTGGCTCTGATCCTGCCGGAATGCAGACCTCTGCCGTGAAGAAAGGCGATCAGTGGGTAATTAACGGGAGAAAAATCTGGATCTCGCGCGCCCATGTCGCAGATTTCATTATCGTGATGGCGGTGACGGACAAGGAAAAACGCGCCCGGGGCGGCATTACCGCATTTCTCGTGGATAAAGGCACACCAGGGTTGGTGCTTCAGCGGCAAATCCCGGTGATTGGGAGTCATGCTCCCTGGGAAATTGTCTTTGAAGATATGACTATTCCTGACTCACAAGTTTTAGGATCAATTGGACAGGGGTTCGCACCTATGCAGTTACGATTGACCGTGCGGCGATTAGAGATCGGCAGTTGGTGTGTGGGGTTGGCGCAACGCTGTCTGGATATGATGGTCGACTATGCAAAACAACGAGTGACGTTCGGGCAACGTTTGGCGGATCGGCAAGCGATTCAATGGTTCATTGCTGATTCTGCAACCGATATTTATGCGTCTCGCCTTATGACACATCATGGTGCGTGGAAATTCGATCAAGGGGAAGAGGTGCGTCAAGAAGCATCCATGCTCAAAGTGTTCGCCACAGAAATGGCTACGCGAGTAGCAGACCGCGCGATGCAAATGCACGGCGGAATGGGAATGTCCAAAGAGCTTCCCTTAGAATTTATTTACCGACGACTGCGTCCCATGCGGATTTTTGAAGGTCCGACCGAAGTACACCGCTGGGTGATTGCGCGCTCTTTATTGAAGGACTAATTACGCGTGCAGTGCGTACGCGTCGATCTCTTCTATTTCGTTAGGGAACACCGGGACAGTAAATCCCTGATCCCACTCGACGAAGACTAAATGTCGATCTAGGTTGTCGACCTCATGGCGAATCGTACCGAGCGAGTCCCTACGTAAATCGCCCGCTACGGTTCGGACAAATCTGATAGTGCGGCAACGCCTTCCTGTCCGTGTCTGATCCATGATATTCCCCGTTTCTTTTTACCTTTTACATTCATCGGACATTTATTCATTCTATTGAGCAATAAGTATGCCTATTGGCCTCTTAGGAATTTTGTAGTGAAAAAGAGAAAATGTGAAGTCATTTCAACAAGATATTGTTCGCGAAAAAGAGAGGGTCGCGTTTTGCTGGTAAGATTTGCTACAGGTCCGTGATGCTGTGACACAATTTTGTTCACTGGTGTTCATAGTTGCGTCACTAGAGGGAGCAGTTTATTGTGAGGACGATTTTTCGCTATCCGTGAAAAAGGGGAAGAATACATGCGCACTTTCTCTCTTGTCACACTCGTGCTTTTGCTAGAAATGAGTACTGGATGCGGATTTAAACTCTATCCGCCTATTGCCTATCTTGAACGGACCGCCCCTATTTATCCAGAAGCGCGCCCACAAAACTGCAAGCTCACCGTACTCAACGCGCCGCCAAAAGAGCCGTTTGATATCTTTGGGCAGATTGTCGCGTATGCTGGCGCTGAAGAAATGGCTGAGCGGATGGAAACGCTGATTAAGAAGAATGCGTGTGAAGCCGGCGCCGACGCGATTGTGTTGTTGCCGGTGCAGAAGGGCACCCACTACAACACCGACGCGGTGTATCCTGACTGGCTTGTGGAAAATGGCGAAGGCCAAGGCCGCCGTTTAGCTCATTGGACAGACCGGCGCTATACGATTTCTCAACGCGCCGTGACGCTAGTGTTCAAATCAAGTCAGATCGCTGAACAGTAAAAACCTGGGTCGTAACTGCAAGAGATGACCCCGCGAACGAGGCACATAACGCAGGGATATTCTAGGGGTTGAAAGATTCGGCCTCAACTTCCCGCACGCCATTGATAGAGGCGAGGGTAAAAATGGAGTCAGCCTGGCGAGGATTCAACTCCACCTGTTCATAGAAGATCGACGCTTGTTGTTGGTTTTGTAAATCAGATAAAACGATTTCAAACGGAAATGTGTCGGCGCCCACGGCGCGATAGTTCACCAACTCCATACGTTTGCTGACCGATCCGTCCGCAGCGGACATGTCCACGCGTCCTAAGTGCATGGACTGTGGTTCAAACCAGAGCGTAACTCCTTCTTGTCCAGGATTGAGACAGATTAATTGCAGCCAGTTATGATCGGTATCAAGACGAACCGTGCAGTTCCCTTTCATGGGGGGGAGAACCGGCGCGCCAAGCAAGAGCCCGACGATCTCGCGCGGCGACAAAAAAACGCGTGTGAATCGAGCCACGTTCTCTGGAGTGGCTGCGCCGCGATAGAGAATTTTTTCGCCGGGGAAATAGGTCGACAGCCTTGTTCCATTGGAGGTGACAAGGGCAGCTACGCCAATTGGCGAAAAAAGCTCCCAACGGAAGCGATCGGGCGCTGCGACTGCAATGGCTTGTTTGGCGGAGCCTTTATCGTTAGCGTCTTTGTATGTGACGCGGGCGAGACCACGTAAACTTGTCAACGATTGCCGTCTGGCTTCAAGCTGACTGAGCAGTTCCTGGGCTGAGGGAACAGCCCCGGCAAGGGTCGGTGTTGAAGTCGAGGGAACAAGGCTGGGAAGGTGAAGGGTGGCGCAGCCGCCGAGGCCCAACGCGAGCAACAACAGGGTCGACAGAGCCGCGCCGTACTGGGGCCGTTGCCGTGGTGAGAGGAGGCTCCAGACCGTAGACCTCATGCCGTCCTTAGATTCCTTTATTACTCGTCCCTGTCAGTGCGTCGATTTTTGTGCGGATGCGTTGCATTTGGTCGGGTTCTTTGGTGTGGCTGAGCGCTTGATTATAACTTTGGATCGCGTCTTTCGCGCGCCCAGCTTTTTCGTAGGCATCGCCAAGGTGTTCAATGATGGCAGGATCGTCCCCCACCAGTTCAACCGCATGCTCCAACTGTTCAACCGCTTTCGCGTAGTCGCCGCGCTGATAATAAACCCAGCCAAGACTGTCAACGTAGAATCCGTCGTTGGGTTCGACTTTCAGCGCGCGACGAATCAAACCTTCGGCTTCATCGAGTTTTGCGCCTTGTTCAGCCCAGGTGTACCCTAGGTAGTTGAGCGCCGCCGCGTTCTCGGGATTCAACTGAATGGCTTTTTCCATGTGTCGGATACAATTCAGCTTGTCTTTTAGCTCGTCGTAGACCGCTCCCAAAGTGAAATGGTACTGATCATTTTCTGGAGCGAGCGTCGTCATACGTTCTAAAATTTCCACCGCACGAGCCTTATTGCCATTCTCGCGATACAACGACGCGAGAAAGCCGAGTAAATCCAGATCTTCTTTTTTTAACGCGAGCGACTGCTCCGCTTCGTTAATGGCCTCCTCAAGTTTCCCTTGACGCTGGTGAATATAGCTCAAGTACAGCCGCGCATCAGCATAATAATCCGAGCCGGGTTGAATATGCGACAGTTCGGCGAGGGCCTTCTCGTCCTCTTTTGTTTCCGTGTACACAGCGCCAAGAAAATACCGAGCGCGATCATTCTCCGGCTGCGCTGCAAGGACGAGATTCAACTCGGTAATCGCTTTGGGATAGTCGCCTTTTTCCCGGTAGATCAGGCTAATTTTCACCCGAGTTTCCTGTGGATCGGCTTCGATTCGTTCGAGTTCGCGAAACTGCAATAACGCGTCATCCAGTTTTTTCTGTCCGAGATAGAAACCGCCGAGACGCTTACGGACGTGCACACTCTGAGGATTCGCAGCTAGGGCTTTCTGATACAGATCCATTGCTTTCTCGGGCTTCTTCTGCAATTCGTACACAAGACCGAGGTCGAGTAGAACCAGCTCGGATTGGGGGTTCAGTTTGAGCGCTTTCTCGTAGTAAAATTCGGCTTTCTCAAGCTGATTGTTTGCGCCGTACACTTGCCCCAGGTAGTAATACCCCAGCACGGAGCGGGGACGCAGCTCGATAAGCTTGTTGAGCACAGCAATCGCTTTGTCAAATTTACCTTGTTTCGCGTATAGCGTGCCAAGGTAAAGATAAGGCTCTTGGCTCTTGGGAGAACGCGCCAACACTTTCTCGTAAATCGCGGCGGCTTCGGCCTCTTGGTTGGTGGAAGACAGCAAGCCTGCGAGCAGCAATTGCGCCTCTTCGTTCTCGGGCTCTTGTTCGACCACTTTCCGGCAGTGCTCCAAGGCTTCCACGAGCTTGCTTTTGCGGACGTAGAGGGTCGCCAGCCGGAGACGCAGGAATGGCGTATCTGGATCATTCGCTACGGCTTGCTCGAACTCGGCAAGAGCAGTGTCCTGGTCGCCTCGGTCAAGGGCCACTTGTCCCTTAAAGAAATGGCCCAACGCTTTATCCGCCGGCGTTAATACGACAGGTTCACCGGGGATTTTAAACGGTTGAGAAAGTGACGCCGGCTCTTGTGGGGGTGGGGCGACTGGTCGAGACGCCGCGCAGGCGGAGATGAATAGGCTACATAGAGCAGCAAGAAAAACACGGAAACGCACCGCAAACACCATAGCAAGCATGATACTTTAGGATTAGCACGGTCAGAAACGAACGGTCAATGTGGGAAATCTGGAGTCATTTGCGACGATAACGTTCTTCAGTGTGTTCGATGCGCCCTTGCTGCAACAAAAGCGACAGATGCAGCGACATGGAGTTCTTTTCCACCGCGTCAATCCAGACTACATTGTCATAATCCTTACGGTAGACGATGCGCTTTTTAATGACGTCTTCGAGCGTGCGCGGCTCTGCGAGAAAATCGAGCAAACGTTGCTCGCGGTCATAAATGATATCGAGATATTGGGTGACGAGCGTGCGTTGATTTTCTTCACACACCCCGGCTTCATGAAAACTGACCAGCGCTTTGGCTCCGGCGTCTCGGATGCGGTTGAGCGAAGTGATGGAATCCACTAGATCGGAGGTCGCGTCGCCATAGACTGGACCAAACCACGTCAGATCCCAGTCCGCCACGAACAGGACGCCTTCCTCTTCAAAGAAGAAACAACAATGGCCGCCTGTGTGGCCGGGCGTGTGCATCACGCGCATGCGTGTATGACCAAAATCGAACACATCGCCATCGGCAAACTCTACGATATGATCGCGCGGTCGGTAGTAATATTTTTCGACGATCACCGGTTTCCAAGCTTCTGTGGCTGCTTCATCCAGGCCGTAATAGTCGAAGATGGTGTCGATGGAACGCAGCGCCGGCGCATCGAGCGCGTGCATGTACAGCGACGTGTCGGGAAATAAGGAATTCCCAGCGCCGTGGTCTTCATGGTAATGACTGTTAAAGAGCATGTCGATCTGGCGCGTCGGCAGCTCGTCGTAGAGTTCACGAACCATGAGCGAAGGATCAATCAGCGCAGTGACATCATCATCAATGAGAATCGAATTCCCATACGGATACTTGCCGTTCTTTTTGCCCATGAGAATCTTGACTCGCCCAAAGCTCCTGACATCCACGTCGATGTCCTCCCATTTTCTGCCTGCTGAAATTCTCTGCAGGACGATGAAAACAGCATAAGAGCATTGTTCCATGGAACACGCAATCTACGATCTTCCTCGCCTGTTTGCTTTTCGAGACGCGCTAGACACCCTGGGCGCAACTGCGCCGCCCACGGCGCAACTCCTGTGGCCCGAGTCTTCTGAGCGCCGTTCATGGCGGCGAGTTGGACTTCTGTGCGGTTCTTTTAATCCTTTAACCCTGGCGCATACGGAGCTGGCCGAGCGGGCGCAATCCGTGGTCGGACTTGATACTGTCTTGTTTACACTTGCTACCGTAACGGTTGGGAAAGAGCGCGTGACCGGGCTGAGCCTTGAGGACCGTTTGCTTTTGTTAACACTCTACGCGCAATCTCGTACCCAGCTTGGCGTGGCGCTCGTGAACCGTGGTCTCTATTTTGAACAAGCGCAGGCGTTTCGGTCGCTGTTGGGTCCAGCGGTGGAATTGTCATTTGTTGTCGGAATGGACAAGTTATTGCAAATTCTTGATCCGCAATACTATCAGGACCGGGACGCCGCCCTCCGTCAGTTGTTCGCCTTCACCTCGTTGATCGTCGCCAACCGAGGCGCGATGGCGCACGCCGAGTTCGATGCGCTGCTTGACCAGCCGCAGAACCGTGCTTACCGCTCACATATTTCTTTTTGTCAGCTCGCAGACGAAATTGCCGATGTCTCCGCAACCACGGTGCGACAACAACTCGCTGCCGGACTTACAGTGGATGAACTGGTCCCTGAAGAGAGCGCTGCTTTGCTGGCTAAGACACGAGCCTTTTATCCGCCGCTGCATCGTGGAGAGCGGGAAACTGATGCGTATGCGGCGCGTACGAAAATATTGGAGTCCCTGTACGCAGGTCGCACACGTGCTGGGAAGGAAGTAGATTTTCACGCGCTCGTACAGGAGGCGATCGCTGACGGTCGCTGAAGATTTTTACATTGTGTTCCTACTGGTTTCGCTCTAGCCGAGATGGTAGGTTGTCCCCCTCATTTTTTACTGACTCAGGAGCGGCTATGGCACGGAAGCAGCGACGTCCCTACGGACCAAAGATCGACCCCCGTCCGGTGGATCCTTCCATTAGTGTTGTCGAGCTGATCGACCAAACTTTTCTGTCCTACAACGCCGGGCGGCTGCGCGAGGCGGCGCAGCTGTTCTCACGCAAGATGCTGGAGCCCGATGTCACTGTCGGGCTCAGCTTGACCGGTGCGCTCACGCCTGCAGGCCTCGGTATTTCTTGTCTCATTCCATTGATCCAAAGCGGTTTTGTCGATTGGATCGTGTCTACTGGAGCAAACCTCTACCATGACACACATTTTGGAATCGGTCTCAACCTGCATCAAGGCTCTCCTCATGTGAGCGACGTGACATTGCGCGAGGAAGGCGTGGTGCGCATTTATGACATCTTTTTTGATTATGAGGTGTTGCTGGAAACCGACGCCTTCTTCCGGCAGACCATCGGCGCGCCCGAGTTCCAGAAACCCATGAGCACGGCGGAATTCCACTATTTGATGGGCCGCTACGTGCGTGAACGGGAAAAGGTGTTGGGACAAAAACGACGCTCACTGTTGTCGGTGGCGGCGGAGTACGGCGTGCCGATTTATACCTCTTCTCCGGGCGATAGTTCCATTGGCATGAATGTGGCCGCGCAGGCGCTTGTCGGCAATAAGCTCGTCTTCGATGTCGCGCGTGATGTCAATGAAACGGCGGCGGTTGTGTATCAGGCAAAAGTCCACGGCGGCAAAAGTGCAGTCCTCATTCTCGGCGGCGGTTCGCCAAAAAATTTCATATTGCAGACCGAGCCGCAGATTCAAGAGGTCTTAGGGCTCGCGGAGAACGGACACGACTTCTTTATTCAAATTACCGACGCCAGGCCTGATACTGGCGGTCTTTCTGGCGCCACGCCGAGTGAGGCGGTGTCCTGGGGCAAAGTTGATCCTGATGCGCTGCCGGACACGGTGGTGTGTTATACTGACTCTACCCTGGCTTTGCCGCTGCTGACCGCGTACGCGATGGCCTCGCATGCGCCTCGTACGCCGAAACGGTTGTATGACCAGCGTGAAGCATCCTTGAAGATGCTCACGGAAGAATATCGCAAGAAAGGCCCTCAATAACAGGAGATATGGGAAGCCCAGCACTCACCAAAGAAAAAGAATGCGCGATCGCCGCCGCCTTGGAAGCTGGCGCGATCATTCGCTCCATTTACAACACTTCCTACGCCATTGATTACAAAGGGAAGGATAGTCCGGTCACGAGAGCCGATCACGAGGCGAATCACAAAATTCATGAAATCATCCAAGGTGCCTTTCCGCAGGACGGGTGGCTGTCTGAAGAGACGGTGGACTCACCCGCGCGGCTCTCGCGGCGGCGGGTGTGGGTGGTTGATCCTATGGATGGGACGAAGGAGTTCATCCAGAAGATCCCGGAATTTGCGGTTTCTATTGCGTTAGTGGAACACGGCGAGCCTGTACTGGGTGTGACTTACAACCCACCGACTGACCAACTCTACTGGGCCGTGCGTGGGCAAGGCGCGTGGTGCGGGATGCATCGGCTCAAAGTGACTCCCTGCTCTCGTTTGTCAGAAGCGACTATTCTTTCCAGCCGGTCGGAGACCAAGCGAGGAGAATGGGATGCTTTCAGGAATGCTTTCCAGACCAGACCAACTGGAAGCATTGCCTATAAACTCTCTGTCATCGCCAGTGGAGAGGCCGATGCGAGCTTCACCCTTGTCCCTAAAAATGAATGGGATATCTGCGCCGGTCTGCTGATGGTGGAGGAGGCTGGCGGCCGAGTGAGCAACCTTGACGGAAGCCCCGTGGTGTTCAATCAAGCGAAAACTTTGTTACCGGGACTGATTGCCAGCAATACTGTACTCCATGAGCAGATTCTACAACTGATTGGGCCGCGCCAGCCGATTCGTGCTTCTGGTCGCAAATAAGAGGGGCAACCGGAGCGTGTATATTGAGGCCGATACGTCGGCTACTCAGTCGCCCTTGGCGTCATCACTCACTGTGCGGCGGGCGCTTAGACTCTCCATTTGGGACGGTGTCTTCGCCAACCTGTACGCCAATCTCACTGGTGGTGTCTTTCTCGTGGGCTATGCGCTCGCCCTCAAAGCGAGTGAGGTCCAAATTGCCCTGCTGGCGGCGTTTCCTCTTCTCGCCAATATTGTCCAACCACTGTCAACCTATCTCATCGAACGCGTTGGACGACGGCGTCCGCTGGCTCTGCTGGGCGGCTCTTTTGCGCGCTTGAGCTGGCTTGCGCTGATTAGCTTGCCCCTGTTCTTCGCTTCTCGTCGTTCGCTGTTGTACTGGAGCTTGTGGATCATCGCTTTGTCCCAGGTCGGCACCGCAGTGAACAACTTGACGTGGATGTCCTGGATGGCTGATCTCGTGCACGAAGAGATGCGCGGTCGCTACTTCGGGTTGCGTAACGCCGCGCTTGGCGTCGCAGCCTTGCTGGCGACGTTAGCGGGGAGCTACTTCCTCGATCTCTGGAAAGAGCACGATCCTCAGGGCGAGATGAATGCGTTGCGCGTACTTTTCTTTCTCGGCGTCGTCTGCGGGATATCGGGTCTCCTTTTTCAAGCACGCATCTATGAACCGCCACTGCGCGAAGGGAGCGACGGTTTACCTTTTCGCCAGCGGCTGTTGCTCCCGTTTCACGATCGCAATTTCCGCAGACTGTTGAGGTTTACGGTCTTGTGGAATTTCGCGGTGTATTTCACCGCGCCGTTTTTTGCGGTGTATATGTTGAAGGGGCTCAAGCTCAGCTATACCGTCGTGGCGACCTTCTCGGTGGTGTCGAGTGTGGCGGACCTGGCTAGCGCTCAGTTGTGGGGACGTTGGTCTGACAGGGAAACAAATAAGCCCATTCTTCTGTTGACAAGTTTTTGCGCGGCGCTCATTCCCTATGGTTGGCTGTTCACCCATCGTGATACTCCGCTCTTGCTGGGACTGCTGCATCTGGGGGGAGGGTTCTTCTGGGCCGGCATTCGCTTATGCACGGGCAACCTCGTACTCAAGTTGTCCCCGCCCGCGAACCGCTCCATCTATTTTTCCGTGTTCAATGCGGTTGCCGGAGTTACGGCGGTGATGGCGCCGATTGCGGGCGGATTTGCGCTCAAGCATCTGCCTGCATTGCTGCGCCTTGTTGAGCTGTCGTGGAGTCCGTACGAAGTGCTCTTCTTCGTTTCTTCGACCGGTCGGTTAGCGGCAATACCGCTGTTGGCAAGAGTTAGGGAGCCGCGCGAGCGGAGTGTGTGGCAAGCCGTGCGTGTCATTCGCAATGTGCGCGCGTTCACGACGACAATGGGGTTCAATCTCGTCTATCATTTCTGGCTTCGCGGGAAACGACAAGACTGATGGATGAAGGCAGTGGATGCGCCTGGCTTGCGTTTTTCCCTTCTCGACGACACGAACGGGACATGGTACGTTACTCACACCCAGAGAGATAAAGGTGTAATGTCGTGCCATCGTTTGCAACTCTATTCCGTCGCGTACCGAAGCCGCGTTGCCCATCGTGCCATAAGTGGAATCGCGTCTATCTGACCGGGGGAGTATTTCTCTCTAATTGTGTGCACTGTGGCGCTGCTTTAGGGTTACGGCAACCTCCGGCGCTGTGGGGATTGCTGGCGGTAATTGGTGCTGGGATGTTGGTGTTTGCTATCCTCACGCCTCTGTTCATTCGGTGAGCGCTTTATGCCGCAAGGAGTGCAGCTCGCACAGATCGAACGCATTTTCGAGATCCTGGACCGCTTGGAGATTTCACGCGAAGCGGTGATTATTCCTTTACGTCCGCAAGGAACTGGAAACGTCAAGCGGTTGTCTAACGGTAAACTGGAGATCATTGTTCCTGCTGATCTCCCCTTTGATGACTGGTATGCCTCTCTCGAAGGCTCCATCAAAAACGTCTACCCCGCTTAAAAACTTTCAGATCGTTTTCCTGCTGTTGATCGCCTTGATTCTCATGATCCAGGGGTGGGGCGATCGGCAAGGACTCTTGAGCCATCCGGCGCGCACCGGATTCGTCGCCGTGCTCGCCGTCAATGTGTTGTTGCTTTTGTTCGTGCCGTTTGAACTATTCGAGGGAAGCACCCGAGAAGTCCAGCGACAACGGTGGCTTACTTTCCTTGCTCTGGGCGCCGTCGGCGCAAGTCTTTGGTTGTTGCCGTATGCAGATCGACGCGGACTCTGGGTGTGGCCTGAGAATGACGTATTCCGCTACGTTGGTCTTGGTTGTGTCGTCGTCGGCGCCGGGCTGCGAGTAGCGGCGATGGCGCAGCTTGGGCCGCTGTTTTCTACCTTTGTGACTATTCAAAAAGAACATCGCCTGGTGACGTGGGGGCTCTATCGCTTCGTGCGACATCCGATTTACACCGGTTCGCTGCTTGCCGTCGTCGGTATCTTCCTGGTTTTTCGCAGCCAACTTGTTTGGGGTGCGCTGCCGCTCTATTGCCTCGGGACAGTGTGGCGGATCCATGACGAAGAGCGATTATTGCTGGAGGCGTTCGGCGAAGAGTTTCGAAGCTACCAGTCCCGCACCTGGCGGTTGTTGCCTTTTCTCTACTAACTGTCGATAAAGTGAAATTCAAAAATATAGATAAGTAAAGTGAATAAAAAGGCGACGGGGAAAAGGGAAAGCCCCGTCGTCCTCCGTCCACGGTTTCAGGGTTCATCTACTTTTCTAGCGGCAGATCTTCACGATTCCCCCATTCCGCCCAAGACGCGTCATAATTCCGTACATTATCGAATCCAAGAAGTCGGAGAGTAAAAAGTCCGTGCGCCGCACGGATGCCGCCCTGTCAATAAGTGATGATTTCACGCTCGGGCTTGACGCCGATCTGGTCGAACATGGCGCGCAGTTCCGCGGCAGGTTTGAACTCTTTTGTCGTGCTGTTTACATAGTTCAGCCACTCAAGATGGACCGCCCTGGGAATGCGGCCCCCGCGTTTAGTGCCGCGCGCATTCTCTCCGGTCCATTCACCGTCGGAGCGCACGTCGAGAAGCATGCGGTCAGGTTTGCCGATCGAATCCTGCACATAATCCCAACGAGCAATATATTGCTCTTGCACCCGTGATGTGAAGGAAGCCTGGGGCGGACGTGGCTCAGTCATGGTGACTGGTCGGCCTTCAGCCAACCACTTATCCCAGCCGCCATTGAGCACCTTGACTTGCGTGTGACCGTAATACGTCAGCGCCCACCAGAAGCGGGCTGCGTACAAGCCACTGAAACTGTCGTACGCAATCACCAGCGTGTCGTCACCGATCCCCAGCGCGCCCATTGTCTCCGCAAACTGCTCGGGACCCATGATGTGCAACGCGCCCTCTTTTTCTTTGAGATACTGATGCCCGCGAAAAGTGACCGCTCCGGGAATATGAGCGCGACGGTATGCATCGCGATTATCGCAATCCACGAGGCGGAGATTGGCGTCTTGTAGATGCGCTGCCAGCCATTCCGTCGTGACGAGCATGTCTGGTTGTGCATAGCCTTGATCTGCCATGATGAAGGGACCTCCTTCCTGAACTGTTCTCGGCCCGACTCTACTCGGACAATGGCGTTCTCGCAAGGACGCGATGCTCATGGCGTTGAGTCGTAAAGGTCTAGACGCTTATTGCTCCACGACGTAATTACTGAATGATACCTGAAAGAAGAATAGGGAATTTGACTATGAAAACTACGGTCATTCGTATTGGCAATTCCCGAGGCATCCGGATTCCCAAGAAACTGTTGGAGCAGTGTCAGCTGGAAGATGAAGTCGAGCTGGAAGTGGTGGACAAGCAGCTTATCGTACGTCCTGCCGTCAAACCACGAAGCAGATGGGGCGAGGCTTTTCGTCGCATGCACGAGAAAGGGGACGACCAGCTGTTAGACCACGATGCTTTGCCGCAAACAGAGTGGGAGAAGACGGAGTGGCAATGGTAGTTGCTCGATTCGACGTGTACCTCGTCCACCTTGTGTATCTCGTCCACCTTGATCCGACCGAAGGGCTGATGAATGCAAGACGACACCGGGCAGGAGTCATTTTACAATGTACATTTCTCACGTTCAGATTAAGAACTATAAATGCTTTTTCGCTACCGAGGAAATTCCTCTCTATCAAGGGTTCAATGTCATTGTAGGACAGAATGATGCGGGAAAGACTGCTTTCATCGAGGCTCTTAGCTTACAATCTGGCAATGTCCCACACCTTAGCCTCAAGACAGTTCCTCACAATGGGAGTGTGCCCGATTCCGTCTCAGAAGTCACTATTTCATTTACATTGACAAATGACGAACTTAAGGAATTATCAAGAAAAATTTCTCCATTCCAGGTGCCTGTAGATCCTGAGCGGCCTATGCAACCTCAAGTTGAGGCTTTTCTTCATCTCTATAGCGAAGAGAATCCGGAGATTCGCTGCGTTTTTCAGGGAGGCCAATGTATGGCTGGAATTTTCTCGTCCCAGAAAGACCCGAGGTTGCACAGAATGGGAGTTCAATTTGCTTTTAGCGACTCCGATGCGCAGCCTATTGCGACAGATACATCCATAACTAGAAGCTTTCATCCAGGACAGGACTTTGGTTTAAGAGTGGCTTCTTTATTAAGCCAGAAAATTTACCCTTTCAAAGCTGAACGATTTAACGTTGGAGAATCTAACCTTGGCCCAGATCCCATTCTCCATTCTAATGCGCAAAATCTGGCACAAGTTCTCCATGTACTTCAAACAAGCAACCCGAGCAGGTTTGTACGTTTCAATTCTCTTGTTACATGTATTTTTCCGCATGTTAAGCAAATAACCACCCCGCTTGTGAGTGAGAACAGGGCACGCATTTTTATCTGGCCGATTGGCGCCGATTCAGAAAGAGAGGACCTTGCGATTCCTCTTTCGGGAAGTGGGACGGGAATCGGTCAAGTCCTTGCTATTCTTTATGTAGTGTTAACTGCCCAGGAGCCGCGGACGATCATCATTGATGAACCTCAAAGTTTTCTGCACCCAGGGGCAATCCGTAAGCTTTTCGAGATTCTTAAAGATCATGCCCAACATCAGTATATCGTGACTACTCACTCACCGACTGTCATTACATCTACAGGTGCAGAAACCTTGCTTTTGGTTCGCAAAACAGAAACTGAAAGTCAGGTGTCAGTCATCAATGGCAATGAGACTCAGCAACTCAGTCTCTTTCTTGCGGAGATAGGAGCAAGACTCTCAGATGTGTTCGGAGCCGATAGGATTCTTTGGGTGGAGGGGCGCACTGAAGAGTTATGCTTTCCCGTGATCGTTAGAAAAATTCTCAAAAGACCCCTGCTAGGCACAGTCATCTTACAGCAGTTATCAAATGGGAGCGACTTGATAGCCACAATGCCGAACCCAC
>CAYTVL010000020.1:0-88169 GCA_964441775.1 uncultured Enterobacteriaceae bacterium
GGTGGGCGAGGGCGCGAGCAAGCCGAGTTTCTCAGGGAGAAACTAATTGGTTTTTAAAAGCGCGGGGGAGAAAGGGAATGCCATCGAAGGATGAATACCCAGAAGATGCGGTCCAAGCTTGTTTTTCTGCTCTGTTAGAGATTTTTACTTACTTGAAATCCTATCAAGATTTTATTGTCCTCATCGGTGGTTGGGCTCCTTTTTTCCTCACTGAGGGAAAAACAGAAGAACCACATATTGGTTCTCTCGATATTGATCTTGCTATTGACACGAAGAGAACTCCCGAGACTGAGTATACAACGATCCTTGAACAGCTGGAGTCGCGGGGTTATGTGCCTGCACGGGATAGAAGAGGAAAGATCGTGCCCGCTCGCTATGAGAAAATCTTTCGCTTTGGTGATGGGCGTTCCCACCCGATCCGAGTAGATTTTTTGGCTCCTGAGTATGGAGGAACAAAAAAGCAACATCGCCATCAGCGGGTTCAGGATCTTCTTGCTCACAAGGCTAGAGGGAGTGATCTAGTCTTTGAACACTTTGTTGAAATAGAAATCGCTGGACAGCTTCCTAATGAGGTGCGACGTCGAGAGAAGATCAAGGTTGCAGATGCAGCATCGTGTTTGGTGATGAAGGCCATTACTTTTGGCGATCGAAGATCAGAAAAGGACGCCTATGACCTCTACGTGCTTTGTGATGCGTTAGGAACTCAGGCTATGATCGGAAAGTTATCGCCACTCAAACGAAACAAATTGGTGAAGGAGGCTCTGGCAGTCTTACGTAAAGAGTTTGATTCTCCTAACGCTCTTGGGCCAGTTTCAGTGGCCGAATTCTATAAAGTTGGTGGAGAAGATAGGGAACGATTGAAGCGAAGGGCGTTTGAGCTTTTTCTTACTATTGTTTCTGGAGTTGAAAAGAAGTAATTGCTCTGTCGCTCCTACCGACCTGCAAAAAAGGAAAGCTTTTATCCTTCGCTCCGCAGCACTTCCAGCGGCGGACGATTCACCACGTTGCGGTTGCCGAGCAGCCCGGTCAGAATTGTGAGCCCTGACACCACCAGTAACGCAAGAAGCATCGGCGTCACTGACGGAACGAAAAGCGTCTCGAAAAACCAACGGGACAAGGCCCAGCCGGCGAGAATGGCCAGGAGCACGCCGCTCAACGCCGCGATACTTCCCAAAAGCAGATATTCCACAATAAGAATCTGGTGAATCTGCGCGCGTGAAGCGCCTAAGGTGCGCAGCAGGACACTCTCTCGTATCCGTTGCTGCTGGCTGGTCGCTATGGCGTTCGCCAGGACGAACACTCCTGTGGCGATGCTGAACAACGCCATGAAGCGGAGGGCAAAGGTGATGCGACTCAGAATCGTGTCCAAGGTGTGCAGCACGGAAGCGAGGTCAATCGCTGATACGTTGGGAAACTGCCGAACAACCGCCCGTTGCAGGGCGGCTGATATTTCGCTCGACGATGTTTTTGTCACTAGCAGATAGGTTTGTGGCGCGGCTTCCAGAACACCGACAGGAAAGACCACGAAGAAGTTGGGTTTAATTTGTTGCCAATCGACTTTGCGGATGCTCTTTACGGTGGTGTTGAAGGGAACACCCTGAATATCAAAGCCAAGTTCATCGCCTACTGTGACATGAAGCGCGCGGGCAACTTCATCTTCCAGCGAAATAGCTGGGGTGCTGTCGCCGCTTTCGTGGGCGCCTTGCCAGGCGCCCGCGATCAGGGTTTCGGTGTCGATCAAGTGATCGCGATAGGTGGCCCGATACTCATGCTGTAACGCCCAGTCCGGAATTGCTTGACGTGTCTCGTTGCGTAGCTCCTCGATGGTTCTTCCTTTGACGGAGGCCAGGCGCATGCTTACTAACGGTGCTTCCTGCGGAGTGGGCAAGGCAAGAGAGTGAATGAGATTGATGATGGCTTCACGTTGATCGCTTTGAATGTCGAAGAGGATGAGATTAGGTTGGTTAGCGTTGTTTCTCCGGGAGACTTGTTGGATCAAGGCTTGTTGAGCGAACTGCAAAGTCATGAGCAGGAACACGCCAAGGCCAAGAGCGAGCGTCAGCATGAGCGTTTGATTGTGAGGTCGGTGTAAATTCGCACATCCCTGACGCCATACGTAGGGCCACGTCGGCGGGGCGTAGGTGCGAGCGAGGATCATAAGGCTTTTGGCCCCGCCCGTGAGAAGGGCGAGCGCACCGCTCACCGCGGCGCAGAACCCCAAACCATACTTCCATCGTTCTGTATGGTGAAGCGCAAACGCGACAATCTCCACAACAATCAACACAACGACGACCCATCGTAAAGGATCGCGACGCATAAGCGGCTGGTGGTCTGACGGAGAACGGAGCACTTGTAAAGGAGATACAGATCTGACGGTCAACAACGGCAAAACAGTGAAAAGCAGTACGAGGCTCAATCCCATGACGAGGCTCTGTCCCAGCGCACTCCAGGCAATGGCGGTTTCGATCCGTACCGGCAGGAAATCTCCGAGCAGTAAAGGCAGTGCTTGCTGGATGCCGACGCCGAGCACCGCGCCGAGCGCCGCGCCGCCAAGACCTAACGCTGCGGCTTGCACCAGATACACGGCGAAAACCTGCGGCATACGCGCCCCGAGGCAGCGCAGCACGGCGACGGTAGCGAGCTTTTCTGTCATGTAGACTTGCATGGCGCTGGCGACCCCGAGACCGCCAAGGAGGAGCGCCACGAAGCCCGTGAGGTTCAGGAAGCGTGAAAGGTTGTCCATCATTTGCTTCACGCTCGCCGTGCGTTTTTGTACGGTGTCTACTTCCAGTCGATGCGTGTTGAGGTGAGGCCGTAGTGTTTCCAACAGTTGGTCAAGGTCTGTTTCTTTGGGCAGCTTGAAAGAGACCCGATAGGTCGCCATGCTGCCCTGCTGGATCAAGGCGGTTTGGGGCAGATAGGCCAACGGGATATACACGCGCGGACCAATCAGTGAAGCGGCTCCGGCCTCGCCGGGAATCTTTTGTAAGCGGCCAATAATGGTGAAGGCGAAAGCGCCGATTTTGACCGTATCGCCTATCTGCGCGTCGAACTGATACAGCAGACTGTCATCCACAAGGGCATTGGGTCCGGTAAGAAAGGTGTGACTAGCGTTTACTGGTTCCGTATCCAATGTCCCATAATAAGGAAAGCCTCCTGATAGGGCGCGGACTTGCACGAGCCGTGTCCCCGCTGTTTTGGGGAAATAGATCATCGAATTACAGCGCACTTCGCGGGATTGCTCGCCGCCGATCGCTGTGATTTGCGTTTCGGTTTCTGGCCCAAACGGTTGGCGACTACTCAAGACAAGATCCGCGCCGAGCAAAATTTTGGCTTGATTCTGTACCGCTTCTCGTACATTCGCGCCGAAGGAAGAGATCGCCACCAGGGACGCCAACCCAAAGGTGATGGTAAGAGCAGCAAGCAGGAGTCGCTTACGACCGCCACGACTGTCTCTCCAAGCTGTCCGGAATATCCACGCTGCGTTCATAGTCACATGAGCAAGTCATCAAGTCGTCAGGTTGCAACCGATTTTAAGGCTTTAAGCTCTGAGGACCTATCTGCAGGTTCGCTATCCTCGACAATCCTCCCGCCGCGCAGTCGAATAATTCGTTGCGTTTGTTGAGCGAGCTCCAGGTTATGGGTGACAAGCACGAGCGTTGTACCGGCGTCGCGATTGAGGGCAAAAAGGAGTTGTATGATCTGTTGACTGGTTTCTTCGTCGAGGTTGCCAGTCGGTTCGTCAGCAAACAAAATCTGCGGCTGATGAATGAAGGCGCGCGCGATGGCGACGCGTTGTTGCTCTCCGCCGGAAAGTTGGGCGGGGTAATGGTGCAGCCGATCTCCGAGGCCCACTCGTTGCAGTAGGTGTGCGGCTAAGGGTTGTGCTCGCTTCTCGCCACGAAGTTCGAGCGGCGTCATAACGTTTTCCAGCGCCGTCAGGGTAGGGATTAACTGAAACGATTGAAAGACAAAGCCAATGATCATGTTCCGCACGCTAGCGAGTTCATCTTCATTCAAGCTATTGAGTAGCTGGCCGTTGACGAAGACTTCACCGGAAGTTGGACGGTCGAGCCCGGCGCAGAGTCCCAGCAATGTCGTCTTGCCGCTCCCAGAAGGGCCCACGATAGCACAGGTTGTTCCCGCCCCGAGGGTAAAAGAAATATCCTGCAGAACGGTCAACGTGCGCCCGCCGTTCTGATAAGTTTTGGTGAGATTCTGAACGGTGAGGATCGCATGAGTGAAAGAAGTCATTATCAAAAACATAGCATTGTCTTGTGGACCTGCTTAGTCCTCTTCGTCACCTGCAGGCTGACGTGGGCGACGGAGGCGGTGCCGGTCCCTAAAGGCACAGCTGAAACCGCCGGCAACAAGTCGATCCTGTTCTTTGGCGATAGCCTGACGGCTGGCTATGGGATTGACCCGTCCCAAGCGTTTCCCGCGCTCATTCAAGAGAAGATCAACGCGCAAGGCTGGAAGTTCCGCGCGATCAATGCTGGCCTGAGTGGAGAGACCACGGCTGGCGGGCTGCGACGGATTGATTGGGTGTTGCAACGTCCCATCGATGTCTTGGTGCTCGAACTCGGCGCCAATGACGGACTGCGCGGGCTGCCGACGGAAGAGGCAAAGCGGAATCTCCAGGCCATTCTGGACAAAGTGCGACAAAAATATCCACAGGCCAAGTTGGTCATCGCTGGAATGCAGGTTCCAACCAATATGGGGAAAGACTATTTGCTGCGTTTCCGGGAAATCTTTCCAGAGTTAGCGAAAGTAAACAACGCGGCGTTGATTCCTTTCTTGCTCGACCGGGTGGCGGGCATTCCGGAACTCAATCTTCCTGATGGTATTCATCCGACCCCAGAGGGACACAAGCTGGTAGCGGAGAATGTGTGGCTGGTGCTGGCGCCGGTGCTGCAAACTCTTGAACCTTGATTGCTCCGAGCCCCTGTTGTGAATAGCGGCATCGTGTATGATAACGCCACTTTCAGGAGGGAGGTGGGGCATGCGCTTACGCAGGTTGCTGACGTGTATTGTCTTTTTCGTTTCGGTAGGATTGGCGAACGCCCAGTCGTACACTGCCAATCCTCGCTTGGATCTGCGCATCACCGGCATGTTGCTGCCAGCGGATACGCCGAAACGTGAAGATCTGCCGCTGGTTGACGTGACTGTACAAAATCAACCAAGGCTGTTTCGGCTTGGGCAAGTGGAAGACATCACAGAAAGGGACAAGTCCCAGGTCAATAAGAATGACGTGCTGTCCCATCAGGTGCGTTTCACTGGCGGAACGGAGCTGATGGAGCGTTTATTGCGCCCTGAGACGCTCGGAAAAGTGGTGACCATTGAAGGTTGGCTCAATACGAGCACGCGGCTGTTCCAAGTGACCGAGGTAACGGTGAAGGACGCCTCTGGCGATGCGGAGGAAACAAGCAAATAAGCTTGACAAGGAGAAAAGAACATGGCGTTAGCGAATGAAGAAATCAACGCGTTTCTTGCCGAGCGGCGCAATGTCGTGTTAGGTACGGTGCGCAAGGATGGTTCGCCGCAACTGAATCCGATGTGGTTCGACTGGACCGGGGAGGTTTTTTACATTTCCACCACCAGGGCGCGCTTCAAATACAACAGCATCAAGCGTGATCCGCGCGTCACGCTGTGCATTGACGACGCAACCGGCTTCAAAACGGTGATCGTTGAGGGACGCGCCGAGATTATCGAGGAAAACATTTGGGACATCACGCGGCGGATTGTGGAAAAGTATGTTGACAAAGATCATGTGGAAGCGCGTATGACACGCATGCGCACGGAGCCGCGGGTGATCCTAGTGATTCGTCCTGAGCAATGGATTTCTTGGGACATGGCGCTGCGGGCTGGACCGCCGCGCCCCAGTTGATAAGCAACGGGGCGACTCATGAGTCGCCCCTTGAGGCTCTACGCAATGCTGTACAACTCGGCGGCGTTGTTCCCGGTGATCTTTACTGCGTCTGTCGCTGAGATACCCTTCAAGGCTTCAGCGATGAACTCTCGCGAGCGCGGCCAAGGCGAATCGGTATGAGGATAATCCGAGGACCACATCATCCGGTCCGGGCTATAGGCTTGGGAAGTAAAGGGGACGGTCGAGCTCTCGAACTGGAAAGTGGCCCACACGTTCTGCCGCATATATTCGCTGGGCAGCATGGGCAGCGTCAGTCCTTCGAGATGGCGCAGCCGATCATAGGCGTGATCGATGCGATACATGAAGTGGGGAATCCAGGAGACATCGTTTTCCGCCGACACAATCTTCAGGCGCGGGAAGCGTTGGAACACGCCGCCGGTAATCATGTCTGCAATGGTCAACTGGATTTCTTGCGGTAGTCGCATGTAGCCGAACAAGACTTTGCGACGGCTAAATTTGTTGCCGGCTCGGCTCGTCAGAATGTGCAGAGAGAGAGGAAAATTGTGCTCCTGCGCCGCCGCCCAGAATGGATCGTATTCAGGCGAGCTGTACAGTTTATCTTCCGGTGGTGCGCCCCAAATCAGCGCGCCCCGGAGCCCCTTCTTAGCGATGCGTTTCAATTCCGCCACGCCGGCAGGAATATCTTCCAAGGTAATCGCCCCGAGCCCGACGAGCCGCTTCGGGTCGTAGCCGCAATAGTCCGCCGCCCAATCATTGAAAGCGCGGAAACACTCGTTGCGCAGTTCCGTGTCATCAAGACCAAACAGCAGCATGCCCATCGACGTGTAGAGCGCTTCCGCGCTGACGCCGTCACGGTCCTGTTCTTTCAGGCGTTCTGCCGGGTCCCACACGCTTTTGGGAGCCACTTCAAAGCCCTTTTTGACATGCTCTGGTAGTTCTTCGGCGCTTTTCCCCGAGCCGAAGAATCCAGCGACTTGCACCGGTTGGATGTTCTCACACATGAACCACTGGCCAGGCCTACCCTTGTAGCCGTTTTCAATATGCGGGGCCCGGTCGCGAAACCGAGCGTCCATGTACTTGGCCCACATCTCGGGTGGTTCAACAAAATGCGAATCCGCAGAAATGATGCGCTGCTGCGCCATAGCTAGCCCTCCTTCTGGTTAGTTCGTTAGGGTGAATGAACTCCTTAGTTCTTTGAACCTTCGTGTTTACAGTAGCGCGCTCGTGTGAAAGGAGCAAGAGAAATGCATCTTCTTCCTCACGGATAAAATAGAAACGGCCTTGTAGTGTCGCTGGTGGAGCGGAGGAAAGAACTTGCTCTGTTGAGAAGACCAGCTACAATGCGCTCGCCTTGGCGACAAGGACATTCTTTTTATTGAGGAGGCCGGTATGGCACAGGAACGCGCAGGAGCGGCAACGCTCAGAGGAAATCCACTCACGCTCATTGGACCGGAAATTCGCGTAGGGCAGGATGCGCCGGATTTCACGGCGATCGATAACGGGTTGCAACCGGTGCGTCTCAGTGACGCGAAGGGGAAGGTCATCATTCTCAGCTCCGTACCCTCGGTGGATACGCCGGTGTGCGATACGGAAACTCGTCGCTTCAATCAAGAAGCAGCGGGGCTCAGCTCCGATATCGAGATTTGGACGTTGAGTGTCGATCTGCCGTTTGCCCAGAAGCGTTGGTGCGGGGCCGCCGGGGTTGATCGTGTGAAGACGCTTTCGGACTTCCGCGACCGGGCATTCAGCCAAGCCTACGGAGTGTTGCTCAAGGATGGGCCACTGGCCGGCGTGAGTGCTCGGGCCGTGTTTGTGGTCGGGAAAGATGGAAAAGTTAAACATGTAGAGTATGTAAAAGAGATTGCCACCGAGCCGCAATACGACGCAATTCTTTCCGCCGCCAAATCCGCCGCCAGCGCTTGATCTTATCGGGATATTACGTCCCGCGATCCAGTTCGGACCTACCGAAGGATGGTCCTTTTCTTCTCTGAGAAGGACCATCGCCACTCTCGCCAAGCACGGCTTTTGCCCTTCCTATTGTTACGCGCCTTCGCTGGGATAAAGGTACAAAATGACTGACCGACCGCGAAACTCTCTCAGCGACACTGCCTTGCCGGTCGCGTCTTTTAAGGTGAAAGGTGGGGCGAGTTGACCGACTTCGATGGGCAGAAGGACTTCTCCTCTTTTTACTGCTGCTTAGCAAGTTCCGTTTGAAAACGACGAATCCGTCTGGCGTTTGTCCCCCAGTCTCCTTTGCCGATCCGAGAGTGAGAGCGCACGTTGACGAGCGCACCCGCACCATCATGACTGATGGTCACCGTCACATCATCCTTAAAGCGGAATACTGGAGTCGTCGCGACCGCGTGAATCTCACCTTGGGTGCGATCCTGGGTAGTAATCTCCCAGCCGAGAGTGTGGGCCGTGGTCACGGCGGAGTTGAACACCTGCTCATACGGCTGGTTGAAGTGCTGGGGTTGCAGGTCGGCATATTCCGGGGTTTCCCCGGTTTTTACATCGTTAATAGTCGGCCAGATGAAGGCGGCGACCACTCTGACCCCGATAAGAGCGACCAAGATAAGGCCGAGTCTCCGAAAGATTTTTTTCCCTTTCATCTGTCTTTCCTCCTCTCAAAAATGGAGACGAATGCCCCCGAACGCGCCTAGCGGAGCGCCGGGACTAAGGAAACGTTCGATGCCGGTATGGTCAACCTCATTCTCGAAAAACGCTCCATAGGTTTCGTAGTCAGAGTTAAACATGTTCTCTAAGCGGAAGAAAACCTCGGCATTACGGTACAGATACGTGAGCTGGGCGTTCGCCACGAAATAGGGATCAAGCCGTCCTCGCTGATTCGATTCATCTCCACGGAGATATTGCGACCCCACGTACACGGCGTCAAACCGGAGCCGCCACTGCGATGACAACTGAAACTCGACGCCGCCATTGAGGCGATGAGGCGGCACGAGCGGCAGGGCGTCGCCTTTGCGCACGAAGGCGACGTGATCTTCATGAGCAAAAGTAAACAACCTGGCGTCGGTTTCGAACGTGGCGTCCGTCAACGTGTAATTGGCGAACCAGTGGCCGCCGCTCCAGGCTCCGCGCCACTGCAATTCAATGCCTTGCCGGCGTGTGGCTTTGACGTTTTGAAAAAATCCCAAGATCCGACTCTGTGGTCCATTGAGAAACAAGATGTCATCGCTGAGATCAGTGCGGAAGAAGGCTAACGTTGCATGGAGATTGGGGAACAGCGACCAGCGCAGCCCCGTCTCCCAAGTCGTTCCTTTCACCGGCTTTAACGGTGGGTCGTTCGCGAGCGCCGTTGGGATAGGGCATGGCGCTGCCGGGTTAGCACAGGTCAACTCGATCGCTGTTGGGGCGCGGTAGCTTTGGCTGTAGTTGGCGTAGAGGCTGAGACCATACGACAAGGCGTACGTCGCACCGATTGCTGGGTCGAAGTGCTCAAAGCGATGGTTGCCGTTGGCGTTGTGTGAGGGCGCTGCTTCAGGGCTCGTGAGGTCGGTATTCCCCTGCGTAAGTCGATCTTTAATTCGTAACGCTGTCGTATCAAAGCGCCCGGCGGCGGTGACAGCCAGGCGTTTGATGGGCTCCACCGTTGCAGTGAGATAGGCGCCGCCGCTGTGGCTATCCGCTGTGACATCAGCGGTTGGTTGAAACTCCGATCCCGCGCCCGTCGAAGTCGATGTTTGCGAGACATCGAGTGTACGGTCGCGTCCAGCGATACGGTGCCGTAGGGTTGCGCCGTTATAGTCGAGACCTGCGGCTGCCGTTACTGGCATGCCGAGCAGGGTATTTTGATAAGTGAGTTGTGCTGACCCTCCCCAACCATCTTGCTGAGTGTCGGCGAGAATGTCTTCTGCAACGTCTCGATTGAATTGACTGATTTTGAGGAAACGTCCATACCCGTTAGCAGTGAAGGAGAGGCCAGAGCCCAGGTCGCGAGTGTATTGCGCGTTAAGGAACCACAGTTCCGGTCGAAAGCGATCTGGGTAAGTATACACCGACGAGCGGTCCTGACGTAAGCGGCTTTCCGGCAGCGGCCCATTACCGGTCAAATAGTTGTTAGTGTAGGTCAAGGACAGGGTGAGATCATGCGGACCCGTTTGATAGCCTAGTTTCCCGAACAGTTGCCCGACATCACTTTTAGAGAAGTCCCGGAACCCCTCCTCCGTGAACCAGTTGCCGGAGAGGAAGTAATCGAAATGCCCCTGGGTTCCGCCGGTTTGGAATAAGGAACGAATCCGTCCGAAACTGCCGCCCCACAGTTCAAGAGTCGTCCCCGGATTCGTCAGTCCGCGTTTCGTCTGCATGACGAGCGCGCCTCCCAATGTATTGCGTCCGTAGACAGGATTAGAGCCGGGGATCAACTCGATTCGTTCAATAGCGTCTGTAGGAAAGAGGTCCCAGTTGACTTGATCCGCGAGGGGTTCGTTGACGCGTACGCCGTCGACAAAGACGCTGAGTCCTGGCGGCGTGCCGAGCAGGAAAGAGCTGGTGAAGCCTCGGTATGAGACATCAGGTTGAAAAGGATTGGCTTGCACGTGCGTGAGCGAAACCCCGGCCAGATCGCGGGCGAAAAAGTCGGTCAAGTTCAGGGAGCCGCTGGCGCGATACTCTTCACCCGTGGCAACTTGAGTGTTGACCGGAATGCTGGCTTGCGGCAGTGGGAGGCTCATCAATGGAGTCGCGCCCCGCACGGTGACTTCGGGGAGGGCGGCGGGCGGATTGGTCTGCGCCAGGCTTGACGGTAGGGGTTGTGTTGCCAGAAAACAAACGAGTACGAAAAGCTGTACTGATCTAGTACTGAGCTTTTTGTAGCGAGGCCATGACCAGAAGAGAACCCTGGCCTGGGATGCGAGAATTCCACTCCTCAGCAGTGCGAGCACAGTGACCAATGGATTGCCGTACATTTACGAAAGCAACTTGTTTACTTCCATGAACAAATCGTTCGCCGTGTGTGTGGTTCCACCAAACTCTTTCACCACCGTTCCCGCACGGTCGATCACGCAAGTGCGGAGTCGATGGGTCACGATGCCTTCTAGGCTCGCTTGATAGTCCGCGCCGAAGGCGGTGGCGGTTACGACAATATCCCGCGCGCCGCCAGTGAGGAATTTCCAGCCGCTGAGGTCGGCTTCATAGCGTTTCGCGTAATCTTTGAGGACTTCCGGCGTATCATGTCGCGGATCAATAGTGACCGAAAGGAGCGTCACGTCTTTACCAAGATGTTCGCCGAGCTTCTTTTGTAGTTGAGAGAATGTAAGCGAAAGCAGCGGACACGGTCCCGGGCATTGCGTAAAAATAAAATCAAGCAGTACAACCTTGCCCCGCAGTTGAGACAGAGTGAACGGTTGGCCGTCTTGATCGGTCAACGTGAAATCGAGAGCAGGGTAGGGTGTAAACTCCGCTTCAGCGGTTTCCGCTGGGGCTCCTTGTGAGGAATCATCGTCCGTGATTTCTTGCGAGTCCATCGGTTCTCCCACTGGAGCGAGAGCGGCGATGACCCATTGGTCAGAAACGTGTTCGAGGGTGAATTCTACTTCGTCTTCAGGTTGTAGGCCTTGCAAGAGACCAACGTCTTTGACCCCGAAGTCTGTCGTTGCGGACGGCTTGAACCCAGGAATGTCCTCATGTTCAATGCGAACGGTTTTGTCTGAGACCGCGATGACGACTCCATGAGCGGTGAAGAGCTGTTGCTCTTGAGATGGAGATGTTAAACCCCTCTCGCTGAGCTGTTTATGCAAAAGCAGGACGCTCCCTACGCTCATAAGGAGGAACAGCATAATAAGCGGCAGCACCCAGAATAAGTGCAATCGCTTGGTTCTGGTTGCAGTCGGTGCTTCGGTTCGCTCGGGCATAAAGGTTCTTCTAAACGCTAGGAATGCACAGAGCAAGCCGGGCAGAAACTGACTGAGATCACCGATTGTCATCGATTGAGTTTTCGGGTTCATGATGCCGCCCCGTGGCCCGTTGCCAAGGTGGGCTTCGGATCGCTCTCACCTTGCGACAGGGAGTTGTAGAACTAGGAGGAAGGTGCTAGAGACAAAACTCATGAGACATAGTGGGGCGCAGGCGATTACACGGGGACTCCTGGTCTTGGGGCTCTTCCTGCAGCCCCTCCTAACAGGGTTATCCGCAGCTTGCCTCAGCGGCTCTCTGCCCGTGACGGTCGATTCTACGCCGAGTGAGTGCTGCCTCCATCACGACGTACACGACGGATCTGCCTGTCCATTAAGAAAGACTGGTCAGCACCAGAGTCAAACGCATACCTGCGCCTTTGCCTGCCATTCTCCGCATGTCCTTTCTCTTCTTTCTTTTGAATCTCTGTTCTTACTTCCCGCCGGGGGACGATTGCCTGCCCCGGTGCTCCTCGTTTTCTCTTTCCTGTTAGTGCTTTTCGTCAGCTATCCTCCGGGCCACCGCCCTCCTTTACTCAGGCCACCTATGCGCCTCGCCCATTAATGCTGTTGTTCTCCGCGTCGTTTTTCCTCTTGGACTGAGGTGGGCTCAGAAGCACTCGTGTGCTCTCCAATAAGAGAGCTGCACTGGGTCCAGCATGTCGCTGGGGGAAAATCTGCGTTCATCTCTGTCATCAAAAGAGTGCGAAGCGACGGGCGCTATGGCTCACACCGTTTGGTGCATGGCCATGCCCCGTAGGAATTGTGAAAGGACGATCATGAAAAATGTGGTGCTTCTGATTTTTTTAGGAAACCTTACCGTGTGGGGAGCCACGGCCTGGGCCCACGGCACGGTCGGCGACTATACATTTTTGGAGCCGATCGTTGCTGAAGACGCCAATCCCAAGAACGAGTTCGACATCCTGAGGCCCCAATGGACCAGAACAGCCGAAGGCCGCGAGTTCTCCCTCGGATTCGGACTCGAGAAAGTCCTCATCCCCGCTCCTGACTCTTATTCAAACGGACGGCCTGGCGGCGGTCTGTTCAGCATAACAATCGGGAGTGAGTGGATAGAGAAGTCTCCTAAGGAAGGGCATAGGAAGACCGGCTTCAACGACCTTGAGCTGCTGCCGAAAGTGGCCTTTCTGACGATTCCGGCACATGAGCTCCGGCTCTCACTCGGCGCTAAGTTCGTCATTCCCACCGGCAGTCCATCGGTCGAAGACCAACAGCACACCCAGCTTGGTCCTGAGTTACTGTGGGCCAAAGGATTCGGGGATCTGCCCAACAAAGGCTTCCTCAAGTACTTGCGGCCCTTCGCCTTCCAAGGCGATATAGGCTACACCCCAGCGCTTGGCGGCCGCGTATGGCACGAATTGTTCGCTGACAACGTGATTGAATATTCTCTGCCGTATCTCAGCAACTATGTCCACGACATCGGCCTGCAGTGGCCACTACGCAACCTGTACCCGTACGTTGAGTTCAATTACGATCAACTGATCGACGGACCGGCGGGGCAGACTCAGCCACAGTGGCAGGTCACGCCCGGCATCGCGTTCATGAACTACTACCTCGAGATCAGTGTGGCGACGCAGCTCGCGCTTAACAAGGCCGCCGTGCCGGATAACCACGCGCGGATCATAGTGTTATTGGATCTTTTCATTGACGACATCTTCCCGTGGACCAATTGGACGCCGACTGGGCCATGAACAAGCAACTGCTTCTTCATCTTGCGTTACTCGTGACCACAGTCTTGCTTCCGCAGACGGCGCTAGCGCACGCCATGCCGGAAGCCGAGGACCCCAAAGTTGGGTCTACGGTCACTTCGCCGCCCCAGCAGGTGGCGATTCGCTTCGACGCACCGATTGAAGTGCTGTTCTCCAGGCTTGATGTGTTGGACAGCAACGGACAGAGCGAAGCCGATGGGGCGCCGCAAGTAAATATGGAAACGCGGATGCTCATCGTATCTCTCAAACCGCTCTCGCCCGGTGAGTACACTGTCAAGTGGAGCGTTGTGGCGAAGGACGGCCATCGGACTGAAGGGTCCTACACCTTTACAGTGGAGGGAGGGTCATAATGCCTCCGCTCTACGGCAGAGCGCTGCTGGAATGGGTGCTCATGGTCGCGGTGCTCCCGATCTTCGGAACAGGAGCCTTTGCGCTATTCTTCGCACCCCGCAGCGATGCTCCAGGCGATGCTGTTGTCAGCGCGCTGTCGCCTCTTTGGCGAACGCTTGCTGTAGTGGCTTTCGTGATTGCCCCAGTCATTCTTCTTGACATCACCGCAGAAATGGCGGCGGTGTCCTGGGGAGACGCCCTCTCACTGCTGCCAACCGTCATGACCGAGACCCATGTCGGTCGGGTGTGGACCTGCTTCTTGCCAGCCACTGGCCTGTTGCTAGCCAGCGCCTCCCTGCCGCAGTGGGCCTCTGCTAGACCTCTCGTCTTGTTTATGGTGGCGACGCTGTTGCTCTTCTTCGTTGCTCTTGCAAGTCACGCCACCGATGCAGGAGTGATAGCCGTGACGGTGTATTTCTTTCACGAGATCGCCGCCGGGCTGTGGATTGGCGCACTACTCGGGCTGTGGATCGTGACCAAGCGTGGGCGTGCGTTAGAGTGCTGGGTTGAGAATGCGGCGCAGCGAGTTTCACAACTCGCTGCTTGGTGCGTCCTCTCCATCGCGCTTAGCGGAGCCTACACGACCTGGTCTGTGCTAGGGCTGAAGATCGACCATCTGCTGTTCTCGACGTACGGCCTCACTCTGATCGTCAAAGTGACTGTCTTCGGGAGCGTAGTTGGAATCGGGGCCTACAACCGCTACCGGCTGATGCCGAAAGTGAAAAGGCCGGTAGCCAGCGGGGCTCTTCTGCGCAATGTTGGAGTGGAATCCCTGATCCTGCTAGTGGGAGTGTTGGTGTTGGCCTCGCTTCTGGCCAATACGCCTCCGGGGCACAACCACACTGAGCACTCGAAAGCTGAGAATCTTATGGAATCCGCGTCGGTTTATGGAAGTCAGACGCCAATCTCTATTGAGCTAGAAAAAAAGAGTCAGCCCGCCCCGCAAGCCGATCGGGTTGCCGGGCGTGAAGTTGATATCCTCGACGCCTTCGCCTCCTCCAGCGGCAGGACAACGAGGGTCCACGCCAACTTCGCGACGCACGCAAGAGTTAGTGGCGAATTGGGCTTCACGCCAGTTGGTGTTGGTGAGATTCAAAATCTGGAGATTCGCCTCCAGGTTCCGCCAGCGATATTTGAGGACGAGATCGAGGAGTGCATACCCACGCGCCGTTAGGGCGCCAGTTTCATTGGCGGGGCGATCGTCCAGAAAACGCAGCCGCAGGGCTCCAGAAAAGCCATTGTCGAATTGTGTGGTGAGTCCGCTATTCATGAGCAGCGTAGGGGCCAGGGGCACGGCCTTGCCTCTGCCGGTGCGAAAGCGAGGATCAGCGAAAGTAAGATCGAAATCTGCGGACAACCAATCAAAGAACTGATAGCGCGTCTCAAAATCGACGCCCCAGCGGCGCGTTGAGCGACTGGCCTCGGTGGTTCCCTCATCGCCGACGAAGACTAACTCGCTGTTGAGATCAAGAATCCACAGCGCCGTAGCGAGGTCGAGCCGATCCCACAGGTTCGTGCGAGCGCCAAGCTCGCCGCCCGTGGAGCGGGCGAGCGGCTTTCCTTTTGTCTGGATGGCGTCGCGGGCGTCATTGGAATGATAGCCCATGCCGAAGTTGAGGAATAATTCGGTATTTTGTAGAAAGGTTTCTCTATTTTGCCACGGCGAGAGGATGAAGCTGGCCTTGGGACTCACCAGCCCATCCGTGCGCGCTCCGTGGATGCGGATCGCGTCGGCGGCGGTCGCAGGCAGGCGGTTGCCAACATCGAAGAAGAACTGATCGCCGCGCAGCCCGACTAGCAAGCGCGCCCAGTCGGTGAGGAAAAATTCTTGCTGGAAGTACCCGCTCAGAGAGTGCTCGCTGGTATGCACCTTGGCTACGGTGCTGAATCGTTGACGCTGTTGTTGGTGAAATAACCCGGTATTGATTTCATCGTTGCGGGTTTCTACTCCGAGCACGCTTTGGGTGAGCATGTTGCCCAGTGACCAGATGTGTGAATACCGCACACGCCCCCCGAAAAAATAGCGCTGATCGTTTTGATTAATACCGTCGCCTCGTATGGGGTCGTTGGCAAAAAAGGTAAAATTGTTGAAAAGATTAAGTTTGTAGCGCCCGCCGTATGCTTGCACGAGCCAGGATTCCTGCGCCGTGGGCGTATATTTGTAGACGAGGTTGATATTTTGGCGGTCGGTCCGGCCTCCTTCACTCGGGTCAATTGCCCCGAAACGATCGAGCCGGCCAGCATGAATCTCGCGCAACGGAATTTGTCCGGAGCCGTGCCAATCGCCGCCATACTGGGAGAGCCACAGCGAGAGCTTCGTCTGCGGCGTCGGCTCCCACGTAAACTTGCTAAAGAGGTTATAACGACCGTAGCGATTGGGGCTGAGGAAAGGACCATCAGAGTAATAGAACTCAGCGGCGAGCAGCGTTTTCACCGGGCCAAGGAGTGGGGAGGCGGCCACCGAGTATCGCATGGTGTTGAATGAGCCGCCGAGCGCTTGCACGGAGTTTTCGGTCACGTTGTCTTTGGTGACAATGTTAATAGCGCCGGCGTTGGCGAGGTCGCCATATTCGACGAAATAGGGGCCTTTCGAGAGTTCGATGCGCTGCACGATCTCAGGAATGAGAAAGTTCAGGTCAGCGTAGCCTTGTCCATGCGCGTGGCTCACCATGTTCACGGGCAGACCATCGACAAAAACGGCAACATCAGTGCCGTGGTCCGCATCGAATCCGCGCAGGAAATACTGGGTCGCTTTGCCTCCGCCTTGATGCTGAGCGACGACGAGCCCCGGGATGTTGTTGAGAATCTCCTGGGTAGTGGTATGAGGACGAAGTTCATAGTCGCGTGCGCGAATGGTCTCCGAAGAGGCGGCGGTAGTGGGCCGTTGTTCGGTGACGGTCATTTCTTTGAGGCGGACTTGAGGTTCCTTTTGTGGCTGCTGTTGCTCGGTTTCAGGTGTGACGTTGTTAAGAGACTGCGAGCCGGACACGTCCTGTGCCCATGCTGTATTTGCTAAACAAAGCAACAGCAAGACAAGTTGAATTCTGGACATACTACCCCCTTCTTTACGACACTCAGGCGTTCCAGCGTCTGAGCAAGGCGAAAGAGCAAAAAAAGACACACAAATACACCTTCCCGGAATGAACGAAAGTGTATCTGGGACTCTACGAACTAATTGCAGAAATGAAGAACTGAGAACAACGTAGGAGGAGCGCGAGAGCGGGGTCTTAGCGCGGGAGAAACCTGAGCCGCCGCGCTTCTTTCTTGTTGCAGGGGAAATGTAGGTAATCCCGTCAGACTCGGTCCGGTAGCAGGGATACTTGCGAGGTGAAGAGCTACTGACGTATGCCAATGGCCATTATCGTGGGTATGGACGTGGCGGATAGCTGGCGTTTTGTGTGCCGTCGCCGGATGAGAAGGAGCTTGGTGAGCAGGAAAAACTCCTTCATTGTGTTGAAGATGGTGGTGAGTGTGGTGATGATGCGAATGCCGAGAAGGGACTGGAGATAAGAGCAAAGAAGCGTGAACGTGCTCGTGGTCCCCGCCAGCATGCACATGATAAAGGGAGCTCACCTGCGGCTGTAGCAAAAAGCCGAGGAAAGAGCCCAGAATCCCAAGGCTGATCCAACGACGGTGCGGCTGTTGATGAAACCCTGACACGGCAGACTCGCTTCTTCGCTCTCTGGCTTTCTTTATCTCCTTCTTACGAAACGCACGAGGGACATGGATGGCAGCGGATAGCATGTTTTTATGATCCGTGCTACCTGAAGACCCGCACGAGAAAGGAAATGGTATGTCTGGACATGTTCTCTTCGATCTTTCCGGAAAACGTGGCTATGTGACTGGCAGCGGCTCCGGGCTGGGACGCGCAATTACCCTGGGGCTCGCGGAAGCTGGAGCCGCAGTGGTCGTGAGCGACATTAATCTCTCGACGGCGGAAGCGGTGGCGAAAGAGATTCACGTCAGCGGCGGACGCGCCCTGGCGTTGCGTACCGACGTGGCGCAAAAGGGAGAAGTGGAAGAGTTGATCCGTTTCACAACCGGGCAACTTGGTGGCCTCGACTTCGCCTTCAACAATGCCGGTATGCTGAAAATCGTAAAGCCGGAAGAGTTGAGTGAAGAGGATTGGCGGGCGGAACTCGATGTCGATTTAACCGGCGTCTTCTTGTGTTGTCAGGCGGCGGGGCGTTACATGATTGCGCATGGCGGCGGCAAAATTGTGAACACCGCTTCGATCTCCGGCATGATCGTGAACTCTGGCTTGACATATTCAACCGCTAAAGCGGGGGTCATTCAACTCACGCGCGTGCTCGCGTATCGCTGGGCGAAGCATAAGGTGTTCGTCAATTGTTTCAGCCCCGGGTATATCCGCACCAATATGACCGCGCCGCATTTGCAGCGGCCTGAAGTCGAACAAGAAATGTTGCGCCAAACGCCATTGCGTCGTTTAGGAGAAGCTCGTGACCTGGTTGGGCCGGCGCTGTTCTTGGCTTCCGCCGCCTCGGATTTTATTACCGGCCACAATCTGATTGTGGCCGGCGGGGTCACACTGGCGTAACCGATTTTCTTACTCTTCTTTTGCCCTCCCTCGATTTTAAGACCTCTTTCATGAGCAGGAGAAAAATTTTCTCTTGCTCGCAAATCCTCTCTAAAGAATTTTCCTTACGCGCCGATGCAGACCAACAATAAAAAAGTAGGCCACTCCTCCGAATGGAACGGCCCGATGGAAAGCCTGATGAAATACTAAACTGCCCCGCGTGTTAAAAAGTGACTTCCGCCTGATCAAGGCAAACCGTTTGAAAAGACGGGACGCAAAGCCACTGGCCTAAGTCCGGCTTGGAGGCCGGATATGGCGGCAGGGTTGCCGGGCTCTCAGCGCCTCTTCATAGCTGGGTCTCCGTCTATCCCCGTCTAGTGAGGTGCTGACCATGATGCTCGTTTTATTTTCTCCTCGCCTTTCTTTCTTTCGCGGCTCTCAGCGCGGCATGACCATGGTCGAGTTGCTCGTGACCATCAGCATACTGGCTGTGATGATTGCGGTTGCGGTGCCGAAGCTCAACAAGAGCGTGCTCGATCTTCCCGTGACGGAGCAAAATCTCATGGGCGATATTCGGCTCGCGCGCGCTAACGCCACCAGTCGCGGCGTGCATTTCCGCGTCTCTGTCTCGACTTCCTCTTACTCGGTGCAACGCTTACAAGACAATAATAACGATGGCGTATGGGAGCCAGATAGCGGCTTCCCAGCCCAGGTCACGGAGATGCCGCCTGGCATTTCTCTCTCGCTCGCCGACGGATCGAGTTCTGTGCTTGAATTTACCACGCGCGGTCTCTTGGCCGACAACTCCGACGGGACGCCTGCGGGAATTGTGACGATCTACATTCACAAAACCCTGGACGGGGACGAGACCAAGACGGTCGAAATCTGGCCTTCCGGTCAAGTCGAGGAGGTGTGACGTGAAACGTGAGTCCGCCGGTTTCTCTCTTGTTGAGGTGTTAGTGGCGATGAGCGTGTTCATGATTGCCGCGACCGCCGTCGCTTCCCTCATGACGCATTCCACTTCTTTCGTGTCACAGAACAATTATCGGTCGCAGGCCCTGACCTGCGCACAAGCGGCTCTGGAAGATATTCGCACCCAGGCCTACGAGGATATTCTCCCTACGTCCGGACTGAGCTGCGTCAAAGGCTCCATGACCTTCGGCGTGCAGTGGAGCGTGGCGACCGATAGCCCGGAAAACGGCATGAAAACTATCGTGGTGACGGTGTCTTGGTCTGAGAAAGGAGCATCGAAAAGTTATGCGCTTAAAACCATCTATTCCAAGATTACGGCGTAATTCACAGACTGGTTTCTCCTTAATCGAACTCCTCGTCACGATATTCGTCTCGGGCCTTCTGCTCACGCTCATGACTGGGTTTTTTCGCGCCAATGTCGGTGTCCGTCACGACATGGATCTGCAAACCAATTCGCAGCAAGGGTTGCGCGCACTCTTTGACATGGTCACCCAGGAATTACGCCAGGCTGGAGCTTGTTTACCGCGACAAGGGCAATTCATTTCCCTGAATGGACAAGATACCGGAAGTCTCGATAGCATTACCCTGCGAATTGGACGGACCAGTGAGACAACGCTGCGCTGTATCAAGGCCGGAACAATCAGTGACGTGACGGCCTCCAATACGCTCCCTTTCACTGCTGGCGACGGCGCTCTTTTCGCAGACACAGACTTAGTGTACGTGACGCCGAACGGGGCCACCGGAAATTTCTATCATGTAACGGCCACGACTTCATCGAGTGTGACGCTTGACCAAATTGGCGACTTTCCCACCGGAACGGGCGTCTACGCCATCGATGAACGCATGTACCAGGTTGAAGTGATCAATGGTCGTAACGTGTTGACCATGCAAATAGACGGCGGGTCTTCCTATCCTCTGGTTGACGGAGTACAGCAATTTAACGTCCAGTATTGGCTGGAATCGACCACGGATCCTAGCCAGGTGGACCCGACTCCGGTCGACCTTCCACAGGATGACGTGGAGTGGGCCCGGGTGAGAAGGCTCACCATCTCGGCGCAAGTGGAAGAACAAAAGAAAAGGAGAGACGGGCAAGTGGTGATGGAGGGCGGCGCAATCGATGTCAAACCTCGGAACTTGCTGTAAGGAGACTATATGCGAGCAAAGACGCTCTCGATCGTGAAGAATGAGCGGGGGATCGTGTTGATTATGGCTCTCGTTTTAATGGGGTTGCTGAGCGGGTTGGCCGCCGCCTACACCATGCTAGTGCGAGCAGATGCGAGCTTGTCTGGGGGTGCGTCTCGTGATCGCGAAGGGTTTTATGCGGCTGAGGCTGGACTGAACGTTGGGATGGCGGAATTTGGCAACATTTTTAAAAACTATGCGACGCCGTCTTCCTCGGACTACACGGAAAAAACGGTGAGTGTGGGGACTCGGACCGTCCATTACCAACTCTCCCCGGTGCCAGGCTACGATCCCTGCACCTCAAGCGGCGGACCTGAGTGTTACACCACGATTCCAGCCGGAGAAAAATTTGGGGGGCTGAAAACCATTCCGTATCGCTACACCGTGAAATCGTCTTCGATCAATACTGAAAGCAACACCGAAGCCAGCCTGGGCGCCGAGTTTGATGTTAACAATATCCCTATTTTTCAGTTTCTCGCCTTCTACACGAATGATCTCTACATTATGCCGCTCGATCTTATGCCGTTGCACGGGCGGATTCACACCAATGGCGATTTACGCTTGAATAATCACCAGTCTCTCCTGAGCATCGGCGATCTTCCGCCGACGATGCCATACGTGCAAGTGTCGGCGGCGGGCAACATCTACCGGGGCGCGATTAAATATGGAGTGCAAGAGTGCGACGCGAACTCCGTGCAAATCGATAAGCTGGAAGATAAAGTGGCGCCATTCGGAGATTTTGATCCGCAACTTCTCGAGTCCTGTGATCTGAACAACCCGATTCCCAAAAGCACCTTGGACACGTTCAAAGGAAGCATTCTTGCGAATGTTGATTCTGTGACGGTGCCCCCAGTTGATATTATTGATCGGGGGAGCAGCGGGGTGTTCTGGCAACATGCGGATTTACGCATCGTCTTACGACTTGATCTTACGAAAACCACCGTTTCCTTCAGCACCCTTTGTCCAGCGACCACCACGACGCCGGCGGCGCCGGACAGTCCTTCCCTCTATCCCATTGAAGTCCAAAATGCGGACGGGACTCGTGACGTTACGAAGACCAACTCCTTGTGGACATTCATGTGTCAACGACGTGGAGCAATTTTTTACACCGACGTACCGACCATTACGACAGCGCCGCAGACGGCGGCGAATTACAGCCCGGCTTTTGCGAATAACAACCGGGTGTACCGCCGTATTGGTGAAGACACGAACGGCGACGGTACGATCGACACCAAAGATCGCAACGATGATATTTGCCCGATCAGCCTCAATAACCCAGCTCCGGCTGCCGCCACAAAGCCTTGGTGGGAGCCCGCTTCATGTTCCTGGCCCTACGAAATTCCTGGTACGGCTGCCGGACAAAGTGGATCAGCGACGGATTCTGCTGGTATCCCGAATGCTCCGACGACTTCCTGGTTCCAAGATACCGATTATCGACGCGGCGGTTTCTACAACAATCGTGAAGCCAAGTGGATGTACCTTCTTAACGTGAACATGCGTGCTTTGATCGATTGGAACGACCAGAATAGCGGCCCGCTCTTTTCTCCGAGTGACGCCACCGACGGAGGATTGGTGATTTTCCTCTCCGTGCAAGGCGCCGACTCTACCGCCTCAGTGAATAACTATGGCGTGCGCGTGTTTGATTCGGCTGATCTCAATGCGACGAATGGGACCTTTGTTCCGGGCGTGACCGATCCGACGGGCCTCACCGTGGTGAGTGATCAAGCGGCGTATATTGAAGGCAATTATAACTTCAAAGATAAATTCCCGGCGGCGGTGATTGGAGACGCGCTAAATATCTTGTCGCCTGGGTGGGAAGTGCCCGTTACAATTAGTGGAGTGAAGCGAGCGAACGATTATAAAAGCTCCGCGAGTCTCGTCAGTGGCTATCGCACCGTGCCTGCACAAGACGGGTGGACGGCGGCAGGTTCGGGATGTGGGGCTGGCGGGTGCGGCAGTTTTAGCAGCACGAATCAGAGCGCGCCAAACCTCGCCGTTTATGCGGCGTTTATCGCCGGGGAGGGGCCGAGCCCCGCTGGGGAAGGCAACTATGATGGCGGTTTAGAAAACTATCCGCGCTTCCATGAGAGTTGGACCGGCCGTATGCTGAAAATCGCCGGTTCGTTCGTGAGCCTAGGGACCTCAAAACACGCAGTGAATAACTGGGCCTGCGGGTCCGGAAACACCTGCAACATCTATAATCCGCCGCAGCGCCCGTGGGATTACGACACGGATTTCAATACGGTAGAAAAGTTACCTCCGTTGACGCCGGAGATTACTTACGTCCAGCAGCGGATGTACACACGTTTCTACAAGTGAATTCCAGTCTTGAGTTGAAACAGCAAGGTCGTCAGGCCTCGGAAGAAGTGGAGAATCGAAGCATCACCTTTGATTCTTTCCCGAGGATGACGACCGAGAGATACTAGCGTAGAGCCACGCGCCCTACTTGATATTCGCCAGCGCCCCATCTAGCGCCGCTTGAAACGCCGAGAACGCCTGCGCCCCACTCAGCCGCTGCACTACCTTCAGCTTGCCATCCTTCTCCGGCGTTGCGAGGAAAAAGGCGGGTGTCCCTGTCACGCCGGCCTTCTGCCCTTCGGCGATATCCTTCCGGACCGCCGCCGCGTATGTTCCCTCGTCCAGACATTTCTTGAATCCAGCCTCGTCCATCCCCAGCGCCTTGGCATGTTCAACCAGGTCATCCGGCGCGATCTTCTGCTGATCGGCAAAGAGGCGATCATGCATTTCCCAGAATTTGCCCTGATCCTTGGCGCAGCGCGCCGCTTCCGCCGCCTTAAACGCGTTCTTGTGGATCGACTCTAACGGAAAGTCCCGCGTGATGAATTGGAGCTTCCCAGTCGTCACATAATCTTTTTCAATTTGTGGCCACGTCTCACGGACGTGTCTGCCACAGAACGGGCATTGATAGTCGGTAAACTCGATCATCGTGAGCTTCGCGTTTTTCTCTCCTTTCATCGGCGCGCCGTCGCTCTCAAACACCACATTCTGCGGCACATCCGGGGCATTCCCACCACCACCGGCTGGGCGGGCTTGCAGCAAGGTCTTGATCTCTTGCAGATCTTTTTGCAACCCTTGCTGCCCAGCTTTGAGCCCTTCGACATCGCGCCGCAGGGCTTGAAGCTCTTTGAACGTGCCGATCTCCTCTTTCAGCGCGTTGAAGTCTTCCTTCGTCTGCGCAAAGCCTACAGAAACCTCCAGGAATGTCAGCGCCGCGAGACTCGCGACTGCAGCCAGTTTCTTCATCGTGGTTTTGTATCCTTTCGTGTGGACAAGCTCTTTTCAGTATAATGGAGGGAGCAGACCGGAGTAAAGAAAGAGAGCGTGAGTTTTAACTGCGATTCTGCAAGGCCGCCCGCGCCAGTTGCAACGCCGTCGTCGCAGCCGGAGTGGAGGCCACGCTCCGTAATTGGTCTATTAAAGCAAGCTCCTGATTGATCTGTTTCGTGGACCACTCCGCCGCTACGCTTCTTTGTTCATAACGGATATTCAGCCATTCTATATAGTAGTTCTTTGCAAGTGAGCTTCCCCCATCGCCTCCGCCCATGCTCGTGCTGGCAAGCGGGGTGCCGTCGAACATCTTACTAGAAAACTGCAATTGCTTTCCCCCCAAGGCCTCACCGATCTCGCTCCACGCTTGGTCTGGAATCTGCCCCGTGCGCGCTAGATCGACCAAGGCCGTCCCTGCTGAGGAGTGACGAGCCGCTGCCTGCGCCAAGACCTGGAACGGCAAGACCGGATTTTCGACAGCCGCATCCTGATTACTTGCGAGAGCTATCAAATTCGAGATGCCGGCTCCTTTCGGCAAATCCGCTAGAGCGATAAGCGAGTACTCTCCCCACTGAGGCGCAGATTGTTGCAGAACGGCCACCGCTTTCTCTCCACCGTACGTGCGAAGCAAATGAAAAAGCGGCCCCACATCGGGCCGCTCCTTGGCCGAAGTCTGCTCTGCCCATTGTAGTGCATTGCTAATAGCTTGGATCACTTCATCTCGGTGTACCCCAGGAGCTTCGTTTTCTAGATTACGCGCCAACATGGCGAGTTCGATGGGATCTCTTGTCTGTGGCAATTGCTCTAACGAGGCGGCCAGCGCTTCGCTGCCGCCAATTTTGTCCAAAGTGTCAAGCAGCGCCTGGCGCAGCGTTTGATAGTGTATCAACTCGCCGCCGCTCATCTTGGTGAAGTTGACATCGTCTCCCTGACGGAGAAAGTCGCTGATGGCAGGCACAGCCGCCGCGCCTTGTTTTCGTAACGCTTGCAACATGTGCTCGAGGTCTGTGGCGCTTTCTTCCGTGAGCACCTTCATATTCTTGACTTTCGACACCAACGCGTCCAACTCCCACACGTGTTGCGAGAGCGGGAGCGGCTGCGTCGCAGACGCTGGGTATTCTCCGGCTGGCCAATGATCCTCAGGAGGCGGGTTTACAAGCGACCGCCTTGAGGCAAAGTGAGAGTCATCGAAACTAAAAGGGGTTTTCGCTGCACCCGACGTTTGCGCAGCCGCGGCCGCCTGCTGCGCCACGGTCCTCTCCGGCTTCTCGGTGGAAGAAGGGACTTTCTTCCTGGGAGCCACCAGCAGAAAGAGAGCGAGGCCGAGGATGCCCAGGAACAACAACGGGCGCCACCAACTGCCGGCCTGGGAGCGCGATTCGTGCGAGTGTGGGTTACTGTTAGGTATCGTTGTCATGATCTTTCTCATGTCTCGAGCCGCCAGAAGAAAGGGGAGACCCTGGTCGGGTCTCCCCTTTTGTTTTAGAGTTTATAAAGTTTACTGCTTTCTAGATTTCTAGCAGCTATTTAGAAACGGCTGCTGGGAACTGGTGCGCCCTGACACCCTCCGGCTTGGCCGGAGGGTTATCTTCAGTCCATTGACGGATTACTCAACCGGAGTGCATTGAGCAATTTCTTGGAAGGGGTTGCACTCATAGTTTGCGGGGCACGCCTGCAAGGCCCCGCACTCTCCAAGGGTGCAGACACCAATAGAGACACCCAAATCAGGATCACAACATCTCGTTCCATTGGGGGCAAGCGGACATTGTCCAGTCTGAGGGTCACATACGCCCGCGACGTGACACTGATCGGGGGCCGTACAATCTACCGAGTCGCTGCCGACGCACACCCCGGCCTGACAGGTGTCGGTCTGCGTACAGGCATCGCCATCGTCACATGGCGAATCGTTGGCGAGGATAGTGCCGCCCGTGCAAGAGCCTGCTTGACAGGTATCGCCTGTAGTACAGCTATTGCTGTCGTCACACACCGTGCCGTTGGCTTTGGACGGGTTGGAACACTGTCCGGTGGCCTGGTTGCAGGTCCCCGCCACATGGCACTGGTCCGAGGCCGTACAGACTACAGGGTTGCTGCCGACGCACACCCCGGCCTGACAAGTGTCACTCTGGGTACAGGCATTGCCGTCGCTACAGGCCGCGCCGTTGGCTTTGGGCGGGTTGGAGCATTGCCCAGTGCTCGGGTCGCACGTCCCCGCTACGTGGCATTGATCCAAAGCTGTGCAGGTCACGCCGCTACAGCGATCCACGCCCGCGCAAGTGCCTGCCGTGCAGACGTCGTTCGTGGTGTTCGCATTGCCATCGTTACAGGTCGTGCCGTTGGCTTTGGGCGGGTTGGAGCACTGGCCGGTGCCTGGGTTACAGGTCCCGGCGGTGTGGCATTGATCGGAGGCTGTGCAGGTGACCCCGCTACAGAGATCTACCCCAGTGCAAGTGCCTGCCGTGCAGACATCGTTCGTGGTGTTCGCATTACCATCGTTACAGGTCGTGCCGTTGGCTTTGGCTGGGTTGGAGCACTGCCCCGTGCCCGGGTCGCAGGTCCCGGCCGTGTGGCACTGATCAGAGGCCGTACAGGTCACGGGGTTGCTGCCCGTACACACCCCGGCCTGACAAGTGTCACTCTGGGTACAGGCATTGCCGTCACTACAACTGCTGCCATCAGCCTTGAGTGGGTTGGAGCAGAGGCCGGTGGCGTGATCGCAGGTCCCAGCGGTGTGGCACTGATCGGAGGCCGTACAGGTCACGGGGTTGCTGCCCGTACACACCCCGGCCTGACAAGTGTCACTCTGGGTACAGGCATTGCCGTCACTACAACTGCTGCCATCAGCCTTGAGTGGGTTGGAGCAGAGGCCGGTGGCGTGATCGCAGGTCCCAGCGGTGTGGCACTGATCGGAGGCTGTGCAGGTGACCCCGCTACAGAGATCTACCCCGGTGCAAGTGCCTGCCGTGCAGACATCGTTTGTGGTGTTCGCATTGCCATCGTTACAGGTCGTGCCGTTGGCTTTGGGCGGGTTGGAGCACTGCCCCGTGCCCGGATCACAGGTCCCAGCGGTGTGGCACTGATCGGAAGCAGAGCAAATCACAGGGTTAGTGCCGGTACACGCGCCGCTCTGGCAAGTATCGCTCTGGGTACAGGCGTTGCCGTCGTTGCAGGCTGTCCCGTTGGCCTTAGTGGGAGTGGAGCATTGTCCCGTGGAGGGGTTACATGTCCCTGCGTCATGGCATTGATCCGACGCCGTACAGGTCACCGGATTCGAGCCGACACAAGTTCCACTCTGACAAGTATCACTCTGGGTACAGGCATTGCCGTCGCTACAGGTCGTGCCGTTGGCTTTGGGCGGGTTGGAGCAGAGGCCGGTAGCGTGATCGCACGTGCCCGCATCATGGCATTGATCGGAGGCCGTACAGGTGACACCGCTGCAGAGATCTACCCCAGTGCAACTGCCCACCGTGCAGACGTCGTTGACAGTATTGGGGTTGCCATCGTTACAGGTCGTGCCGTTGGCTTTGGGCGGGTTGGAGCACTGGCCGGTGCCTGGGTTACAGGCCCCCGCATCGTGGCATTGATCCTGTGCGGTGCAGGTCACCGGGTTGCTGCCCGTACAAATACCTGCCTGACAGGTGTCATTCTGCGTACAGGCATTGCCATCGTTACAGGTCGTCCCATTGGTCGCTGCTGGATTGGAGCATTGTCCAGTGCCCGGGTCGCAGGTCCCGGCCGTGTGGCACTGATCAGAGGCCGTACAGGTCACGGGGTTGCTGCCCGTACACACCCCGGCCTGACAAGTGTCACTCTGGGTACAGGCATTGCCGTCACTACAACTGCTGCCATCAGCCTTGAGTGGGTTGGAGCAGAGGCCGGTGGCGTGATCGCAGGTCCCAGCGGTGTGGCACTGATCGGAGGCTGTGCAGGTGACCCCGCTACAGAGATCTACCCCGGTGCAAGTGCCTGCCGTGCAGACATCGTTTGTGGTGTTCGCATTGCCATCGTTACAGGTCGTGCCGTTGGCTTTGGGCGGGTTGGAGCACTGCCCCGTGCCCGGATCACAGGTCCCAGCGGTGTGGCATTGATCGGAGGCCGTGCAGGTCACGGGGTTGCTGCCCGTGCACACCCCGGCCTGACAAGTGTCACTCTGGGTACACGCGTTACCATCACTACAGGCCGTGCCGTTGGCTTTAGCTGGGTTGGAACACTGGCCGTTAGTTGGGTCACAGGTCCCCGCTACGTGGCACTGATCGGAGGCCGTACATGTCACGGGGTTGCTGCCCGTGCACACGCCGGCCTGACAGGTATCACTCTGCGTACAGGCATTGCCATCGTTACAGGTCGTGCCGTTGGCCTTGGCTGGGCTGGAGCACTGGCCAGTGCTTGGGTTACAGGTCCCCGCCACATGACATTGATCGGAGGCCGTACACGCCACGGGGTTGCTGCCCGTGCAAATACCGGCCTGACAGGTGTCACTCTGGGTACAAGCATTGCCATCGTTACAGGCTGCGCCGGTGGCTTTGGCTGGATTGGAGCACTGCCCGGTGCCCGGGTCGCACGTGCCGGCATCGTGACACTGATCTTGAGCCTGGCAGGTCACTGGACTGCCTACGCATTGCCCAAGATTATTACAGGTGTCGTTCGTGGTGCACGCGTTGCCGTCGTTACACGTATTCCCCGGAGGGCAGATTTCCAATTGATTAAAGGTGTTCTGAAAGGTACACGTGACGATCTCGCCGTTTTGCAAGTTGATGGTCAACGTGCCGGAGCCATCCGCTTGAACCGTCCCCGTCTGAGTGCCAGAGTTCGGGCTCATCACGGTGCACACCGGGCTCTTAAAGCTGACATCCCATCCCGTGACCTTGGTCTCCTTAATCGTGTACGTTCCAAAGTTGGTAATTCCAGCAAACGTCTGCGTGTTCGCAGGAGGCGGTGCGCTCGTCGGGTTATCCACCAGGGTAAAGGTTGTTGGGCTCAAGCCGCCCGTCGTCGTGAAGGTGAAGGATTGCGGGTCACTCCCTGTTCCTGAGACGACATCCTTGATGATAGTGATCGAGCCCGGAAAAATAATGTCGGCAACCGCGAGCGGGAGATCCTGGTTTCCACCACTGCCATCGAGGTCGATCAGACGCGTATGGTATGACGAGCCGGGGATGAAGCTGGCCGAATTGTTTGTGCCCCAATCACTACGAGTAGAGACGTGTCCGCCCCATGCGAACACGGGATTGGCTTGGCTCGCGGTGAAGGTGATCGTGATCCTTGCGGACTTGTTCCCGCTGAAACTCGTGCCGTTGGCGTAGGAGTAGCTGCTGACGGAGATGATTGTCCCGCCGTAGAGCGTGAAGCTGCCGGCAACTGGTGTCACACCAGCGCCAGTGACCTGCGGATCCGCAGGGATAGCAAACGTGGTGGGCGAGCCGCATCCGGAGACACCCAAACACGGATCGGCATTGGCCACGGTACGATTAAAGGTCGTGGGGTAATCGAGTCCGTGCTTCCCGCCGCTGGTCGTGTCCCACTCGATGGTCAAGGTGTGACGGTTGTTCAGGGCTGTGCTCAAGTTGCTGAGCAGCATGCGGTACGGGATTGAGTCGCCTTCGTAATACACAGCCTTGGCTGCATTGACGTTTCCGGTCACCCAATCGCTTGCGTTAACGTTGCACCCGTCGGTGTGAGGTGACGGGGCCGGGCTGTTCGCGCATTGGGAGATGTGTGCAGCCGGGTTAGCCGCGAAAACCTGGGGTATTGCTACCGCCAAATTCCCCATCGCTAACGCGCTCACTAACACTGGCCACAGAAAGCGCAAGATGCCTGTGGGTCCCGGTTTACAGATGCTCTTCGTTTGGCGCATAAAAGATCCTCTTGCTAGGAACCAGGACGCGAGTCCTGAGTGTTATCCGCACCTTCCCTGTTGCAGGTATGGTTAAGGTTCATGGTGAACCGGGACCTTCTTTCCCGTACTGCCTTGTGCAGAGAGACACACTCTCAGCTCGTGAGGGGGGATCGGCTATTCGGCAAGAACCTTTAAGAGCCGAAGAGAAGCATCTGGAGAGGAAACTCATTCGGCTGGCGTTTCTGGGGAATCACAGCAAGGAGCCTGATTGGGCGCAGCGAATGAAAGTGTGCAATAATGAGATCCTACCGTTCGTGCTCATGAGCGACAGCGGTAAAGAAGACTCTTAGAGAACTTTCTTTAGCTTCGTTTGGGAAGGATCTGTGGTGTGGAGACAATTGCCACTAGTTCGCGTGAGACTCTGGTAGAGGGACTGCCTCTGGCGGATGACACCGGGGCTCCAGGTATCTCTTGTCAAAAGAAAAAAACAAAGAGTGAGGTTACCCCGTTGGGGGCGGCGACCTGGCGGTTTTTTGGTCTATGGAGCCTGATCAGCCTGATCGTGTTGTTCTACCGTCTGCATCCCTATTATCAACGGCCGTGGTTTGAACCTTGGCAGTGGGCGCTGACTTGCGCATACACGCTCTTTTGTTTTTTCGGGGTCTGGTACCTGTGGGCGACCTATCGGTGGCGGCGGCAAGCGCGCCACGATTTTTCGGATCCGGCGCTGTTGGTATTGAGCAGTGGGAGACACCTGTGGCGCGCCATGCGCTGCGGCTCCTGGGCGCCGTGGCGATGTTACTGGCGCTCGCATCGCGTGCATCATTTTCTACGATGTGTTGGGGTAAAAGCCTTCTTTCTCCCTCTGATGGTGGTGTTTCTTTCTTTACATACGAAAGAAGGGCTGCACCTCTGGTCCACTGCTCAAGCGAATATGACCGGGTTGGAGTCGGCGAACTGGCTCATGAGCTTAGTCTTCCAAGGCATCTTCTTTTGCGACACGGTGGTGGGCGCCATTGGGTATGGGTGCGAATCCTCGTGGCTGGGAAACCGCACCCGCTCGGTTGATAATACGTGGTCCGGATGGATTGTGTGTCTCATGTGCTATCCACCCTTTAACGATATCTCGCATATCTATGCGCCGCTCGGCGTGGGGGAGAATGTGATGGGGTGGGGTGGGATGACTTTACTCGCGCTCCGCGGCGCGAGTCTCGTGTGTTACCTGGTGTACGTGTGGGCCACCTTTGCGCTCGGCGTTCACTTTAGCAATCTCAGTAATAAGGGGATTATTGAGCGAGGCCCCTACAAGTGGATTCGACACCCTGCGTACATCAGCAAAAATCTGGCGTGGTGGTTCGAGCAAATGCCAGGGATGGTCAATTTTCAGTACATACCGCCGTTGCTGGCTTGGAATGCGGTGTACATGCTGCGCGGGTTGACGGAAGAGCGGCATTTGCGGCGCGATCCGGACTATCGCGCCTATTGTGAGCGCGTGCGCTACCGTTTCATTCCTGGGGTGTGGTGAGCGGTTGTAGAAAAGTTAAAAGGCGATGCGGTCGCCTTGTTCAGGGAACACAAACTGGACTCCGGCATCATTGAGGTCGTGCACTTGCTGCATGATCTGTGTGCGCGCATCCGGGCCACGCTGGAGCGTTGGTTTGATATGACTCACGATCACGGTGAGTCCTTTTAAGGCATCGGTCGGATGCTGAGTGTCCACAAGGGCCGCAAGTCGGTGGAGTTCGGTCATCAGCCATTTCGGAGTGAGATGGCCGTACAAACGAGCAATGTCTCGCTCGTCAGGATAGGAAATCTCCACAAACATCCCGTGAAGAGCGCCTTGGCGGATCAGTGGGGCCACGGCTTGCCAGAGTTGATGGAGCTGCTCGCAGTGCTCTGCTTCGTCTGGGCCTGTGTCGCCAATGTAGAGAGCATACGCGCCATGCGTTTGCAGTAAGAAGGCAGTCGAAGTGACGCCGGCATGACACAAGGCGAACGGTGTGACCGTGAACGCCGTGCCTTCGATCGTGACTTCCTCTCCGGGCTGTACTCTCACATAGTGATATTTTTTGAGCAGGAGGCCGACGCCTTCGTCGCTGAAATTGGGCCACACTTGTCCATTAAACACGTGGCGTTGGAGTTGTTCGATCGTGGCTGATAACGCGAGGATATTTTTCTTTGTATCGTCAGGAGAATTGATCACGAGCCCCGCGAGGTGATCGAGATGCGCGTGCGACAGCAAATAAGCTTTGATATGCTGGGTGAGCATCTGTCCTTCCGCGCTCAGGGGAGACTCCGAGGTGTCAACAAGGTTTGATAAATTCCCCTTGCTGTTCGCGCGTTGCAGGCCAGTCAAAAGGACGCCTGCGTCTAAGGCGATGAATGCTGAACTGCCGAGCGGCGCCAGCAGATAGGCCGACAGATTGCCTTCGGTTAAGCCTCCCGCCGCGCCCAGGACAATCGTGTCAAATTGAGGTTCGTGGCCGATGGCAAGTTTCGCACTGCTGCTGATGACGAGCGCGAGGAGTCCACAGAGAAGCCGTAGTGTCGGCGTTCTTTTGGCTCTTTTCATGCCCTGGCTTACCAATGCCGCTCAAGCGCAAAGAACAGCAGTGTATAGAGAGGCAAGAGCGCGGTGACGAAGGCGCCGGGAAACAAGCAAAACAACAACACTTGCTCCCGATAATGGAAGAAACGTTTCTGCGGATCGATCGCAAAGTAAAAACTTGCAACCACAAGGTAGAGAGCAAGAATGTTTGGAATCCGCATGCCCAGCATTTGCTCGTTGACCGCGTCAATCAGCAGCAATAAAAGGCCACTCAGCAGAAAGAAGCGAAGCTTCCACACTTCCCAGATATGCACGGCTGACGTCCTCCTGTAGCAGAAGCGACAGCCGTGCTAAGCCGCAGCGGTGTTACTTCCGCACCATTTGAATTTTATTCGGCCCTGCCCAGCCTTCCTTTAACGGCACCATGAAATAAGGGATCAGGGTCATCTTGCGAAATTTCCAGCGACCATTGTCGCGCACATATTCGTCGTCGAAGCGAGCGGCGACCAGGAAGCTTTCCCCATTGAAAATGGGCTTTGCTTCCAGATAGCTGAGGCCCGTGCCGGTGTCTCCCTTCAGGGTGATGACATGGTTGTGGATAAACTGCTTCACAAAAGGAACGAGATCCGACAGCGCTTGTGTATAAAACGCCGCCACCTGGGCTTTGCCCTGCGCTTTGCCAAGATGAGCAAAATCGATCTCGCCGTTCTCGGGAAACAAGTCTGGAATCATTTCCGGTTTCTTTTCATTGACCGCAATATGATACCGGAAGCGCAGCTCTTGAATTTCGTTCCGATCTTGGAGTTCCCGCACTCGGGCTTCGAGCGCGGCGATGCGAGTTTCGAGATCCGCCATGATTATTCCTCCTTTGTGACTTCGATAAATTCCACGCCATCTCTGGCCGCTTTGGCCTTGGTGGGTTGGGGAAAATTAATGAGCACGCCGAGCGGGAGACTGAGCACGCGCAGATAATTTTCGATCTGCGCCCGTTCTTTATGGCCGACGCTTTCCACGGCTTTCAGTTCGAGGATAAGGCGCTCATCGTCTTCGCCGACGATAAGATCAGGCTTCCCTTCGCCGATATAGAACCCTTCATAAAAGACCGGCACGATCCGCTGCGCTTCATAAGGAATGCCGCGCAGGCGCAGGCCGACTTCAAAGGCCTTCTGGTAGACAACTTCGTCAAACCCACTACCCAACTTATCGTAAATGTCTTGAGTGAGCAGTCGCAGCAACTCAATGAGCATTTCGTCCCGCCTCCCAGTAAGCTGTTTGGGAGCCTACTCTGAAACCGACGGAAACGTCAAGCGGCCGCGCTTGCGGCCAGATGCGTTGGCGTGGTACAGCAACGAGCATGCGTTGCCTTGAACTGGATCATTTTGGGATTGACGTGTCCGACCTTGATCGAGCTGCGCGCTTCTACGTCGAGGTGCTGGGCTTGGAAGTGGCGCAGCGCTTTGGTCATCATCAAGTGCTGTTGCGCTGCGGCGGTCAAATGCTGGCGCTGTTTGCCCGGCAAGATTTATCACCAAAAGTGACTGATCGTATCGACAATCCTCTGGGAAAAGGACACCATGCCTTCAAAGTTTCCCCTGAAGATTTCCAAGCAGCGCACGCTCTCTTTCGTGAACGTGGCGTTCCTACGCATGGTCCTATTGATTGGGGAGACCACGACTGTCTCTATTTCCTGGACCCCGATGGCAATTTGTTGGAGATTGTTGCGTATCGTTAATCATCAGGCTGTGAGTCGATATGCCCCGCTACATTGCCGCCATTGACCAAGGGACGACGAGTTCCCGCTGCATGATTTTCGATCAGCGCGGCGCAGTCGTTGCGCTCGCTCAGAAAGAACATCGACAGATATACCCTCAGCCTGGTTGGGTCGAGCATGACCCGCTGGAAATTTGGCAGTGCGTACAAGAAGTCGTTGCTGACGCCCTGCGAAAGAGCGGTCTCCAAGCCAGCGACATGGCGGCTGTGGGCGTGACGAATCAACGTGAGACCACGTTGGTGTGGAATCGCCATACCAGCGAGCCAGTCGGCAATGCTATCGTGTGGCAAGACACACGTACGGCGGAGATCTGTAAAAATCTTGCAACCGTGGGTGGACAGGACCAATTGCGCCGCAAAGTTGGTCTTCCTCTCGCTACCTATTTTTCCGGACCGAAACTCCGTTGGATTTTGGATCACCTTCCGTCAACGACGAGGATCGACGGTCTGCTCTTTGGCACCATCGATACGTGGTTGATCTGGCTTTTAACGGGCGGACCAGACGGCGGTGTTCATGTCACCGATGTCTCCAACGCCAGCCGCACGATGCTCATGAATTTGGCGACTCTGGAATGGGACCCGGAAGTGCTTCAGCTCATGGGCATTCCTCGCGTGCTGTTGCCGACGATTTGCTCCTCAAGCGAGATCTATGGCGAAGCACGCGGTCTGCTTGCCGGCGTTCCTATCGCCGGTGCTTTGGGCGACCAGCAAGCGGCGCTGTTTGGACAGACCTGTTTCGCGCCGGGGGAAGCGAAGAATACCTACGGGACCGGTTGTTTTATGTTGTTAAATACCGGGCCACGGATCGTGCACTCCAAATCTGGCCTTCTGACCACGGTAGCCTATAAGCTGGGCCGGGCCTCGGCAATGTACGCGTTGGAAGGTTCGATCGCCATTACCGGGGCTTTGGTGCAGTGGCTGCGTGATAATTTGGGGCTCATTGAACAATCGAAAGAGATCGAAACGTTGGCGCGCACGGCGGAGGATAACGGGGGCATCTTTTTCGTACCCGCTTTTTCTGGGTTGTTTGCTCCGTACTGGCGCGATGACGCGCGCGGCGTGATCGTTGGATTGACCCGCTACGTCCACAAGGGGCATATTGCACGTGCAGCGCTTGAGGCCACGGCGTTTCAAACCCGAGAAGTGTTAGATGCGATGAATGCCGACGCCGGCGTGCCATTACAAACGTTAAAAGTCGACGGTGGCATGGTGCGCAATGAACTGCTCATGCAGTTTCAGGCGGATATTCTTGGCGTCCCCGTACTCCGCGCCGCGATGTCTGAAACCACCTCGCTCGGCGCGGCCTATGCGGCTGGCTTGGCGGTTGGCTTCTGGACCAAAGAGTCCGAACTGCGCGCCAATTGGTCCAGTGACCGGGAATGGCGTCCAGTGCTTGCGCCCACGGAACGCGAGCGGCGCTATGCCGACTGGAAACGCGCGGTGACCCGCACCTTCGATTGGGCCGTCTGAAAACGAACCGAAGAAAATCGGGGCGCGACCCTTCTCCGTGTCCCTCTCCCTTTACCACACGCAACGGTTTGATTATGATCCCTGCGATTCTTTTGCGAGGGAGGGGATGCCTGTGATGGAAACGATCTTGTTAGCGCATTCGGACTGGATGCTACAGTTGGCGCTTTTCGCTGTGCGTGTGGTGCTTGGGGGCTGCATCATTATGCATGGACTTGGCAAACTCGGATTTCACCCGACCAACCCCGGCGGCGTCAAGGCGTTTGCCGGTTGGTTGACGGATCTGGGAATGCCGTATCCTCTTCTGAATGCCTGGATGGCCACTGCCGTTGAATTTGGCGGCGGCATTCTTTTTACTTTGGGATTCTTTACGCGCTTTGTCGCGCTCGCCCTGACTGTCAACATGTTTATTGCCGCCTCGACCGGACACAAAGGCGGCGGCTATCTCATCCTGAACAACCCGCCGGGGGCTGAATACGCTATCAACTTGACGGTCCTCTTCGGCATGTTCGTGCTCACTGGCCCTGGGGCGCTGTCCCTGGATTACTTGCTCTTTGCTTCGAGAGCAGTTGGGGTGTAGCATTTTGCTGCATAATTAGGCTGCGATGAACCACAGCGTATCTGCGTATGCCTGCGCCGCCCTGGCGCTCGTTGGTTTCCCTGGGTTCACCTCAGCCGCCAAGTCTGATTTCGTTTGTCTGCTCCGCATTCAGAATGGCCTTGCCTCTCTGCCACGCGAGCAGCTCGCCACCAAAGAGACCGAGTGCCGCGAGAACACCAACGCCTACTTGCGGTACTTGCGTGCAAAGACGTTTTTCTCCTTGGTGTGGGTGCTCTCGGCAATAGTCCTGGCTCTGGTTGTCTTTGTTTTGCCGTCGGTTGGTGCCTCCGGCGTCACGAGACAATACGTCCTTGCTATTGCGTCGATCGTATGCTTTGCGTGGGGCACGCTCGGACGGCTGGGCTGGAACGAGCACTCACACAAAGGTGTCACCGTCTTTGAAGAGATCGACTCCGCAATCTTCTGGGTTCTCTATTGGCTCGGCACGTTCTTTGGCGTAGCCTCCATCGTTAATGCTGCCGCCTAACCCGTCGTCACACCTGATCTGCTACAGCCTTCGCTCTAGAACTATCGCGCAAAAATTTGCACGATGTTGCCTGACGGGTCTTTGGTCGTGAAGTATTTTCCGTGACCGCCCATATCAACGATGTCGTTCACGGCAATACCTTGCTGGGTCAACTTGGTTCGCGTTTCCATGAGGTCATCGACCTCAAGCACGACCGTGGCCCCGCCGCCTGGAGGCACCGATCCTTCGCTGGGGTCCGCCAGCGCCACCCCAACGCCATTCACATCAAATTGTGTCCAGCGATTGCCGTCGCGGAATTTGACGTTCAAGCCGAGCACGTCTTTATAAAACGTGACGGATTCATCCATGTTCTTGACCACATAATACGCGCTCGAAAATTTCTTCACCGCCATAGTCTCTTCCTCCTGAAACGTTTCCTTCTCTACTACCTTAGAACCCTTGCGGTGGGCAAGGCTGACCCCTTCTGTTCTTGTGCGAATATCGCTATGAAAGACAGCATGAAAAGGGTTTTGTTCCTTCTCGCTCTTGGCTTCTTGCACGTCCTCCAGCTTCCGGTTGAGGCTGAGGAGGTAGTTCTCGTCGGCGCTGGCGACATCGCGCAATGTCCTTTGCCTGGAGCGAAAGAGACGGCGCTGTTGCTCGACACCATTCCTGGGACCGTATTTACCGCCGGCGATAACACCTACCCGGATGGCGCCGCCGAGGAATTTGCGAGCTGCTATGACTCCACCTGGGGGAGACATAAAGCTCGCACCCGGCCTTCCCCAGGGAATCATGACTATCGGACCGCCGGGGCGCGTCCGTACTACGCGTACTTTGGCAAGCTCGCTGGAGCGCCAGGGCGTGGGTATTACAGCTATGACCTCCAGGGTTGGCATATCCTTTCGTTGAATAGTAACCTCATAGAAGAAGAGGAAGCAGCTCAGGAGCGCTGGCTGCGCGCGGATTTAGCGGCGCATCCGTCGCGGTGTAGTGCGGCCTATTGGCATCACCCTTTGTTTAGCTCGGGTGGACAAAGTAACAATCCTCGCTTGCGCCCCGTGTGGCGAATCCTTATGAAGTTCGGGGTGGATGTGGTCATTAACGGGCATGATCATGATTACGAACGTTTCGCCCCGCAGAGTCCGGATGGGGTCGCGGACTCCGCGCATGGGATTCAGGAATTCGTAGTGGGCACTGGCGGAGCACGGCTCGGTCCATTGGGGACGCCGCAACCCAACAGCGAAATACGTGACAATACGACGTGGGGCCTCTTGAAACTGACTTTGCACTCCGCAAGTTATGACTGGGAGTTTCTCCCGATAGCCGGAGGGACATTCCACGACGCCGGCAGCGCCGTCTGCACCTCTCACTGAAGAAGCGAAAGCAAGGAGCTGAATGTATGGCTGAAACGCCTGAGGTCGATACCGACAAATTGCGCGAAACAATTGATGAGGAACTGGAAAAAGGAGGCGCAGGATTTTTACGACGCATTGCGCTTACCACAGCGCTACTCGCGGCGTTTGCCGCACTTGCTTCTTTGCAAGCGGGAGCGAGCGCGAATGAATCGCTCTTGAAAAAAACCGAAGCGGCTCGTCTCCAAGGGGAAATTTCCGACAAATGGGGATATTACCAGGCGCAGCGGATCAAAGCGGCGATCCAAGAAGCGGCGCGCAGCCCGTGGCTAGCAGCGGGGAAGGAGCCGCCTTCCGCCTATGCCGAAAAAGAACAGAAGTACGAGACGGAAAAAGTCGAACTGGAGCGAGCCGCGCGCGAGTTGGAGAAACAGAGGGATGAACAGTCGCATGAGGCTGATCATTTATTTCATCGTCACCATTGGTTCGCCTATGCCGTGACCCTTTTGCAAGTGGCGATTGCCTTGGGGGCCGTGGCGGCGTTGACGCGCATGCGATCCATCTGGTTCTGTTCGTTGGGCATAGGTTTTGGCGGCGTGGGGCTATGGGTGTTTGCGCTGTGTCAGTAATCTTGTTACTCATTGTTTATGTAGATACGTATTCAAGTGATGAAGCATCACACAAAGGAGGGGCATCGTATGACGACGTACCAACACATTGCCGTGCAGCCGGTGGCTGGCGCGCTTGGCGCAGAGATTCAGAACGTCCACCTGGGACGTTTAGATGATGCGACCTTCGACGAGATTCATCAGGCGTTACTCGAACATCAGGTCCTCTTCTTTCGTGAGCAAGACATAACCCGGGACCAACACAAAGCGTTTGGGCGTCGGTTCGGGGCGCTGCATATTCATCCTTTCTTGCAGCCGCTCAAAGACGAAGGACATCCCGAGTTTGTCGTGCTCGAAAGCGACGCCAAGCATCCGTTTGTGGCGGAAGCCTGGCATTCTGATGTCACCTTTCAAGCGGAGCCGCCGTTGGGGTCGGTGCTGCACTGCGTTGCGGCGCCGGAGCACGGCGGCGACACCATGTGGGCGAGCATGTATGCTGCGTACGAGGCGCTCTCCGACACTATGCAGCGTTTGTTGGCAGGGTTGACTGCTATTCACGACACGACACGCACCTTCTCGCGCGACAATTATAAGACTGAACACATCGGCGGCAAACGCGCCGAGCAGGTCGTGTCGGCGGAACATCCGATCGTGCGCACGCACCCCGAGACCGGACGCAAAGCGCTGTTTGTCAACTCAGCGTTTACCGAGTCTATTAAGGGGATGAAGACTGCGGAGAGCGCAGCGCTCCTCAGCTTTCTCTATCGCCACATCGAGTCTCCTGATTTCACTTGCCGGTTTCGTTGGAAGCCGAACTCCATGGCGATGTGGGACAACCGCTGCACTCAGCATCGCGTGGTCGCGGATAATTTGGCGGCGTATCGTCGCATGGAGCGCGTGACGGTGATGGGAGATAGGCCGTTCTGAGCTGGGGCTTGCCCCAAGCCTCCACCCGACGCTCAAGCGTCGGACTTAGTATGCGAAGCCTGGTGAACCAGGCTATCAGGGGACTTCAGTCCCCTTTGTTGGCTGAGCCCGGAGCTCAAGCTCCGGGCGGCAAGGACCCCAATTTCCTTCCGATTCAGATTCTTACTCCGCGCGACCGTGACGCAACAATTTACCTGGGGTCGCGCCAGTGCACTTGTCTTCGGCAAACGTTTCAACACCGTTAACGATAATGGAACGGTAGCCTTTAGCATGTTGTACACGGCGCCATTCGCCGCCGGGCAGATCGTGCACGACCTCGCCGATCCAGTCCGGTTCGATGCCAAGCCCGTTCATGTCATAGACCACGACATCAGCCCAGGCGCCTTCACGCAGCACGCCCCGATCGCGGAAGCCCGCAGCATGCGCCGGGAGCGCCGACAAGCGATAGTGGGCTTCTTCCAACGTGATCTTCTGCTCGTCCCGCACCAGCCAGCGTAGGAAATCGGTGGTGAAAGCGCCGCCGGTGAAGAACTTGGTGTGCGCGCCGCCATCCGACACGCCGGGAAAGGTGAACATCGAATTGGTGATGATCTCCGCATTATTGGTCGCGTTGAAGTCCGGTTCGGATTGAAGGAATTCCGTCTTGAGATCAGTCGCCAGTGACAAGTCGATCATCACATCGACTGGATGTTTGTTTTCTTCTTTGCCAATTTCCGCGAGCGACTTGCCGACGTATTTCTCCAATTCCGGCTGATTCGCCACTGACTGCACCAACAAGCGGGGTAATCGCCCGCCGATGCCCGCCGCATTGCGGTCGAGCGCGTACATCGCCTTTTCACTCTTCACCGCCGCACGCATCTCGGGGTTGCGCATCTTGGCGGCGCGCTCCTCTTTTGTTCCCGTGAGCATGTCGCGCCACGCCGTGGCGACGTCATAGAGGTTCCAGTGTTCGAGCGTAAAGGCAAAGCCGCTGCGCACGGTGGCGCCTTGGCCGAAGATCGGCAGGCCTTGGGCGCGCATACGTTCGAGCCAGGCCAGGCTCTTGCGGTGCTGGTCGGGGTAGCGGTTGCTGGCGGCGACGGCATTGTGCAGCACGGGTCGTTGCGCTACTGTCGCTAGCTTTTCCAGAAATGCTAAATCTTCTTTAATGTGACCCGTGGCCTGGGTGATCTGAATGAACCCCTCATCCCGTTCGCGCAGCACTTGCGCTAGGTTGAGGATGTCGTCGTCGATCATGGTGTCCGTCACCATTGGTGAACCGTCATAATCCGCTTGGCCGGAATGACGACCAAGACGTTGGATAGAAAAGCCGCACAGCCCGGCGTCCATGCCTTCGGCCAAGACGCGACGCATCTCCGCGCGTTCTTGCTCTGTGGCGGGTCGAGTCTTCGCCGCATCGAGCCCCATGACGTAGGTCATGAGCGACGCGGTCGGCATGTATTGAATGCAGTTGACGCCTTTCGGGGCACGGTCGAGCGAATCGAGATATTGTGGAATCGTTTCCCAATCCCAGTTCATGCCGACTTGCATAGAAGAGTAGGGGATGGCCTCGGTTCTGGTCATCGTGAGCATAGAACGATCGCGGAAGTCCGGCTTACATGGGGCAAAGCCAAACCCGCAGTTGCCCAGCACGATCGAGGTCACGCCATGCCACCCGGAGATCGTGCAATAGGGGTCCCAGCGAATTTGCGCATCGTAATGAGTGTGTAAGTCTATAAAGCCCGGTGCCACAATGAGTCCGTCGGCATCGATGACTTTCTTGGCGAAGCCCGGAGCCCGCCCGCCGATCTGCACGACTTTCCCATCCTTAATCCACACATCAGCGCGGAATCTAGGAGCGCGCGTGCCGTCGACGACCGTGCCGCCTTTAATTTGAATATCGAAATCTGCCATCTTTCAGTCCCTCCTTCGATGTTACCCGCACACAATAGCAGAGGTAGGGGAGGGTGGTCGAGAGAAGCGTCCTGCGGAACGAGCAATTTCTTCTTTTTTATTGACGATTAGCGATGCCCTTGCACTGGCCATTGGGTGCGGCATGTTTGAGGAGAGCGTTTATCAAAGGAGGAGAACCTCATGGCGGAGATCGGACTCTATGAAGCAATGAGCACCTTACGGGCGGTGCGGCGACTGCGCCCGGACCCTGTTCCGAATGACGTGCTGCGGCGCGTGTTGCAAGCCGCCACCTGGGCGCCGACCGGCGGTAATCGCCAAGCCTGGCGGATCATCGTGGTGAAAGACCCAGTGCGGCGGCAGCGATTAGGCGAACTCTATAACAAAGTGGCGACTCCTTTTATTCAATCGTATGCGGGGCGGTTTGCGGCTCTGCCCGAAGCCGAACGCGTAACAGCTGAAAAGATGTTGCGCTCCGGCCTCTACTTGGCCGAACACTTTGGCGAGGCCCCAGTGCTGTGTATTGTGTGTTTTCATCCCGATGGGCTTGCCGTGACCGATGCCGATCTTGATCGCGTCTCCGTCGTTGGCGGCGGATCAATTTACACCGCCGTCCAAAACCTTTTACTCGCGTGCCGCGCCGAAGGGTTGGGGTGCGTATTAACAACATTACTGTGTAAAGCGGAACCCGAAGTGCGAGAGCTGCTAGCGATTCCACAACCATGGGGAACCGCAGCAGCGATTCCGATCGGCTATCCCCAGTTGCGCGGGCATGGTCCCATCTCGCGCCGCTCGGTCGAAGAGATGGCGTTTGTAGACTCGTGGGAACGGCCATTTGCGTAGAATGGAATCGAATGCTCCTTGCTAGCCGCCTGAGCCGAAGGATGCTAGTCTGCATGCCAATCGGCTTTTGCCGGGCATAACACCAAGTTGGTTCAAAGAGCGGAAGCCCTGGGATCTAGCGATCGGTCCTAGGGCTTTGTATTTTTAATAGACAGAAAGGAGTTCTCACGTGGCCCAGGCAAAACATGGCGACACGATCAAAGTGCATTATACAGGCAAGCTCGCGGACGGGACGATTTTTGATTCATCCGTACAAGGCGATGCGCTGCAGTTTACCTTGGGCAGCGGCCAACTGATTCCAGGGTTTGAAAAAGCCGTGTTCGGTATGAGCGTCGGAGAAGAGAAGATTTTTATCATTCCTGCGGATGAAGCCTACGGCGCTCACGATGCAGATCGTGTTTTTACGGTCGCTCGGAGTTCGTTGCCGTCCCAGATGAACCCAGCCATCGGACAGCGGTTTCAAGTCCGTCAACAAGATGGATCGACAATCGCCGTCATGGTCGTCGCTGTCTCCGACGCTGACGTGACCTTTGACGCGAATCATCCCCTGGCGGGAAAAGACCTCACGTTCGAGATTCAAATTATTGAGATCGTATAAATCACTTGTATGACGGGCGCTCCTTGACGGCCAGAGAGTGATTGAGTTTTCCGATCTGTAACTCGCTTCGGCTCTGTTCGTACAGTGAGAGGAGTTGCGTTATGGCGATGAAGGACATCAAAGTGGCATACGGTATCGACGTTGATGCGGTGGGTGGATGGCTCGGTTCATATGGCGGAGAGGATTCGCCGGACGATATCTCGCGTGGGCTGTTCGCCGGTGAAGTCGGCGTGCCACGCTTGTTGAAACTGTTTGACAAATATCAGTTGAAAACTTCCTGGTTCATTCCTGGACACTCGATTGAAACCTTTCCGGAACAGACCCAGATGATCGTTGCCGCCGGCCACGAGGTTGGCGCTCACGGGTATTCACACGAGAACCCTATCGCGATGACGCCACAACAGGAAGAAGAAGTACTGGTGAAGACTATCAACCTTATCGCTCAGGTGTCTGGGCGGCGACCAGTCGGCTACGTCGCGCCCTGGTGGGAGTTTTCGCCTATCACGAATGAGTTGTTACTCAAGCATGGCTTCACCTACGATCACAGCCTCATGCACGATGACTTTCATCCCTACTATGTCCGCGTCGGCGACCGGTGGACAAAAATTGACTACAGCAAACCCGCCTCGCAGTGGATGCACCCCCTCGTGCGCGGTCGGGAGACGGACCTCATCGAGCTCCCGGCGAACTGGTATCTCGACGATCTGCCGCCAATGATGTTCATCAAGAAAGCTCCCAACAGTCACGGCTTCGTGAACCCTCGTGATATTGAGCAACTGTGGCGAGATCAGTTCGATTGGGTCTACCGAGAGTATGATTACGCTGTATTTACTATGACCATTCATCCAGATGTAAGCGGTCGCCCCCAGGTGCTCTTGATGCATGAACGCTTAATCGAATATTTCAACGGCCATGCGGGCGTGCACTGGGGCACGTTTGCCGAGATTGCCGCTGACTTCGCGCAACGCCAACCTCGGGCGCGAGAAGCGTGATCGTTTCGTGTTCCACGGCCCACTCAAAAAGCTTTGTCCGGAACACATGGTCGGGACCGGGCAACCGGCGGAGGAAATGCTGGATTGCAAGTCCTGACCCCTTTCAGCTTTTCTAGTTTGTCTCGCGACGAGGCCCGAAAACAATAAAATCCCCGTAGTCTCCGCTCCTCTGCAGCAGGTTAGAACGGTTTATCTCCATTAATGGTCACACGCTCCATCCGTCGATACGCGCCGAGGTTGTCCGCTACCACGCGATGTTGCGTACAGCGATTATCCCACAGGGCGACGGAGTTCATCCGCCAGCGGAACCGGCAAGTGAAATCAGGAGACTCGATATGGCGATACAAGAAGCCGAGCAGCGCCGCACTCTCGGCGGGCTTCATACCTTTGATCGAGTCGGTAAACGCCGAATTGACAAACAGCGCCTTGCGCCCAGTCTCGGGGTGCGTGCGCACGATCGGATGTTCCGCCGACACGACCTGCTCGGCGCGCTTACCGCCAATGTGGTCAGTCTTATAATTATCGCGTGAAAAAGTGCGCGACGTGTCATGGATAGCAATTAACCCTGACAACAGACGCTGCATGGTGTCGGACAACGCCTCATACGCGGCATACATGCTCGCCCACATGGTGTCGCCGCCAAACTCCGGAGCGGCGGCGCAGCGGAGCACCGAGCCTAGCGGCGGCCTGTCCTCGAACGTCACATCGGAGTGCCATGCCTCAGCCACGAAGGGATGTTTGTCATCGCTTTCCAGAACGACAAATTCCGGGTGCCCTTCATTTTTAAGCGGTTGCAAAAAGGGATGCACATGCAGCGCGCCAAAGCGGCGTCCGAAGGCTTTGTGCTGGTCGCGTGTAATTTCTTGCTCACGGAAAAAGATTACTTGATGTTGAAGAAACGCCGCGCGGACCTCGGCAAATTCAGCGTCGTTGAGAGTGCCGAGCTGCGCGCCGGTAATCTCCGCGCCAAGTGCGCCGGCGAGAGGGGTCACGATAATATGTTGGGACGTCGCCATACGAATCTCCTTTTTCGTAAAAGTGTCACCAAACGGTTACAAGGCGCGACTATAACCAATTGGTTACAATTAGTCAAGCGCGGCGCGCGCTCTGTCAGTGGGAAAGTGCGAACATGTCCTGGAGCATCTGTATGACTTGCTCGCGCACCTTGTGGCGATCTTCCGCATCGAGCCCGGTAGCGATTAGCAAGAACGGCTCAAAGAGCAGCCACCCCATGCTCAGCGCGCTGATTGCTCCCACCACAATCCGGGCGTCCACCGGCCCCAGAGGAAGCGCGTGTTGCTGTTGCGCATGCGGCTGTTGTTGCTCAGCCTGGAGTAGTTCAATCATCCGTCGCACGTTGGGAAAGTCGCGTTGCAGCGTGCGTGGATTCTCGTTATCGAGGATCGCTCGTGCAAGCACGCGCCAATAGTCCTCGTGCTCGGCGACGAACTTGAAGCGCTCTCGGAGGCTGGCGCGGCTATCGGCGATCTCGTTCGTAGCGACGGCGATTTCCTCGACCGCTCGTTCGAGCACCGCACGCAGCACGTCGTGCTTGGCGCCAAAATGCCGGTGCACCAAGGCATGGTTGACACGAGCCGCCGCCGCAATATCTCGCACCGAGACGGAAGCAGGGCCGCGGGTGGCGAACAGTTTCGTTGCTGCGTCAAGCACCGCCGCCATAATCGCCTCGCGCCCTCGTGGGCGATGGTTCTGGTCAGCTCCGTTAGTCGACTTCACGCTCTTTTGCGGTTTTCCACGCCCGCGCGCCTGCACAGTACTCTGCCTACGTTGAGGCGGGGCGCTTATCGATTCCCTCATTCTCTGATTCCTCTTCAGCCGTCGGTTCACTCTTGACAAATTATAACCAATTGGTTACGGAGAGCAATGTCGTCGATGGGTTATGGTTGCTATTGTCAAAAGGAGAGGCTCTGAGGTGCGAAGATGGCGACAAAAGTGAGTTGGGCGCAAACGAAAGAGCGGGTATCCATGTTCTTGGGCGCAGGCGTAACGGTCGGCATCCTCTTGGCTGTGGCCGGGGCGCTCGCGCCCACTGGCGGTGATTTTTCGAGGAATATCGTTGCTCGGGTCAACGGCAAGGCGATTACTGTACATGATGTAGAACTTGTGCTGCAGCGGCTCAATCACTCTGGTTCGGCTACCCCAGAAGAGCGGCGCGAAGCGCTACAGCGCCTCATCGACCAAGAGCTGCTCGTGCAGCGGGGGGTCGAGATCGGGCTCCTAGAGTCCGACCGCACCGTACGGAAGGCGCTTGTGATGGCGATGATCGACGCCATTGTCGCAGACGTCGTTGCGCAGGAGCCGACGGAAGAGGAGCTGCGCGCTTTCTACAATTCTCATGCCGCTGTCTTCACCCTGCCGGCTCGGGTGCACGTCCAGCAGATTTATTGTAGTGGGAGTGGCGATCTTGCCCGCGCGCGCACGCAAGCAGAGCAAGCGTCCGCTGCGCTGGCCCGCGGGGACAGTTTCCAGGAGGTCCGCGCCCAGTATAGCGATGTGGAAAGTATTCCGCTTCCCACTACCCTCGCGCCGCCACAAGTGTTGCGTCGCTCTCTTGGTCCGACGCTCGCCGACGCGATCCTCCTTTTGCAAGAAGGAGAAAGTTCTTCCCCGCTACAGTCGTCAGCAGGCTACCACATTCTGCATCTCATAGACCGACAGCCAGAACAGGTCCAGCCCTATGAGACAGTTAAACAGGAAGTGAGAGCGGAGTACTTCCATCGCAAACGGGACGCAGCGCTACAAGCCTATCTTGATCGTTCCCGCCGTGAGGCCGTGATGGTGTTGTCGCCGCACGCCCCGCGACCAGATGAAGGTAGACAAGAAGAATCCAGTGAAAGACCGTGACTGGAGGCGCGCCTGGAGAGTGATTTGATGTCAAGACGCCAGAATAGGAGGGGAACGCGTATGGGTCAGCAAAGTCTGGTGGCGAGAGCTGCGGCTCTCTTGTCTATGGTAGTGGGAATTCTAAGCTCTGTTGCTATTTTGGGGGCCGCAGAGACAGACGCGGACCGCACGCGTCCAGGCTATATTCCAGACCCTCAAGGGTATTGGCAAGGCGACCCCTTCGCCCCTGGAAAGGTGGGTCAGACTCGCGCCCCGCAGGCGTCGGTGGACGCACGGGGTGAGCAGCAGCTCAGCGCCAAGCGGAGCCTCGATGTTAACAATCCCAAGCAGATCTTATTTGGCGACATGCATGTGCATTCGACCTATTCGGTGGACGCCTTCCGCTTTAGCTTGCCGCTGATGCAGGGCTCGCGCGGGGCCTATCCTCCGGCTGACGCTTGCGACTACGCTCGCTATATTTCCCAACTGGATTTCTACTGGATCACCGATCATGCGGAGGCGTACACCCCGCAGCACTGGAAGGACTCGGTTGAGGCGATTCGTCAGTGCAATGCCGTGGCGGGCGATCCCCAGAACCCCGATCTTGTCGCCTTCGTTGGTTGGGAATGGACGCAGATGGGCACGACGGCCAAGGATCACTACGGCCACCATAACGTTTTTTTTCGCGATACGGACTCGGAGAAGATTCCCTCACGCCCCATCGGCGCAGCGGGTTCGGCCACGGACGCCTTGCGCGGCCAATTTGGTCGGCTCCCAGCCAGAATCAAGGATGTCGACATTCTCAATCGTTCTTACTATGAAGCCTTTGACCGTTTCGTGGGCGAAATGGGCTCTACGCCGAACTGCACACAGGGCGTCAATACGCGAGAACTGCCCCAGGACTGCTTCGAGACGGCCGCAGACCCGGCGGAGTTGTTCAAGAAGCTCGACGAATGGGGCTTCGACACCATGGTGATTCCGCACGGCAGCACCTGGGGGATCTACACGCCGCCGGATTCTTCGTGGGATATGCAGTTAGTCAAAAAACAACATGATTCTGAAAAGATGAATCTCATTGAGGTCTACTCTGGCCACGGCAATTCGGAGAACTACAGGGATTTCCGCACACGCGTGCGCGACGCGGACGGAAAGTTCGTTTGTCCCGAGCCGCAGGCCAACTATTTACCAAGTTGTTGGCAAGCTGGGGAGATCATCCGCAAACGCTGCCAGGCTATTGGTCTGGAGGAGGCTGAATGCGACAAGCGCGCCGCCGAGGCCAGACAGAATTTTGTCAAAGTAGACAGTATAGCGGGATGGCTGACCGTGCCTGGTACGGAGGTGAAAGACTGGCTCGACGCGGGCCAGGCGCGTGATGTCTTTCTCCCGGCTTTTAACTACCAGCCCCTGAAGTCGGTCCAATACGGGTTGGCGATCCGCAACTTCGATGACCCCAAAGAGCCGTTGCGCTACAAGTGGGGGTTCATTTCGTCAAGCGACAATCATTCCGCACGCCCGGGGACTGGCTTCAAGCAGTACGATCGCAAGTGGGCCACCGAGGCGTTTGGCGAGCGCGATGAATATTGGCATACACTCTTATACGGCAAGAAGGCCTATCCGGCGGCGCGGTCGGTCTCGGTCGAAAACCTCCCGCTCGGCCTTGGTACGACTGAGTTCGAGCGCATCTCCTCGTTCTGGAACCTGGGTGGTCTGGCGGCGGTGCACGCCACGGGGCGCAACCGCGAGGCGATCTGGGATGCCTTGAAGCACAGGGAAGCCTATGGCACCAGCGGAGTCCGTATCCTGTTATGGTTTGATCTGTTGAACGGCAAAGGGAAAGATGGCAAGGATGTGGTCATTCCCATGGGCGGAGAGACCACCATGAACCAGGCTCCACAATTCCGAGTGCATGCCGCCGGTTCCTTGAAACAACTGCCTGGTTGTTCAGACTGGGTCAAGCAGGCGTTGTCCGTCAAGCACCTACAGAAGCTGGCCTCGGGCGAGTGTTACAACCCGTCGGACGAGCGCTATTATATCGACCGCATTGAGGTGGTGCGCATCCGTCCGCAGCAGCACAAAGACGAACCCGTGAAAGAACTGATTGAGGATCACTGGAAAGTGTTCAAGTGCGAGCGCAACCGGGCGGGATGTAGCGTCGAGTTCAGCGATCCCGACTTCTCCCGTGATACCGTCTATTATGTGCGCGCCATTCAAGAGGACACGCCAACAGTCAATGGCAAGAACCTGCGGACCACGTTCGACGAAAAGGGCAATGCACTGGAGGTGACGCCGTGTTACGGGGACTATCGGACCGAGGAGACCGATAACTGCTTGGGTATGGTCGGTCATCGAGCATGGTCCTCGCCGATCTACGTAGACTATGCAGGGAAATGAACGATGATGAGCGGGCAAGCCAATCGATCTGCGCTTTTGCTACTAGCTATGGGGAGCGTCGTTGGGGTGATTCTGGGAGTCGTTGCGGCGTTTCATGGGGGCGACTCTTCCTCTAGCCTGCTGCCGGACGACGCCATCGCTTTAGTGAACGGTCGACCTATCACGACCGAAGATTATACTCGTGCGGTGGCGCTATTAGCGAGCGATAAACGCAGCGAGATCACCGAAGCTGACCGTGCGTACGTCTTGACCCGCCTGATTGAGGAAGAATTGCTTGTGCAGCGCGGCGTGGCCAGCGGTCTTGTAGACTCCGACCGTACGGTTCGCCAGGCGATCACCCAGGCGATGCTCGCTTCCATCGGGGCGGAGAGTGTGAGCGCACAACCGACGGAAGAGGCGCTCCGCAATTTTTACCTGGAGAACCCCTCGTTGTTCGCAGGCCTAGGCTCAGCGTTCGGCGGTCAGGGGGTAACTGAAGAATCAACAGGAGAGCGGCCTGCGTTCGCGGAGGTCCAGGAGCAAGTTGAAGCCACGTATTTACAGCGCGCTCGAGGCGACGCCCTGCGGGAGTATCTCCAGTGGCTGCGCGGCGAGGCGAAAATTGCTCTAGCACCAGAGGTGCGGCAATGAGCCTGCGGAGCTGGATCGGGGTTGGACTGCTTACTCTGGTCGTGAGTTTCGTGCTTGCCGCCTCAGCGATTGCGCATACACGCAGTCAGTCGTTTTCTTCCTGGTACGTGCGGGACGGCGAGGTCCGACTGAACTTTAGCGTTCAAGCGCTGGAGGCGACGCGCCTCGGGTTGATCGAGGACGCTGCTCTCGCGCTAGACGAACTGTTAGTGAAGCACCTTGCCGCCCACATCGTCGTGCGAGCGGGGGGGGCGGTCTGTCGCACCGTGATCGGTCCGCTGGCGCGTACAGCTAGTGAAGGTTACCTGCGGGTAGAGTGGCAGTTTGCGTGCCCTACCACAGGGCCTATTGAGATCAACAATGACGCCTTCTTTGCTGTGGCGTCGTCTCACGTGCATTACGCGCGGGTCCGTATCGGGGACCGTCCTCCTGTCGAATACTTATTTACCAATGTCGAGCGGCACCACGTTCTTGCGACTGGCGGGCAGATGGGGCCTGAATCTCGGGCAGCGTCTTTCCGGGCCTATATCGTGCTCGGGATCGAGCACATTCTCATTGGGATCGATCACCTTGCCTTCCTGCTTGCGCTCTTATTACCGTGTCGTCGCGTGCGAGAGGTCATCTTCATGGTCACGGGCTTCACCCTTGGCCATAGCCTTACGTTGAGCCTTGCCGTGCTTGGCCTCGTCACGCCGAACGCGCCGGTGATTGAGGCGCTCATCGGCTTCACCATTGCGCTCGTTGCCGCTGAGAACGTCGGCGTGACAACTGGCGCAGGCCCCAAGATCGCACTTATTGCCGGTGCGGTGCTGACAACTTTGCTCCTTATGAAACTGTGGAGCCAGACTGGTCTCCCAGCGATCACATTGGCGGGCTTGGCCATATTCACGTTCTGTTATTTGCCGCTTGCGAACACCCCTGAGCAAGCGGCGCGGATGAGGCCGCTGCTCACCGTCCTCTTCGGGCTGATTCATGGCTTTGGCTTCGCCAGCGTCTTGATGAAGATCCGGCTACCCACGGACCGCTTGGTTCCCGCACTCCTTGGGTTCAACATTGGTGTAGAGTTTGGCCAGTTAGGCGTCGTCGTCGCGCTATGGGGTGTCGGGACTTTCGCCGTGCGGCGGTTCCCCGCTATCGATTCCCGGTTCGCGATTGATGCGGCCTCGGCGTCGCTCTGCGCGCTCGGCTTGTTCTGGTTCGTCGAGCGGATGTTTGTAGGAGGATGACCAATAGAACGCCACACGAGTCAAGCGAGCAAGCGGGGAGTGAACTATTTGTTACATTTTGGTATTCGTGAATTCATGAAGCCTTTGTCCAGCCAGCGACCGAACTCCTGGCCTTACTCTTCTGGAATCGACCACGGCGTGTCGGCCCAGATGGGGTGCGTCCAACCGTTGAGGTCGTAATGACTCATGCACTCATCCACCATCGCTTTCATTTCGGCGTTGAGTCCTAGGTGTTCCGCCGCTTGGTAGGTCTCGATTCGGTTCGCCTCGTAGCCGCCGGCGAAATTCCGCTCATGGGCCTCGGTTCGCCCTGCAAATTCTGACAAGAAGATATCCCAAATCAAACGGATGAGTTTCACGCGCTCTTCCGCTGTAGCGTTTGCCGCTTTCCAGTAACGGTCGAGCCACGGGCGGATGGCGGGGTTCTTAAAATCCCGCGCCGAGGAAGGGATTTGGATCAGATTACCAGAGAGCACATTTTGAAAGATCGTGCGGGCCCTGGTGAAGGTGTCGCCGTACACATTGCGCCACTGGAGCGCATAGTTGATGTGTGGCAACAGATAACCTCCGGGACCCGGCCGGGCGTCGGCCGCCATCGCCGTGGACAGCGCCCAAATGTTGTGGCGCATGCCAAGTAATTCGCCGATGGCCGCCTGGACCTCGCGAGCGCTGGCCCGTTGCTGCATCTCTGTGGCGCGAAGCAACAGCCCGCAGATGAAGTCGAGCTTCACCGCTGTGCGGGTGGAGGCGTGGAAAGCGAAACGCTGGGCGAAGCCCCGAGGGAAGAGCCCGTTCACCACCGTTGGGTTGCGATAGGCAATCACATCCTCCCAAGGGATGAACACGTCGTCGAGCACGATGCTGAGATCTGATTCGTCGAAACGGCTAGACAAGGGATAGTCGAAAGGCGAGCCAATCTTTTTGGCCAAGTATTCGTAGGAATAGCGCCCAATGAACTTGATGCCCGGGGCAGTAAAAGGCACGAAAAAGGCGAGCGCGAAGTCCTCCTCCTTTTCTGAGAGCCCAGTGATCGGAATGTATTGACTCATGTAGGTGACGTGGCTGAACGCGGCTCCGGTGGACACAAGGCGAGCGCCGCGCACGATAATGCCGTCATCGCGCTCCTTGACCACGTGAAGGTAGACATCGCGTTGCTCAGCCGGGGGCTTAGAGCGATCACCCGCAGGGTTGGCCAGGCTGAGATTGACGAACATCACTTCGTCGGCGATCTTTTCGTACCATCGCTGCACATTGGGTGCGTACTCGCCGTAAAAGTCGGCGTCGCCGGCCAAGGTTCCGACCAGCGCGGCTTTATAGTCCGGGCCGCGTGACAGAGTGCCCCAACTCAGCCGGGCCCACTCGGCGATCGCGTCCCGGGCCTCGAACAGATCTTGGTGGGTACGGGGCAGCTTATAAAACTTGTGCGACCGCGCGCCCCGTTCTGTCACAAAAGTTAACCGATCGCGCCTTTCCGGATCATGGAGCGTGTCGTACATGCGTGCGTAGGACCGGGCGCTGGTGGCGAAGGCGGGATGAGTCGTGACATCTTTCACCAATTCACCATCAAAGTAGATGACGCGTCCGTCGCGCAGCTTTCCCAAAAATTCTTTCCCGGTTGGCGGTTCACGCGTGACTTTGGACTGTTGTTCGGTAGTCTTCGGTGGAGACTGGTTGCTACCGGCCTGACGTTCCGTCTGTAGCTCTTGCATGGTCTTCTCCCTCCTTACGGCTGACGTCGCCGAGTTGACTACTCCGCGCCGCCCACATGCTCAAGGGATCCCTGGTCTCTTCATCCCAGAGTTCTTACCTCTTGTAAAGTGACGCCAATGTTTTATAACCCTGGGCGAAGGAGGGTTCATCATGAGTAAATTTGATCAGTATGCAAACAAGTACCGCACCATCCGCTTGGAGCGGCGTGACGGCATTCTCCAGATGCAATTACACACGAACGGCGGTGCCCTGCAGTGGGGCGCCACCCCGCATGAAGAATTGGGCTATTGCTTCACCGACATTGGCGCGGACCCTGAAAACAAAGTCGTCATCATGACCGGGACAGCAGAAAAATTTATCGCTGACTTTGAGATCGGAAGCTTGGGTAAGATCACGCCCCGTTCATGGGATCATGTATACTTTGATGCGAAACGACTCCTGATGAATTTACTGGATATTGAAGTGCCGATGATCGCCGCCGTTAATGGTCCGGCTATCATCCACGCCGAATTAGCGGTGCTTTGCGACATCGTCCTGGCCTCCGAAACGACGGTCTTCCAAGATGCTCCGCATTTTCCTAATGGACTTGTCCCCGGTGATGGCGTGCATGTGGTTTGGCCGCTAGTATTGGGTATGAATCGAGGTCGGTACTTTTTACTGACAGGGCAGAAATTGTCAGCGCAGGAAGCACTACAGCTCGGCGTGGTGAGTGAGGTGCTGCCAAAAGATCAGCTTCTTACGCGAGCGTGGGACTTAGCGCGACAATTGCTCAAACAACCTGAACTGACCCGGCGGTATGCGCGCGTGGCGCTCACTCAGCAATTGAAACGCCTCATGCTGGACAATCTTGGGTATGGATTAGCGTTGGAAGGATTAGGCGCCAGCGATTACTGGCCTACCGGGCAAGATTAGCAATAGGTCAAAGACCAGCGGCTTTTGCTTGTAATCCCCTCGGAGTGAAAGCATGCAGGAAATCGTCGCGGCCCGTCCCTAGACTTCAAGAGGAGGCATACAGCATGGATCTCAGCACAATAGAAGCGATCGAGCAGATCAAGCAGTTAAAAGCTCGCTACTTTCGTCTCATGGACCAGAAACGCTGGGACGAGTGGCGGGACGTGTTCACCGAGGATGTCACGGCGATCTATCAGAATGCGCCGAGCAATCGCCCCAACGATGGGCTACCCGAGCTACGCTGCAACGGACGCACGGAGTTGGTGGCGACAGTGAGCGGCCTCCTGAGCAAAGGCATCTCCATGCATCAGGGGTTTATGCCGGAGATCGAGCTCACTAGCCCCACCACGGCGCGGGGCGTCTGGGCTATGTTTGATTATTTGCGGCTACCTGGCTTCACATACAAAGGCTATGGACATTATCAAGAAGAATATGTCAAGGAAGCCGGCGGGTGGAAAATGAAGACCATCCTCCTCACGCGGCTACACTGCGACATGACGCGAGACGGATAGAAGGGTCAGGTCTTGCATTGCCGCGTTGGCAAAGTCAAAAATCGGTGAAGAGGGTTTTAGATGCGTGATTGCCAGACCTGACCCTTATAATTCCCAAGGCAAGGCGTATTTTTTCTTGTTGTTGCACTCTTTGCAGGCGGGGACGAGGTTGCCTTTGGTGGATCTCCCACCCCGCACGAGCGGGATCAAATGATCCATCGTGAGTTCCAGGGGTGGAAACTTTTGCTGGCAGTAATGACAGCGGCCCGAGGCGCGCTTCCGTTTCCACCACTCAGAGCGGCGGAGTTCGCGCGCTTTGTTCTTCTCGCGCTGGATTTCTACAGATTTAACGTCAGAGAAGAATGGGTCCATGTTGCCAAAAGGAAATGCCGTGCGATGGATAGTCTGATGAATGTCTTTCCCGCGCAAGTAGGAATCTGCGTCAGCACGGGATAGAGAGGAGAGACAGAGACCGTTCCACCCCTCTCTATCTCGCGTCTCTTGCTCTAGTGCGAGCCTTCTTCCTCGTCGTCATCGCCAGGAACGCCATGTGGATGAACTGCTGCTTTGTCTTCGGCTGCTTGCGTCTTCGGATCCTTGGCTTTTTTGACAGTCTTCCCCGATGGAGGGGCAGGCTCAGTCTTCGCCTCGTGATGCGCGGTGGGTTTCTCGTCTTCGCCTTTTTCTTCCTCCGCAAGCACGGCGATAGGCGCCAGCACTAATCCTACGGTCAACAACAGCGCCGCAAACAGTTTGTGTTCTTTCATCTGCTCTCACCTTTCCTTCTCATGACACTCGTTGTCCATTCTGGGCATTCAAGGTCCAATTGTAATCAAGATAGTGCAAGTCGCTATCAGTGATAGGAAGCATACCCTGTTTCTCTTCGCTGACAAAGCGGCGCACGAACGCCACAACCGATCCAGCTTTGTTGCGAAAATCTTCGGCAAACCAGGAAAAGATCTTCGAGAGCGCCACGGATTGTGCTTCGATGAGATTGCGAGCAGGGTCAGCTAAGAATGCCCGCGCCGCGTCGTTGAGCTGTGCGTCAAGCCGTTCAGCAACGTACGCCTCGCGCCGCAGTTTTGGACAACTGCTCGACGCGCACACGATCGTAAAATGAATGCGGGGGTCGTGAAATTTCTTGCGTAAGATTTGATGTTCAATCTCGTCGGGCGTGCGGTCTTTGCTTGCCACCCGTGCGGTAAACCAACCGAACAATCGTTTGCGCCCCAGCAGACTCTCGGCGGTGTAGCCTTGTAAAACGCCGCTGACGATGACTGCGTTATACGCGTTGATCCAAAACGCTTTCTCTTCCGCCTCGCTCATGGTGTCCGTCTGCGCTTGCGCTAGGGCGTCCAAATACGCGGCAAAAGCGGCGTGATCTTTTGTCTGCAAATCTTTGTATGCGACCCGCCCTTGGTCATCGACATAGCGAGTTAACAAAGAAGACCACGGGGTATGGTCAATGGCAGCATGACCTTGCTGGGCGATGAACAGTACCGAGGTGCTCATAACGACAAGAAGAAAATTTTTCATACGTAGAGAATTGGATGACATCATTCCTCTTCAGTTTCTTTATCGTCTCGGGTATGCTTGCGCCAGGCCATGAAAGGAGAACGCCCATGCGACTCACGGGGAGAACCGCCTTAGTTACCGGCTCCAGTTCCGGCATCGGTCGCGCTATCGCGTTACTGTTTGCCCGCGAAGGCGCCGATGTCGTAATCAATGGACGGGACGAAAAAAAGATTGCGAGCGTTGTTAAGGAAGTAGAAACCTTAGGTCGGCGGGCGCTGGGGATTCGCGCCAATGTGGGTAGCTTTACTGAGGTTGGCGCGATGGTTGCCGCAGCGATCAAAGAGTTTGGTCATCTCGACATCGTGGTGAGCAACGCCGGCGTGTTCCACCATGAATCGTTTCTCAAGATGACCGAAGAAGAATGGGACGAAGTGCTTACCGTTGATCTGAAAGGCGCGTTTAACTGCTGCCGCGCGGCCATTGGTCCCATGCAGGCGCAAAAGTGGGGGCGCATCATCTGCATCACGGCGATCTCCGGACTGACAGGCTACCCGAATATGACGCACATTGCCGCCGCCAAAACCGGGGCGCATGGCTTCGCTAAGGCGCTGGCGCAGGAAGTGGCCTCGTCAGGCATCACCGTTAATGTTATTGCTCCGGGGCTCGTGGACACTCCCATTCTGGTCAACATGACTGAAGCCGAGATTGCTCAGTATACAAAGTCAATTCCCGTGGGGCGCATCGGCAAACCGGAGGAAATCGCCGAGGCCTGCGTCTATTTTGCTTCGGATCAAGCCGCCTATACGACGGGGCAGATCTTGAACATGAGCGGCGGAGGGCTGATTTAACTCACCCGCGCCGTAGTTGCGAGAGTGTTTGCGCGTTGACATTTTTCTTCACTGTCCGTCGGTCGAGTTGCAGCCGGCGGGCGGTCTCTTCGTAACTGCCGGTCTGCGCATACACCGTGGTGCAGTAATATTGTAACAATGCCTCAGCTGTAAGCGATCCAGTCTCGAAGGCCGAGACGAATTCGTCGCGTGGCGAACGGACGCTTCGCGGCGAAGGACGATATTCCTTCCGCACGAGGACGTTCCGCAGGCACTGCTCCAGCTCACGGATATTTCCCGGCCACGGATAATCCGCGCCGAGATGATCCAGAATCCAACTCTCCACCTCGTCCGCGAGCAGCTCAGCTTCGTCGTTCACCACCCGCCGCGCGATGAAGATCAGCAGTTCGCGCAACACTCCTGGCGACTCCTGTAGTTGCTCTTGTAAAGAAGGGGTGGTGACCATATCTGAACACAAGCGATAATAGAAATCCTGGCGGAAGCGCCCCTCCTGCATGGCTTGGGTAAGATCCCGGTTAGTCGCGGCAATCAGCTTGCCCCGAAAAGAACGCTCCGCCGTGTCCCCCAACGGTTGAAACGTGCGGGTCTGTAGAACGCGCAAAAGTTTCACTTGGATCGCAGCGTCCAAATCGCCGATCTCGTCCAAAAAAACGGACCCGCGCGGCGGACAGACCTCCAGCCAGCCCTGTCGCTCCTGCAACGCGCCGGTGAACGCCCCGCGCCGATGGCCGAAGAGTTCAGATTCGATGAGCGTCGATGGCAACGCCGACAAGTTAATCGCGTAAAAAGACGCAGCGAAATCTTCGGTGAACGTCAACGTCTTTTCGTCAAAAGGGATGTAACGGGACAGGCCGATCGCCTTGGCGACGAGTTCTTTGCCCGTGCCCGATGGGCCCCGGACCAGCGTGGTGAAGTCCGCCATCTTCTCGAACAGGACTCGACGATACCGTCGCATGTCGTGCGTAAAAATCGATTGCCACACGGCTGCGCGCAAACGGGCTGCGGCCAAGGAGTTGCCGACGATCGACTCGATAATGTGATGAAAGGCGCGGCGGACTTGAAAGAAACAGGCGAAGAGATGAGGAGCGTCGTCCGGTGAGAGCAACCGCCGCCCAGGCAACGTGAAAAAATGCTCCCAGTCTCGCAGAAATTCGGCATAAAAAGCGCAGCGTCCATGCGCGCGCTTCCGCCTTAAGGTCTGCGTGGTCAGTTCGTAAAAATGATCTTGATAACGATTAAACAAAAGCAAGAGGGCTCCATCTTCGTACCATTGCAGATCTTGCTCAGTCGCTGCGGCGACACGAACGAGACGTTCTCGCAAAGTGTTTAGCAGCATTTCCACGCGTGCAGCTAAGCGCACGCCATTGGCGCGGGGCGCATCCGGCGCATCGACGTTCATGCTCCAGACCGGCTCGCCTTCAATGAAGTCCACCCCCAGGATCGCGCGCTCGTGGTCGACCCGCTCAGGAAGAAACGGGTTGCAATAGCCAAGCGCGGCCATGGTCTGCAGCGAGGAGCGTTCACTATTGGTTAGGAAAGACATGAGGGGCTCGATGGCTTTGACATTGAGTCATTTGCTCATTGCTTCATCGGGACATCGGGTCATTGGCGAAAACAATCCGGCAATGACTCAATCACCCGATGATTCCATCTCTCAATTTTCTTGCCTGCGCCAGCAGGAGTTCGCCTTTGAGACGATAGAGTTCGGCCTCATGCCATCGTTCGTCGGTCTTCTCAATTGTTGCTAGAGCGTCAGTCAGCAAAGACAAACCATTGTCGACTTCGCCAGTTCGCCCAAGTCTTTCCGCGAGCAACATCTGATAATAGGTTCGTAAAATCTCTCCTCCTGTAGCTTGGTAAGATACTATACCTTCGCGGATACGTTCGATCCCGATACTTTCTTCCCCCTGTTCACAGAGTCCCCAGCCTTGTACGCACACATTCATAGCCAACCACTGTGGGAACCCATGTTCCTGAGAAAGACCAATAAGAGTCTCAGCATAGTTCAGGACCTCCTGCGGTTCTCGGCGAACCTGAGCAAGTTGCACATTCCAGTACAACACTGCGGCAAGCGTATAAGGATGAGCGAGTTCGTGAGCTATTCTTAACGTGTCAACCATGTTTTCTTTGGCGCGATCAGGAAATCCAAGCAGCCTGAGGTTGAACGCCACCAGGACACGAGCAAAGAGCTCGATTGCTTGTCCATAGAGTCCGATATGCGTGTGCAGTTGTCTTGGATCACAAAACGTAATGCCTTGTTCGTAGTGCGCTCGGGCCAAAGGCATATCACCCGCCCACAATAATGCTTGTCCCATCCCGATATGGGAAGATGCAAGCAAGGCTGGATCGCCGACTTCTGTGGCGATGGCTAGGCACTGTTCGGCAAACTGACGTGTCGCTTGCATTTCTGCTCGCGCTAAATACACACCACGCAATCCCCAAAGGGCGCGGAAGAACTGCACTGTTTCTCCGAGTTGTTGGCAAAGGTCACGAATACGTAGGTAGAGCTTTTCTACCTCCATTGCAGCAGTGCCTTTGACAGCTCTAAGGACTTGGCTTACGGAGACTTGTAAGGCAAGTTCCTGGCGATCACGCTCAGTCGTCTCCGGCAAGGTCTTGAGTAACTCCAAGGCGGCAGTGAGATGGGTGATGGCTTCTTCATTGGCCGACCGCTGTACGGCCTGCTGCCCCGCTTTGTGGAGATAGGCAATCGCCTTCTCCGTGTTACTGCTGTGACGGTAGTGATGCGCCAGCTCGCTGTAGTGCTCCTCTAGGTTGTCCTTGTAGAGCTGTTCCAGCGCCTGCCCCGTTTGCTCGTGCAGGACTTTGCGCCGCTCGATCAGCACCGATCCGTACGCGACTTCTTGGGTCAGCGCATGCTTGAAAATATAGTCAGGCTCGGGCAAAGCAGGCTGTTCGTAAAGAAACTCTTTGTGTTGGAGCGCGCCCAGCAGCCGGTAGAGGTCGGCTTCGGGCTGAGCCACCACCTGCTTGGCCAGACTCAAGGGAAATTCTCTGCCAATGACTGCCAGTTGTTGCAAAAGAGCTTTCTCATCCAGCGCCAACCGATCAATGCGCGCCGCCAGCACGGCTTGCACCGTGGGCGGAATATGTAGGGATTGCGGGCCGACACGGCGGTCGGCCCCTACCCACGGGCGGTCCTCCTTTGGCACGCTCAGGACCAGGCGCTGGACCGCCCCGCCCTCGGTCCGCACGAGCACGCCTTGCTCGAATAAGTCCTGCACGATCTCTTCCATGAAAAACGGCGTGCCTTGGGTCTTGTCTAAGATGATGTGCTTCAACTGTTGAAGAGCCACCTCAGTCGGGCGGCCACGGCGGGCCGCCCCTACCTCGGTCCCCAACAACGCATCAAGGAATTCTTCCGCCTCTGCTTGTCCCAATGGCGCCAAGCGCAACTGCGTGTAGTACGTCTTGCTCCCCCACCCATGGCGGTACTCGGGCCGGTAGTTCGTGAGCAACAGAATCTTAGCGCTGGCCACGCTCTCACTCAGCGTGTCTAAGAAGCCCTGCGTCTCATTGTCGATCCAGTGCAGGTCCTCAAAGATCAGGATCACCGCCTGGTTGAGACTCTCACGCAAGAATAACTTCTTGAGTGCGTCAAACGTGCGTCTGCGGCGAATCTGCGGGTCCATCTGCTGCAAGGGGGACGGCTGCTCCTCAAAGCCCAACAAGGCAAACAGATACGGCAGTGTGTCTTCCAACGTGCGGTCGAGGCCCAGAACCTTCCCGATCACCCGCTCCCGTCGCGTCCGTTCATCATCTTGGGGTTGAATCTGGAAGTAACTCTTGAGCAGCTCAATCACTGGCAGATACGCCGTCGCTTTGCCATACGAGACCGCGTCCGCTTCCAGCACCAGACAGCCACTGAGCGAGAGCAGTTTGAACTCGTGGAACAGGCGTGATTTCCCCAGTCCCGGCTCTCCCATCGTCCCGACAATCTGCCCGTGGCCCGCTTTCGTTTGGTCCAGCGCCTGGTGAAGCTGCTCCAGTTCACTCTGCCGCCCGATAAACCACGTCAGCCCCCGGCGCGCCGCCACTTGCAGCCGCGTGCGTAACGGGCTTGTCCCCAGCACTTCGTAAATGTTGAGCGATTCCGTCACTCCTTTAATCTGTGTGGGCCCCAGCTCTTTGAAGGCAAAGTAACCGTCAGTCAGCCTGTGCGTGTAGGCCGAGACGACAATGGAACCGGGAGGAGCGAGCTGTTCCATGCGCGCCGCCAGATTGGTCGAATGCCCCACCGGCACGTAGTCCGCATGCAAGTCATCTTTGCGGATCGAGCGCAGCACCACTTCGCCCGTGTTGAGCCCCACGCGCAGGAGCAAGGGCGGAGAGCCCTTTTGCCGTAACGCATCGGCATACCGACGCATCTCTTCTTGCATGCGTAAGGCTGCATACAGCGCTCGTTGGGGATGATCCTCGTGCGCAATCGGCGCTCCGAACAAGGCAAAGACGCCATCGCCCAGCGGCTGGGCCACATACCCCTCATACTGATGCACGGCGTCCATCATCAACTGCAACGCCGGATCAATCAGCGCCTGCGCCTCTTCGGGGTCCAGTCCTTCGATCAGCGCAGTCGAGCCTTTGAGATCGGCAAACAAGGCAGTGATAGTTTTGCGCTCCCCTTCCACAAACGTCGCAGCCCGAATCCGCTCCGCCAAATGCACCGGCGTGTAAGAAATTGGGGGTTGGGGATGGGTTGCTCTGTTTGCCTTTTGCCCTTTGCCTTTTGCTTTGCTGATGAGGGCCGCGCCGCATTCATGACAAAACTTACTCCCCGGTGGATTGACAGTCATACACGTCGCACAAGCAAGTTCCAACTTTGCGCCACATTCGTTACAGAACTTGGCGACCTCTTTGTTCTCGTGTCCACAGTGAGTACAACGCATGATCAGTCCTTAACCGGCCAATAAGAACCGTCGGGTATTCTCTATTTTTGACATTGTATGCTCGGCCCCTTGCACGTAATGTACACTCACGAACTTCTCACGACTAGCATCCTGAGGCCTGCTCGTTCGTAAGTCTTTGATTTGCAAAGCACCGACAAAAAATCCTGTCGCTGGCATGTCGCTTGCGCCTAGGACGGTGTCATATACTGATAAAAGGAAGAGGAACGAACCGTATGGCAACTGCTCAATCGGCAAGGATGGAGGTCGTGAACGCTAGTGAACAGCAAAGAGAAACGCGCCCGTTGGCCACCACCATGTCCGGGCTACTCACCGCCCAGTTTCTGGGCTCTTTCAATGACAACTTCTTCAAAATCGTCGTGTCGCTATTTGCCGTGAGCGCTACGGGGGATACCGGCGGCGGGGCGTTGTCGCTGATCGGCGCCATTTTCATCCTGCCGTTCTTGTTGTTTTCCGGATATGCCGGCCATGTGTCTGATGTCTATAGCAAGCGCACCGTGTTGATCGCCACAAAACTCCTTGAAATTGTCACGATGGGCGTTGGGCTCGTTGCGTTTCTTTCCGGGCAGTTTGCTTTTTTGCTTGTAGTGCTGTTTCTCTTGGCGCTGCAAGCCACGTTCTTTAGTCCGGCCAAATACAGCATCTTGCCTGAATTGGTTGACGCCAAGCAGTTGTCTCGCGCCAACGGCTTGTTGGAGATGTGCAATTTCCTGGCGATCATTCTTGGCACCGCGCTCGGCAGCATCTTGTTTGCCGCATGGAAAGGGCGACTGAGTCTGGTGGGGTTGGTGACGATCGCACTCGCCATCGCTGGAGCCGCCGCGAGCTTGTCTATTCCCGCCGTGCCGCCGTCCGGGGCTCGCAAGACGCTGCAGCTCAATCCCTACAGCGAGATTACCAGTGGACTGCAACGGTTGCGCACTGACCATACGTTATGGATGACCGTGCTAGGCATCTCCTATTTCTGGTTTCTCGGCGCACTTTTTCAGATGGACATTATTCTTTTCGGAAAAGAGGTGATGCAACTCGACGATCTGCATATCGGCTTGCTGAATACGTTTCTCGCCATCGGCATTGGCTTGGGCAGCGTTGCCGCAGGACGCCTCTCTGGTGAAAAAGTAGAATTAGGCTTGACGCCCTTGGGCTCGCTCGGCATGGGTCTCTTTTCGCTTCTCTTGGCGCACGCGTCTTCCTCGTACCTCGCCGTGACTGTCGCGCTGTTCTTGTTGGGGTTTTCCGGCGGGCTGTTCATTATTCCTTTGAACGCTTTGCTACAGCAGAAAAGCGGCCAGAAGGAAAAAGGGCGGCTCCTGGCCACCAACAATTTTCTCAATACCGTAGGGATTCTCCTGGCGTCGGGCGTGCTGTGGCTCTTCCGCGATCAGTTGTTGATCTCAGCGGACCGGATCGTGCTCATCTTCGGGCTACTCACCCTAGCGACGACGGTCTACATTTTACGCACGCTTCCGGAATTCCTCACGCGCTTCTGTCTGTGGCTCTTCACCCACACGATCTACAACATCCGCATCATTGGCCATGCGAGCGTGCCAGTGCGGGGACCAGCGCTGCTGGTGTGCAATCACATGTCGTTTGTTGATGGGTTGCTGGTCTCGGCGTGCATCCAACGCTTCATCCGCTTCCTAGTCTACAAACCCATCTACGAACACAAGGCGCTCCATTGGTTCATGCGTTTAATGAAAGCTATCCCCGTGGCTGGGGGGAACCCCAAGGCAGTCCTTGAGTCCATCGAACGGGCCCGTGAAGAGTTAAAACAGGGGCATATCGTCTGTATTTTCGCCGAAGGCGCCATCACCCGCACCGGCAACTTGCTGCCGTTCAAGCGCGGTTTTGAGCGGATCGTGAAAGACTTGGACGTACCGATCATTCCCGTCCATCTCGACCGCATGTGGGGCAGCATCTTTAGTTTCAACGATGGCAAATTTTTCTGGAAATGGCCTCGGCGCATTCCGTACCCGGTCACGATTTCCTTCTCGCAGCCGTTGCCTGCGACCACGAAAGCGGAAGCCGTGCGCCAAGTCATAGCAGAATTGGGCAGCGAGGCCGTGACCCACCGGCGCACCGCCTCCGATCTGCTCCAGGTGCGCTTGATCCGCATGACGAAGAAGCACTGGTTTCGGCGCTGCATGGCGGACTCCACCGGGCAGGCCCTGTCGCACGGGAAGGTTTTGATCGGCAGCCTGCTGCTCGCGCGTTGGTTGCGCCGGCAACGGCGCGACGAGCAGAATATCGGCCTCATGCTTCCGGCTTCCGCTGCTGGCGCTCTCGCCAACCTGGCTGTGACGCTGGCTAGTAAGGTTCCGGTGAATCTGAACTTTACCGCTGGGCGCGAAGCCCTTACTGCGGCGCTCGTGCAATGTGGAATTCGCACGATCCTCACCTCGCGCACGTTTTTGAAAAAAGCGCAACTCGAAGAGCGTACCGGCATGGTGTACATTGAAGATCTCCTCGCGAGTTTTTCTTCTTTCCAAAAAATATGGACAAGCCTCGTTGCTTTTCTGACCCCAGCGTTCCTGCTGCAAGTGTTACATCGTCAAAAAGATCAAACGCCGGATTCCCTGGCAACCGTCATTTTCTCCAGCGGCAGCACCGGGGCGCCAAAAGGCGTGATGCTGTCGCATCACAATGTGCTTTCCAATGTGGAAGCGATTCAGCAAGTCTTCTCCACCACCAAAGACGATTGCCTTATGGGCGTGCTGCCCTTCTTTCACTCGTTCGGGTTCACTGGCACGCTGTGGCTGCCGCTCCTGGCCGGTTGGCGAGTCGTCTACCATCCCAATCCGCTCGACGCGAAGACCATCGGAGAAATGGTGAAGACGCACAGGGCCTCGATTCTCATCAGCACTCCCACTTTTTACTCCACGTATCTACGAAAGTGTCCGACTGAAGAGTTTGCCTCGTTGCGGTACGCCATAACGGGGGCGGAGCGGCTGCGCCCCGCTCTGGCCCAGGACTTTAAGGAGAAATATGGCATCGAGTTGCTCGAAGGTTATGGCTGCACCGAAATGGGGCCCGTGGTCTCGGTGAATATCCCGGACGTGGACTGCACGGAACCGCGCCAGATCGGCTTCAAAGCAGGAACGGTTGGACATCCGCTTCCTGGAGTGGTGGCGAAAGTTGTCGACCAGGACACTAGCCAGCCTCTTCCCTATGGACGATCAGGGCTTCTGTTGGTGAAAGGTCCCAACCGCATGCTCGGATATCTGGGGCAGCCAGAAAAAACCGCGGAGGTCATACAGAATGGCTGGTACGTGACTGGAGATATCGCGACTCTGGATGATGACGGCTTCATTCATATCACCGATCGGTTGTCGCGCTTCAGTAAGATCGGCGGAGAGATGGCGCCGCATCTGCGCATCGAAGAAGCGATCGGCCAAGTGCTGGGTGAAGCTCAGTGTCTCGTGACTGGCGTCCCCGATGAGCAGCGAGGCGAGCGCCTCGTCGTACTCCACACGCACAGGGGCATGACGGCGGAAGCACTGTGGAATCACCTTAACCAAACAGATCTCCCGCGCTTATGGATTCCCAAACGTGAAGATTTCTACTTTGTGGAGTCAGTGCCAATGCTGAGCACCGGCAAGGTGGATTTGCGCGCAGCGAAGGCGATGGCGATGTCCCTAATGGAAATGGAGGAACCTCATCATTCGGGGCGAGCGTAGCGAGACCCGGAATCTCCGGGGCATAACCCAAAATAAATTGCTGAATCTCCCTGGATGCCAGCTTTCGCTGGCGTGACGAACAGAACCTATCTCAATCAATGCGCTGAAACAGTGACCCTTAGAAAAGCTGGTCCACTAGAAAATGAGGAATCGCTATGCAATGTCCCGCTTGTACAACTTTTGTTCCGTTGAATGCGCCGACGTGCTCGCAGTGCGGCTTCGACCTCACCGCGTTTTGGTCCCTTGAGCGAATGAGACGTGATTGGCAACAAGCCAAAGAGGATTTCTCGTCGCGACTCAATCGGTTGCAAGATCAATTTGACAGTTTGGAAACGCTGGTGACGAGCACCTTGGTCAAAAGCGCACGCACCTTGTCTCCCGTCGTGCAGCCCGCAAGGACGCCGCCTGTTGCTCCACCGGTTCTGGACCGGGACTCAGTAGAGTCCACAATTGGGCCGGAGTCGCCGCCAGAAGCGCCGCCGCGACCAGCCCCTTCTTCACCGGAGCCGTCTCCATCTTTTCCTGATTTCTTTTCGCCCCTCAGTCGGCTTGCGGAAGTACAATTTGGACAGAAGTGGCTGTTGCTCATCGGCATCACCATCACGGTCTTGGGGCTGGGATTCTTTCTCAAATACGCCTTCGAGCAAAATTGGGTGGGGCCGGCAGGCCGAGTTGCGTTGGCGTATCTAGCGGCTGCCGGATTTCTCGCCGGCGGAGAATCCGCCAGACGCAAAGGTATGGAGTCGTTCGGTTTATATCTGGTGGGCGGCGGCATTGCCGCATTATATCTGACAACCTTTGCCGCGAGTCAAATTTATCAACTCATTGGCCAGCTCCCGGCGTTCGGGTTCATGATGCTGGTGACGATCCTGGCCGGCGGACTCTCCCTTTTCTACGATGTCATGTGGCTATCCATTGTGGGACTCATCGGCGGCTTTCTTACCCCGGTGTTGTTGAGCACTGGTCAAGATAGTCAACTCGCGCTCATGTCGTATATGACCATGTTGAACAGCGCCATTTTGGCTATTGCCCTTTTCAAGCGCTGGCCCGTCTTGAACTATCTGGGCTTCGGCTGTACGTGGCTGCTGTTCTCCGGCTGGTACGTCGACCACTATGCCGACGGAAAATTCTGGCGAACCACATTTTTCTTGCACTTGTTTTTTCTCACCTATGCGTTCGTTCCATTCGTCTACTATCTCGTCCGCGAACGCCAGGAAAAGATGACCGGCTTCGCGATTATGACGCCGAATGCGTTCATCGCATTGGGCTTTTCCTACCTCACGATTCGAGCGCATACGTCCCTCCCGTTCCTCGGTATTGTGACTCTTGTGTACGCGGGGATCTTCTTCTGGATGGCGAATTATGTGTACCAGCAGAATCGAGAGAATCCCGATCCCTTCATCTTGCTGCTCGTGCAAGGGCTTCTTTTCCTGCTGCTCACAGTTCCGGTGGTGTTCTCTGGTCATTGGATCACCGTCTTTTGGGCGCTCCAAGCCGGCGTGTTGCTGTGGGCGGCTTTACAATTACAACACCGGTGGTTGTTCCGTAGCGTGGGGCTGCTGTTGATCGTAACGGTGGGAAAGTTTGTGTTTCATGATTACGAGGAGATTTTCACTTTTCGCACCTCGTACCTCTATTTCGCCGGAGGCTTCACCTGGTTATTGCTTGAACGCTGGCTGACCAGCTTCGTCGTGCTCGGCGTACTCTTTCGTTCCGCACAAATGTTGACAACGGCTCCACCCGCGACTTTGCAGGGCTGGGCGGCGACAGGAGCCCAAACCCTTTGGCGCACCTTCGCGGGCGTGCTTTTCATGATCCTGAATTGTGAAGTCGCGGCGTTCTTTTATGACTACGAACCCCAGGCTCGTTTCGCCGCCGTCTCGGTGTTGTGGACGCTCTTCGCCGCCGTGTTGATGGGGCTTGGCTTCTCGAAAGATCAACTCCTACTCCGCCAAGGCTCCCTCGCATTGTTCGCCTTGACCATTCTCAAGGTTTTTTTCTGGGACATGGAAAATGTGAGCACACCTTTCCGCATCATTTCATTTATGGTCTTGGGGCTCATGTTGATTGGCGCTTCGTATTTGTATCACTATTACCGAGAGCGCCTCACCTCTTCAGCGTCCGAGAAGGAGGCGGCATCGTGAAGCATGTTCTTGCATTCGTCCTTTTCCTCGGCGCGGCGGCGTGGGCAGGCATGGGCCATACCGCCACACAAACGTCAGACTTCCGCTTCTTCGCGGAAATCCAAGGACAAATGACACCCGGGGTTCCAGCTCGGATGTCGCTTCCCGGAGAAGTCATCGCCGCAACGTCTCGGAATTTTTCTGACTTGCGGCTGTTCGATGACGCCGGTCTGGAAATTCCTTACGCGATCTCCGAGCAAAACGAATTGCCGCGCACGACCTTCACGTTCAACATTCTCTCGTATCGGCAGAACGAGGAGCAAGAGGAAATAGTGATTGAGCGTCCGCCCAACACCGCCACGTTCCAGGAGGTGGCGATTTTTACCTCCGCCCGCAATTTCAAAAAAGCTGTGGAGGTGCAAGCGAGCGACGACCTCGTGACATGGCGGCCTCTCGCAGCCGATGTGATTTTCGATTTTTCCGCGCGAGTCGACTTGCGCAAGATCACGGTGGAAGTGCCAGAGGCCAACGTCGCCTATTTGAAATTACTCTTGAGAGACGACACAACACCGATATCCAGCACGCCAGAGGTACAGGTGTCGAGCGACAATTGGAACGTGCTCATCCGAGAGGCGAGTACGAAAGCGTTGCATATTGACCGCGTTGAAGGCCACTCTAGCGCGCGCATCGCGACAGCCCAGGTGTTCGATCACTTGCGGCTCAGCAATTTCGCGGTGACGGTTGACCAAGAAAGGAAGAGCCTCGTGCAGCTCGGGCGCGTGAATCTCCCGCTTACTTCTATCTCTTTGACAATTGACAATCCGTATTATTATCGTCGCGTTTCCCTGTGGGCGGCGGACACGGACGCAAAAGAAGAGTATCGGCAAGTCGCTACCGGGCTCGTGTACAAAATTCCCGGCATGAACGCGCCGGAAAATACACTTGACTTTCGTCAACCGCAAAGACCGTTTCTACGACTGGAAATTATCAATGACGACAACCCACCGCTGCGGCTTCAACAGGTGGATCTCGCCTGGGAGCGGCGTAATCTGTACTTTATCCCCGAATCCGGGCGACGGTACTTTCTCTACTTTAGCAACGAGCAGATCGCTGCGCCGGACTATGAATTGACGAGTATCCTCGCCCATCAATCCGCGACTCCGCCGTTCAGGGAGCTGACAACTGGAGCGGTGCAAGAGAATCCTGCGTATCATCCTTCTCTGGCGCGGGGCGCGCAAGAACGCATCGAGAAGACCGTGCTCGTTGGAATGGTGCTCCTGCTGGCCGGCGTCATGGGAGTGTGGGTCTATCGTTTGATGAAGAACATTCCGGCGCGGTCTAACCCTCGATAAAGGATGATGTCATTCTGAAGCCGCAGGCGTCAGTTTGAATGTGGGGGATGGACAGCAAAAGCGTCATGCCCGCGCAGGCGGGCATCCAGGAGCTTCAAGCAAGAGCCGTTGGTTATTTTCTCTGGATTCCCGCTTCTGCGGGAATGACGGCGTTGATGGCTATCCATCTCTTTTCTTGCGGTCAACCACCAGCTCTTCTTATCGAAACGCCGGAATCACTTTGCTGGCGAACAGTTCGAGATGGGGCTGGGCCCAGCTCGCGGGCAATCCAGGCGGCAAGGTCCACGCGTAGAAATTCGTCAGCGGGGCCTCGGCCACGCAGTCACGAATGATCTTGATACAGGTGTCCGGGGTCTCCACGGTGAGGAGCCCGGTCTCGCGCAGGTGCGCGCGGTCACGAATGTGCGGAAACAACGCCATGCCCGCTTTCTCCGCCCAGGCTGAATACTCGTTGACCTGGTAAATGACGTGATCCGCCGCCTCGTTCCAGGTTTTTTCCGGATCGCTCGAGGCAATAAGGAAAAACTTTCCGCCTGCAAGCCGCAGATGTGTGGTCGGCTTACCTAGTTTCTCCAGCTCGGCGCGGTACTGGTTAAGGAGATCCTTCGTGATGTTGACGCCAATGTAGCCGTCGCCGTACTTGGCAGCGCGGCGAATCGCCGGTGGAGTGAATCCACCCACCCACAGCGGCGGACGTGGTTTTTGGATCGGCTCGGGTGTGAGTTTGGCTTTATTAACCTCGAAGTAACGGCCTTTGAAGGTGAGGGTCTCGCCCTCCCACAAGCGGCGAATGATCTCTAGCCCTTCGTTGGTGCGGCCGCCGCGTTCCTTCCCGGAAACCGCAAACGACTCAAACTCTTCAACCTTGTAGCCGGTCCCCACGCCAAGTTCGAAACGACCGCCGGAGATCACATCAACCGTGGCTCCATCCTCAGCGACGCGGACAGGATTATGAAACGGCATGAGCATGACGCTGGTGCCAATACGAATCTTCTTCGTGCGAGCCGCAATAGCAGCGGCAATCGGCAGTAACGAAGGCGAGTATCCATCCTCGATGAAATGGTGCTCGGAGAGCCAGATATCCTCGAACCCGTTTTGTTCACCCCAGACGATCTGGTCAAAAATCTCACCATAGAGTTGATCGTAAGAACGTTTCCACGCTGGCGGGTTGCGGAAATCGTACCACAGACCAAAGCGCAATTTGGGATTGGTGCTCATGGGCTTCACTCCTTTGTTCAGAACGAAAAACGTTCCCTAGCATTTGGCATGGCGGAACGAACGAGACAAGAACCCTGAAACTCTATCGACTGGTTCCCCACACTGATTTTGACGGGTCGGGGTTCGTCATGCCAGCCCTTCGACAAGCTCAGGATAAACTCCAGCTGGCATCCAGGAAGATTTAGCACTTGCAGCCGGTTTTTGCCACCTGGATTCCAGCTTTCGCTGGAATGACGTGGCCACGGCTTACCCCTTATCTTCACTGTGATGGTCTATTACTCATAATCTTTCCAGTGCCAGCCAAGATGCGTTCGACTTGCCCCGAACGAAGTGAAGCGGTAAAGAAATCCTATGGTGTGTGCAAGCTGTGGATTTGCCAATCCTGAAGGGATGAAGTTCTGTGAGGAGTGTGGAGCGAAGCTGGCGCGGCTCTGTCATAGTTGTGGACAGGAAGTGCGGCCTACCGCGAAGTTCTGTGGCGGGTGCGGCGCGGCCCTTTCGGGAAAGGCAAAGATCAAAAGGCAAAAATCAAAAGGCACAAGTACCCCGCCGTTGGCTCGGGACTCAGCATTCAGGACTCAGCACCCCCCTGCTCCGGTGACCTACACGCCCGTGCATTTGGCAGAGCGGATTCGGGCGGCGACGTTTGTGGAAGGGGAGCGCAAAACCATCACCGCTTTGTTTGCTGATCTCAAAGGCTCTACGGCGCTAATTGAAGGACTCGATCCTGAAGAGGCGCAGGCGCTTATTGACCCCGCTTTGCAACTGATGATGGACGCCGTGCATCGCTATGAGGGCTATGTAGCCCAGGCTCTAGGTGATGGCATCTTTGCCCTGTTCGGGGCGCCTCTCGCGCATGAGGATCATCCTCAGCGGGCCTTGTATGCGGCGCTACGCATGCAAGAGGAGATGCGCCGCTATGGGGATCAGGTGCGGCTTAAGCATGGTGTGCCTCTCATCATGCGGGTGGGAGTGAACACGGGCGAAGTCGTCGTGCGCTCCATTCGCAAAGAGGACTTGCACACGGACTATGTGCCGGTGGGACATTCCACCAATCTCGCCGCGCGCATGGAGCAGATGGCGACACCAGGGTCGATCCTGATCACGGATGACACGAAGAAGTTGACCGAAGGGTTCTTTGAGATGAAGGCGTTGGGGGCCGCAGAGATTAAGGGGCGAGCGACTCCGCTGGCGGTGTATGAGGTGCTCGGTGCTGGTCCGTTACGCACGCGGCTGCAAGTGGCGGCGCGCCGAGGGCTGACGCGGTTTATCGGGCGGCAGCGGGAAATGGAGCAGCTCCAGCAAGCGCTCATCCAGGCTCAAGCGGGGCACGGACAGATCGTCGGCACGATGGGAGAGCCGGGACTAGGGAAATCACGCCTGTTCCACGAGTTCAAGCTGCTCTCGCTCGGTGACTGTGTGGTGCTGGAAGCATACCCGGTGTCCCACGGCAAAGCGACGGCGTATCTGCCGGTGATTGAGCTGCTCAAGAGCTACTTCCAGATTCAACCCCAAGATGATGAACGGACGCGACGGGAGCGGGTGATCGGGAAGGTTTTGGGCCTCGACCGCACGTTGGAGGGCACACTGCCCTATCTGTTTTCGTTGTTGGGCATTGAAGAGCAACCCTCACCGTTACAGCAGATGGACCCGCAGATTCGCCGCAGACGTACGTTTGACGCACTCAAGAAGTTGTTTCTCCGAGAGAGTCTCAATCAACCGGTGATCTTGATCTTTGAAGACTTGCATTGGATCGACAGTGAAACGCAGGGGTTGCTGGACGTACTGAGCGAGAGCGTGGCCAGCGCCAAGCTGTTGCTGCTCACCAATTACCGTCCTGAGTATCATCATGAGTGGGGACAGAAGACCTATTACACGCAGTTGCGCTTGGCGCCATTGGGACAAGCGGAGGCGGAGGAGTTTTTGGATGTATTATTGGGAACGACCGTAGGAGCGCAGCATGCTGCGCCCCTACAAGCCCTCGAGCAACTGATCCTGGAGAAGACCCAAGGCATGCCATTCTTCATGGAAGAGATCGTGCAGGACTTGTTTGAACGGGGCGTGCTCGTCCGTGACGGCGCAGGGGCGCGCTCTTCGACAAGCTCAGGAGCCGTGCCTCTACCGACAGACCTGCATATTCCGACCACCGTACAAGGGGTGCTCGCCGCGCGTATTGATCGTCTGGCCCCGGACGAGAAAGTGTTGCTGCAACAATTGGCGGTCATCGGCAGAGAATTTCCCTTGAGCCTGGCCAAGCAGGTAGTGACCCAACCCGAAGATGACCTCTACCGCCTCCTTAGTTCACTTCAACGCAAAGAAATGCTCTACGAACAGCCAGCGTTTCCGGAAGTGGAATATATCTTTAGGACTATGGGACAAAACTCCAACACTGGGCGTAAGGGCAGGGGGTCATTGCGAGCGCAGCGAAGCAATCTTGGCCCAGTTATTTCGGCACTTGCGAGATTGCTTCGTCGTCTGCGACTCCTCGCAATGACAGGCTCTTCGACCTTCGTTTTTAGGTTTTGTCTCACAGTCCTTAAGCACGCGCTGACCCAAGAAGTGGCGTACAACTCGGTGCTCATTGAACGACGCAAAGTTCTGCATGAACGGACAGCGCAAGTAATAGAAGCGCTCTACAGCACCAATTTAGATGAACATTACAGCGAGCTGGCGCACCACTATAGTCACAGCAAGAACATGGAGAAGGCCATTGACTATCTCCACAAAGCAGGACAGCAGGCCGTGCAGCGGTCGGCCAATGTGGAAGCGATCACGCATCTGACCACCGCCTTAGAGCTGCTCGCCATGCTGCCCGACACCCGCGAGCGCGCCCAACAAGAAGTCACGCTGCGCCTCACGCTGGGCGCGCCGTTACTGGCCATCAGAGGTTTTGACTCACCAGAAGTGAAGACTACCTATACCCGCGCCCGGGAGCTGTGCCAACAGCTCGGGGAGACCCGCCAGCTCTTCCCGGTCCTCGTTGGGCTGTGGACGGTGCATCTTGTGCGGGGCGAGTTGCTCGCGGCGCGCGGGCTGGGGGAGCAACTCCTGGATCTGGCCCAGCGGGAGCACGACCCGACCTTGCTCATGGAGACCTATTGGGTACTAGGGGGCACCTGCTTCTATCTGGGGGAGTTGGGCGCGGCCCAAGCGTACCTGGCGCAAGGCCTGACCCTGTATGACGCTCAGCGCCACCGCTCCCAGGTATTCCTCGTAGAGCCGGGGATCCTTGGCCTCACCTATGCGGCCTGGGTCCTGTGGCATCTGGGCTATCCGGACCAGGCGCTTCAGAAGAGCGCGGCAGCGTGGACCCTGGCCCAAGAGCTGTCGTATCCCAATAGCTTGGCCGCCGCCCGGGTTGTTGCTGCCCTGACTCACCAGCTCCGCCGGGACAGAGCCCTGACCCACGAGTGGGCCGAGGCAGGCATCACCCTGGCGCGCGAGCACGGCTTTCCCGTGTGGTTAGGACAAGGGACTATCATACAGGGCTGGGTGCTGGCCGAACAGGGACAAAGTGAAGAAGGGATTAGCCAGATCCGCCAAGGCCTGGCTACCTACCAAGCCATGGGGGCAGGGGTATTAAAATCCTATTATCTTGCCCTGCTGGCCGAGGCATTTGCGAAAGCGGGGCAGGAGGAGAATGGGCTGGCCGCACTCGCCGAGGCGTTGGCGGTGGTGGACAAAAGCGGCGAGCGCTTTTACGAGGCGGAGCTGTATCGGCTGAAAGGCGAGCTGCTGCTGATGCAGGCAAGGAAATTGAGAGGTTGAATCATCGGGTGATTGAGCCATGTAAATGACTTGCAAGAAGCGCAGACGCTGCTGGAGGAACTAGAGAGGGAACTCCTAAAGCGTTTGAGTTAGTTCAATTTTTAGGCTAAATTTAACTTCATGATTAAACTTAACATTCATGAGGCGAAGACACATCTTTCGCGTTACCTCAAACATCTCGAGGCTGGAGAAACCATTCTGCTTTGTCGACATAATGTTCCCATAGCTGAGATTCGTCCCTTGCCCCAGCAACGCACCACTCCTCGCCCTCTTGGTACTGCCAAGGGCAAGGTCAAAGTGCCGCCAGAGTTTTTTGAGCCACTGCCCGAAGAAATGCTGCGCGCTTTTGAGGGAGAGGGATCATGAACGTGCTAGTGGATACCTGCACGTTCCTGTGGATGGCCGACGATGCTCCCGAGCTCTCTGTACAAGCGCGTACGGTCGTGACGAATCCGGATAATGCGGTGTATCTAAGCGCAGCCTCAGTGTGGGAAATCGCAATCAAGCATGCGCTTGGCAAACTCCCGTTGCCTGAACCGCCGAGACAGTTTGTGCCCTCGCAACGGACGCTGCTTGCACTCTCTACGCTTCCGATCGAAGAGGCAGCCGTGTTGGCGTTGGATCGCCTGCCAGCGCTGCATCGAGATCCGTTTGACCGGATATTGGTCTGTCAAGCGCTCACTCATGGCTTAGTGATCGTTAGCCCTGACCCGCAGATTCAGCAATATCCGATACCGACACTGTGGTAGCAGCGGCTCACGGATTCTCGACCACCACAGAGACTGTAGCTGGGATCGGAAGATTAGGACCTGTCAAGCGATTGAACCATAGCCGCGGACTACACCTATGCCATCTCAACATTACATTCGCCTGCCCAGCGCGGTGCGCCCCTTGCACGCGATCGCGTTTGATCTCGATAGCACCCTGACGCGCCCCTACCTCGACTTTCGAAAATTACGTCAACAACTGAACCTGCCGGAAGGCGACATTCTCAAGTGGTTGTCTCAACTATCTCCCACGGAACAGATGCAGGCTCAGACCCTTATCGAAGCGTTTGAACAAGACGGCGTGGAAAACGTCGAATGGAACGACGGCGCCCGGGAAACGTTTGCGGCGGTGCGGGCGATAGGGCTGCCGCTGGCGATTGTCACGCGCAACAGCCGTGCTTCGCTTGTCGCTGTTTGTCAACACTTGCAAATTGATGTGGAGGTTCTGGTGGCGCGTGAGGATGCACCGCCGAAACCGGACCCCGCCTGTCTACATCACACGGCCTCACGCTTGGGGGCGCCGGTCTCTCACTTACTGATAGTGGGAGATTATCGACACGATATCGACGCCGGACGCGCCGCCGGGGCAATGACCGCGCTACTTACCAATGGACAGCTCCCGCCGTGGGCGGCTGAAGTGCGAGCGGATTTGACGATTACGCGGATTGACGAACTGTTGAACTATCTCGCCGTGGAAAGATGGTGATGAAGCGTCTGCCCAAAGACGAAGCTCGAAGGTCATTGACTGATCGGCTCCGTAGTAGCGCACGGTCTTTTAAGCGCGAATTGACTGTGTACCGGTGTATGTACCAAGACCCACGCACGCCACTGCTGGCAAAGATGCTCCTCGGTCTGGCTATTGGCTACGCCTTGCTGCCATTCGATCTGATTCCCGACTTTCTTCCGGTCATTGGGCATGTGGACGATTTGATTATTGTCCCGGGGCTCGTGCTGCTAGCGCTGAAGTTGATCCCGCCGGAAGTCGTGGCCGATTGCCGTCGCTTGGTGGACTAGCTCCGGAGCGCTCCTTTCCTGTACAAAGAACGCATCCCACTGTTTTGGTTGAGGAGAACAAGCATGTTACGCGGCGTCTATGCAGCTTTAATTACGCCTTTTGATAAACGTGAAAACATTGATGAAAAAGCCTGTGAGGCCATCATCAACTGGACCATCGGGAAAGGCGTCACTGGCGTCTTCACCGTCAGCAGCACGGGTGAGTCCTGGGCGCTGAGTTTTGAGGAGAAGGTCCGCTTGTTTCAACTGACAGTGGCGATCACGCGAAAACGGACCCCGGTCATCGCCGGTGTCGGCGCGCCATCAACTCGTGAATCGATTCGTCTCGCAGAGGAAGCGCAGAAAGCTGGGATCGATTACCTCTGCGCTGCGCCGCCCAGTTTTGTCCGCCCGAATCAAGAGGAGATGAGCGCGCATTTTGAGGCGATTGCCAGAGCGACGAGTATCCCGTTGATTTTGTACAACATCCCCATGCTGGCGGGGAACGTCTTAGGTGTCCCAGCAGTGAAGTCTCTGGCAGGGCGAGTGCCACGAATTGTCGGCATTAAGGACAGCGGCGGTGACTTAACGGTGTTAAATGATCTCTTGATCGGACGTCGTACGGATTTTGGCGTGGTGACCGGCATCGACACCTTGGTGTTGCCCGGCTTGTTAGCCGGTAGCCAGGGCGCAATTCTTGGCAGCGCCAACGTCTGCCCGGAATTATCACTCGAAGTGCTGCGCTTGTTCGATGCTGATCGCTGGGAAGAGGCGTGGAAAGTACAGAATCGGTTGACGCGATTTTGGCTGGCGATGGGGCTCGGCTCGTTCCCCGCGCCGGTAAAAGCGGCGATGGAGCTGATTGGGTTGCCGGCTGGAGCGCCCCGCGCCCCTATTGCCCCGCTTGACGCGGAACGGCGTGACGCGCTGAAGCGAGAATTGCAAGCGATGGGCGTGATGGGGTAAATGCGGAATGCGGAATCATGAATACGGAACGGGCAATGTTGTAATTTACTGTACTGATTTTGAAAGGCTTGGTTTCGTCATGCCAGCGAAAGCTGGCATCCAGGAAGATTTAGCACCCGCCTCCGATTATGTCCCCTGGATTCTGGGTCTCGCGTTGCTCGCCCAGAATGACGTAATCATTGCCTATCCTCATATTTACGGCGTCAGACTAAGAGGTTTTTTGTCTATTCGTTGGCTCCGCTTGCTGTTGCAAGCAAATTCAGCTAGCTCAGAAGACTATGGCAAACAAAAATGCTGATCCCTATGTGAGTCTCGGCGAGTTTATCCGGCGTCAGCGCGAACTTGCGCAACTTTCCGTTCGGCAACTCGCCGACATGTGCGGTATTTCTAATCCCTATCTCAGTCAAATTGAACGCGGGCTGCGAACGCCGAGTAGTATGATTTTACAGTCGCTCGCCAAAGGGCTGCGTCTCTCGGCGGAGACGTTGTACTCACAAGCGGGCATCCTCGATCCGCAGGATGCGGAAGAGAGCGATGTGATCAAATCGGTCATGCGCGATCCTCATATTTCCGCGCGCCAACGGGAGATGCTGATCGACATGTATCGCTCATTTCGCAAAGTGAACGAAGCAGCAGAAAAATCATGAAGGTGAGGCTTTCGTCATCTACGTAACAAAAGTCGTGCGCTGAATGCTTGCAATGGTTAGCGCAATCAGCTAGCATGCCTTTATCAACGGCGACGGGCGCCGAAACCAGAAGGGAGACCGCAAGCATGGCCGAGAGCACAACGTTCAATAACCCATTCACTAAGATGTTTAGCGAACTCAATGCCCCGTGGTGTGACGCGGTGAAGAACGCCGCAGCGCAATACATTGACAATAGTGAAAAATGGGCAAAGCAATCGCTCAAGTGGGGCGAGAAAGCGACGGAATGGGCCAACGCGACGCCGTTTGCGCCATTGTTTGAGACCCAACGGCTCGTCGCCAAGCAAGCCGTAGAGATGTCCGCGGATATCGCGCGTCGCTTGTGGCAGCTTGAGAGCAAAATCGAAGAGAAAGTGGAAGAAGCGATGGGCAAGAAAGCGTAAGTTCCTGGGGTGGGGCGCGGGCGTCCCGCCCGCGAAAACAGCGGCCGAGACGGCCGCGCTTCCAGCGAAAATCGGACAACGGCTATCCCTCTTGCGGTGAGCTCACCACTTCCTGTAGCCGTTCCGGAATCACAATCAGTTTCCGCCCGTCGCGCAGCAACATCTGCTGCCGCTCCAACTCTTTCATGTGTTCGGTGACCTTTTGCCGTGAGGCGCCGACGAGATCAGCGAGATCCTCGTGGGTGACCTGCAGAATGAGGATCGTGCCCCGCGCATCTTGCACCCCAAATTTCTGCGCCAGCTCCAACAGCGCCAGCGCGAGTCGTTGCCTGAGGCCCAGACCCTGAAATCTGGTATAGCGATAGAGCAGCCCCGCCCAGCGGGTTACCGTGCTGCCCATCAGTTCGCTGAAATTCGTGAAGGGAACGCCTAGGAGTGTGATGACAAACGTCTCTGGCCGGATGCCGGCGACCCAACAATCGCTAAATGCCTCACACTGGAAGCCGCGAGTCATACCGGACATCAGCGACGTAATGCCAAAAAATTCTCCTGGACAAATTAAACTCACTAACACTTCTTCTCCGTCGACATTGGGCAGCAAGAGCTTGACCACCCCTGAGATCAAGAGATAGAGGGTGTCGGAGGGGCCACCTTCGGTAAAGAGCCTGACATGCCGATCCACGTGGCGGAGCGTCATCTGGGAAATGAGTTTTTCGAGATGCTCATCCGACGCCCAAGGCAAGGCTTTGAGGCGACGCAGGGTCGTGAGATTCAGCAGTGGTTGACGAGCCATAGAGTAACGCACTCCGTTCCGGAGACCGAGTAAATTCGCTTTCTCACTTTCCATAGGCATATTTGTCATTGAGGTGACAAATATGCAAGACTCCGGTACCATTCCGCCAGCAATTGACGCTGAAGCATGGGGAGACAAGGCGTTTCTATTGCGTTGACAAAGGAGGACGTTGTCATGATCGTACAAGCGCGGACAGAATACAAAGTAGTCGTCGAAAAAAATGTGCCGATGCAGACTCGAGACGGAGTCACGCTCTTTGCCGATGTAATCCGTCCGGACGCACCAGGCCGGTTTCCGGTCTTGTTGAGCCGCACCCCGTATGGGAAGCGGGGGATGGACGACCCTAACGGGCCGCATTCCCTATACGCTCGTTATGGCTATGTGGCGGTCATCCAAGACTGTCGCGGTCGCTTCGAGTCCGAGGGCGAATACGACACCATCTTTCAAGAAAGTAATGACGGCTATGACGCCGTCGAATGGGCGGCGCGGTTGCCGTGGTCCAACGGGCGCGTCGGCACGACGGGGCAGTCCTATTTGGGGCTCACGCAATATCTGATTGCTTGCAATGATCCCCTGCCGCCGTCACTGCAAGTGATGGCTCCGGTCTCCGCCTCGTCGGATTACCATGCGAGCTGGATTTATCACACTGGCGGCGTCTCACTGTGGGGGTGGATGGCGCCTTACGCCATCTTCAAGGGACTCAATACGCTCAAACGGAAACAGCGCGCCGACCTCATGGAAAAAATGAAGGAGTATGTCGAGGGTCACGAATTCCCCATTCCGCGCCGCACCCGTTTCGGTCTCAACGCCTTCACGCCGCTTTCTGATCAATGGTATCGTCATCTGCCCATCAAAGACTGGGGTGAGCTGCTGAAGGAGACCGCGCCGTATTTTGCCGAACATATCAAGCAGGCCGACGACGGTGAGTATTGGTATCGCGCGAACGTTAATCGTCACGCCGCAAGCGTTAGCGTGCCGATGCTGCATGTCACCTCGTGGTATGACATTTTCGCGGAAGGCGGGCCCAGCGTCTATCAAAGTGTAAAAGCGCACAGCCAGTTTGAGAAAGCGCGCAACGGGCAGCGATTAATTATCGGACCGTGGGGGCATCTGTTGCCGTACCATGTACCCAGCTCGCGGGGCACGGGCGACATTGATTTTGGACCGAACGCCTTGATCGACCTCAACCAGACCCTGCTGCGCTGGTTCGATTATTGGTTGAAAGATGTTCAGAACGGTGTCATGGACGAGCCGCCGGTCACGCTCTTCACTTTGGGTGAGAATCGCTGGAAGACCTTGGCTGACTGGCCGCCTCCGGGCATGCGCCAAGTGCGATATTTTCTACATAGTCAACAGGGGGCCAACTCCTTGCGTGGCGATGGCGCGCTTTCGACTGTGCCGCCCGCCAGGGAACGTACGGACACTTACGTCTACGATCCGGACGACCCGACGCCTTCCTTGGGCGGCGCCAATCTCACGATCGACATCGGTGTGCAAGATCAACGACCGGTCGAAGAGCGCAACGATGTCTTGGTCTTCACCTCGGAGCCTATGGCGCAACCGTTGGAAATTACCGGCCCCGTCACCGTCGCTCTCTGGGCTGCGTCTTCGGCGGTTGATACGGACTTCACCGCGAAACTCGTGGACGTGCATCCGAACGGCTACGCGCAGAATCTCCTTGACGGCATCATCCGTGCGCGTTACCGGGAATCCACCAGCGCGCCAACCTTGATGGAGGCTGGAAGGCCGTATCTGTTTACCATCGATCTGTGGGCCACGAGCAATGTGTTCTTACCGGGGCACTGCATCCGCTTGGAGATCGGCTCCAGCAACTTCCCGCGTTTCGACCGCAACCTGAATACAGGAGAGCGGTTTGGCGAGGGAACAAAGGGAAAGCCAGCGCAACAAACCGTATTCCATCAGGACGATATGGCGTCATACATCCTGCTGCCAGTGATGCCGAGGTAGAGCAGCCGAGAGTTGCTCGCTCGATCTTATAGGTTGCACTCCGAAATCAAGCAGGTAATATAGCCTCCCAGGTAAGGAACGGATCCGGTCTCGGGAGGCTTGTGATGAAGATTGCTCGTTTGCTGCTACTTTTCTTGGTGACGTGGGCAACCAGTTTGCTTGGCTGGCCGTGCCTGCCTGTCGCTTTTGCCCAGACCAGTGGGGGAGGAGTAGCCAAAGCAGTTTCCGTGCAGGGAACTGTGGAAGTGCAACGCGTCGGAGAAACTAGCTGGCGACCTGTGCAGTTGAACGACGCCTTTCGTCCGGGTGATAAGATTCGCGTGCTAGACAAAAGTCGAGCTGATGTAGCGATGCTCGACCAGTCCGTGCTGCGCCTGAACGCTAACACGGAGATCACCGTTCAAGCGGTGAAAGAGGAGCGGACTGGGGTTGTCAGTTTGCTCCGGGGCGCGGCGCATTTCTTTAGCCGTGGACCCGGCAGCCTCGATGTGGAAACTCCGTTCGCGACTGCCGGAGTGCGGGGCACTGAGTTTCTGATTGAGGTTGACGCCGCCAAGACGCTCGTAACGGTCTTTGAAGGAACGGTGGCGGCGGCAAACCCAGCCGGAAGTCTGATGTTGACTGGCGGACAATCCGCTGTGGCCGAGGCGGGAAAAGCGCCCGTGCTACGCGTGGTGGCGCGCCCCAGGGACGCCGTGAATTGGGCGCTGTATTATCCACCGGTGCTCTATCTTCGCGCTGACGAATTTCCCGCCGGACCAGGCTGGCAAGGTATGATGCGGAACTCCATTGCATTTGCGCAAGCGGGGGATTTGCAAAAAGCCTTCGACAGCTTGGCGCAAGCGCCGCCAGATATTCGTGATCCTCGTTTCTTCGCCTATCGCGCCTCTTTGTTGCTCGCCGTGGGGCGTTCTGCCGAAGCCAGCACCGATATTGAACGGGCGTTGCAATTGGACTCGAAGTCAGGTGACGCTCTGGCCCTGCAAACGATTATCGCCATTGTGCAAAATGAAAAAGAGAAAGCGTCAGAGAGTGCGCGCCAAGCTGTGGCGACTGCGCCAAACTCCGTCACCGCTTTGCTGGCGCTGTCATACGCCCAACAAGCTGAGTTTGACTTAGAGGGTGCGCGCGCCACGTTGGAGAAGGCGGTGGCGCTCGATGCCAACAATGCTTTGGCCTGGGCGCGGCTGGCGGAACTGTGGTCTTCCTCGGGTGAATTGGGCGAAGCCCTCACCGCTGCAGAGAAAGCCGTCTCTTTGGAACCGAAGCTCTCGCGTACGCAGACCGTGCTGGGGTTCGCGCATCTCATGCGGACCCAGACGGAACAAGCCAAAGCGGCCTTCGAGACAGCGATTGCGCTCGATCAAGCCGATTCACTCCCGCGACTGGGACTGGGGTTAGCGAAGATCCGCGAAGGAGACCTGAATGCTGGAAGTCGAGACGTCGAAATTGCCGCGAGTCTCGACCCCAATAATGCCCTCGTCCGCAGCTATTTGGGCAAGGCCTACTTTGAAGAGAAACGCACGAAGCTAGATGCGCGCGAGTATGACATGGCCAAGGAGTTGGACTCGCGTGATCCCACCCCGTGGTTGTACAGCGCCATTCAGAAGCAGACGACAAATCGTCCGGTGGAAGCCTTGCAGGACGCACAAAAAGCTATTGAGCTGAACGACAATCGAGCAGTCTATCGATCGCGTCTAGAGCTTGATTCCGATCTCGCGGCGCGCAGCGCCAGCGTAGCGCGCATCTATAATGATCTGGGCTTTCAGCCGTTGGCGCTTGTGGAAGGGTGGAAATCCCTCAACACCGATCCGAGTAACTTTTCCGCGCACCGATTTTTGGCCGATTCGTATTCGAGTTTGCCGCGACATGAAATTGCTCGGGTGAGCGAACTGCTCCAGTCGCAACTGCTGCAGCCGCTCAACATGACGCCCATTCAGCCCCAACTTGCGGAAAGCAACTTGTTTCTCATCAGTGCAGGAGGTCCAGGAGCGCTCTCGTTCAATGAGTTCAATCCGTTGTTTAACCGCAATGGCATTACCGCGCAGGCAGGCAGTATGCTTGGGGAACATGACACGTATGCTGGAGAAGGGATTATCTCTGGCATCCATAAGAATCTCGCCTTCAGTATTGGCGGCCTGCACTACACCACCGACGGCTGGCGGAAAAACGCCGACCAGAAAGACGATATCGCCAACGTATTTCTACAATATGAACTCTCTCCGCAAACGAGTATTCAGGGTGAATACCGACACCGAGACTTCGAGAGCGGCGATCTGAAGCTCAATTTTCTCCGAAGTGATTTTAGTCAGTTCTTTCGTGATAACATCACGACAGATACCTACCGTCTTGGGTTGCGGCACTCGCTCTCGCCCAACTCTATTCTCCTGGGGTCGGTTATCTATCAGACCCGAGATGACAGAGGCCATGATCAACCGACGCCTTTCGCCATGATTGACGTCCAACGCAGGAATCACACGGGGATTAGCGGCGAGATTCAACACCTCTTTCGCTCGCCCTACGTGAACCTGACCAGCGGCTTCGGATATTTCACCGTCGATGGCGCTGAGAACACACTTCTGGAGTTGAACTTGCCATTTTTTCCTGGTCCGTTTACCCAGAGCAGTAGCGTCAGGAAAGGCGTCAACCATTTCAATGCGTACATGTATTCCTATATCTCGCTCCTCAAGAACGTGACCTTCACCCTTGGCGGTAGCGGCGATTTCTATGAGCCGCGGAGCCTCTCCACGCAAAGCAGGAACCAGTTCAACCCCAAATTTGGCATTGTCTGGAATCCGTTTCCCTCCACGACGGTGCGGGCCGCAGCCTTCCGGGTCTTGCGACGAACGCTGATTACCAATCAAACGCTGGAGCCCACCCAGGTCGCGGGTTTTAATCAATTCTTTGATGACAATGATATCGAGGCCGTGCGGTCCTGGCGCTATGGCGGCGCGGTCGATCAAAAATTGCCGTTCGACCTGTATGGTGGTGTGGAGTATTCTCTGCGAGATATGTCGGTGCCCTTTGAGGACCTCACTGTTTTTCCGACGCAAATTAAACACGCGGACTGGCACGAAAACCTCGCTCGCGCCTATCTGCTGTGGACGCCGCATCCGTGGCTGGCTCTGCGTGCGGCCTATCATTACGAAGAGTTTGAGCGGGCGAAGGAATTCACCATCTTTCTCAGGAGACTGGCGACGCACAGCGTGCCGCTGGGGCTCTCGTTCTTCCATCCTTGTGGGTTCAGCGCCTCGCTGCAAACGACTTACTATCATCAACACGGAACCGTTTTCCCCCAGGGCGCGGACAGTTTTGTTTCTGGCACGTCGGACTTTTGGCTGGTCGACGCCGGACTCAGTTACCGGCTGCCCGAGCGGTACGGTCTCATCACCTTCGGCGTGAAGAATATAGCGGACAAGAAGTTCAGATATCAAGAAATGGATTTTAAGAACCCGTTTCTCCAGCCTAGTCGCATGATCTTTGCGCAAATCACACTAGCCTTTCCCTGAAGAAAAGATTAGAAGGGCATGTTTCTTGTAAGGGGGCTGTTATGTGATGACCGATGAAGATTGGCTCTCGCGAGTTCTGGAGACGAGGTGGTGCGGCGGCATACGAAACCTACAATACCTACAGCTGAGGAGGAAGATCATGGAGAAAAGAACAGCATTGCTATTTTCGGCAGTCGTGCTCGCCGTCGGGGCGCTGTTGACCGCGCCTACGGTCTTTGCGCAGACCAGTTGTACCAGTAAAGCTGAAGGGGAAAGTGCTGGTAACTTTATTGTCAATGTAAATCAGCAAACCCAGAATGGGATTACGTCATACCTCTATACCATCCAGAACGCTACCGGTAAAAACGGCAAACCCAACAAGTTTTTTGTATTTGTGAAGCAAGGACTCAACGGCGATCTCGTGGCGAAGGACCTAACGAACAACAACCTTGGCGCGTATGTGACGCCTCACCATTTTTCAAGCAGCTTCCCGCCCGATGATGCTTGGGAGGTCGTCCATCACCAAGATGGAGTGGTCATTCCCAGTCTCGCTATCGGACACCAGATTCAGGTCCAAGTCTCCGAGCGGTTTAAACCGCAGGAAGGAGTGACGACGATACTCCTAGGAATAGGGAACACGTTTGAGCACTGTGGCCCGATCTTAGGGTCCACGACGCCGGGAGTACCGGAGTTCCAGGGCAGCCCGCTGGTGAGCACGGTCTCGCGTCAAACTTTTACAAACGGATGCATTTACGATGTGACTGCGGGCAGCACGGATAATATCGTGATATCTATGATCGCTGTTACCCCTCACGGAACAAATCCTAGTGAGTTATGCACCGTAGAGAATACGCCCAATAGCTGTGAGAAAGACTTGGTCGTCCCATTTTGTCCTCCGGGAGAGCTAGGCCGACCCCCGCTGCAAAGTGTGCCAGGGGGTACGTGTTATTACCCCCCCAATCTCAAGTTTCCGTGTTAACCACGTCAAGTGCAGAGGAGGGGTGACGGAGCATAGCCAATGCGATCGCTGAAAACTGTCTTCTCCGTCACTCCGACTTCCCTCACCCTCGGCATCACTTTTCTGGTGGTGATGCTCTTCTACGTTGGCGCTCCTCTTCTTGATCTCATCGAACTAAAAACTTATGATCGTCGCTTCCTACTACGTGAGCCGGTGCGGCCTTCGCCAGCAGTGGTGTTGGCGTTGATTGATGAAAAGAGTCTCGATCGAGAAGGACGCTGGCCGTGGCCTAGGGCGAAGCTTGCGGCGCTGATCGATGTACTGTCGCGCGACGGGGCCAAGGTGATTGGGTTTGACATCGGCTTCCTGGAGCCTGATGAAAACTCTCAACTCACACTGCTCAATCAACTCAGCCAAAAACTCAAGACGCTGAACGGTCAACGCTCGCAGTTTGCCGACTTCATTCAAGAGCGCAGACAACAAGCCGACAACGATCTGGCGCTCGCGACCGCCATAAAACAGTCGTCCGCGACGGTCGTGCTGGGATATTTCTTTCATGAAGAGAAAACGGAACTTGGCTACCGTGTTGACCAAAACAAAATCGACCAGTACTTCGAACGGATTAGCAACTCAAAGTATCCCATCGTGATCTCGAAGGCGCAGGGAGGAAAGATCGGGGATCTGCTCCAAGGCTATGCGCCAGAGAGTAATCTCGCTATGCTGACGGAGGCGGCCGCCTCCTCGGGTTACTTTACTTTGAAAAACGATCGGGACGGCGTCATTCGCTGGATGCCGCTGCTGATCCAAGGCCGGGAAGATTTCTTTCCTCCACTCTCGCTGCTATGCGCCTGGCATTATCTCGGGAAGCCGCCACTGATGGTGACTGTGGGGCAAGACGGCGTGGAAGAGATGCGCCTGGGTCAACAATCGCTCCCGACGGACGCCAAAGGGCGGTTGTTGATTAACTATCTTGGCGACGCCAACGATCCGAACGAGGTGAACGTCTTCCCCTCCTTTTCCATCAGCGACATTCTCAACAGACAGGTTCCTATGGGGACCTTCGCCAATAAAATTGTGTTGGTCGGTGCCACAGCCACGGGGATATACGATCTCAGAAGCACCCCGTTCCGGGCGGTGTATCCCGGGTTGGAAATTCACGCCACGACTATCGACAATCTTTTGACCCAACGCTTCATCACGCAACCTCAATGGGCGGAGCTTTATGACCTGCTCGTTATTCTCGCCTGGGGAACAGCCGTTGGCTTTATCCTTCCTCGTATCGGCGCTTTCAAGGGGTTTGTGTTTACGGCTGCGCTTGGTGTCCTGCATGTTGTTATTGCAGACGTGTTTTTTATTTACCTCCGGGTCTGGATCAACATTGTCTACCCCTTGTTGGCGCTGGCGGCGAACGCCACCGCGCTCACGGTCTACGCCTACATCACCGAGGAACGAGAACGTCAGAAAATCAAAGGCGCGTTTGAACATTATGTGGCTCCTGAAGTCGTGGATGAACTCGTCAAACATCCGGAAAAACTCAATCTCGGAGGTGAGCGGCGCGTGCTGACGGTCCTCTTTACCGATCTCAAGGGATTCACCGCCATTTCCGAGAGCACCGGATCTCATGAACTTGTTGAATTATTGAACGAGTATTTTTCGGCGATGACGAATATTGTTCTGCGACACCAGGGCACGCTGGATAAGTTCATCGGCGATTCCATCATGGCCTTCTACGGCGCGCCGATCGAACGCGACAATCATCCGTTGATGGCCTGTTACACCGCAGTGGATATGTCAAAAAAGTTGCGCGCCTTGCAGAGTGAGTGGGAGACCCGCAACTTGCCTCCTCTGTCCATGCGCATTGGCATTCATACCGGGGAGATGATCGTCGGCAACATAGGTTCGAAGGACCGCTTTAACTACACAGTAATGGGAGACGCGGTCAACTTGGCGTCCAGACTAGAAGGGCTGAACAAAGCCTACGGCACGACGACGCTCATTGGCGAAGACACCGCCCGGCTGGTTGAGCAGTCGTGCCTGCTGCGCGAGGTCGATATGGTGCAGGTAGTGGGGAAAGCGCAAGCGGTCCGCATCTATGAACTACTTGATCGGGTAGAAGAGCCTCTGCCCACGGCGCAAGCAGAGGCGTTCACGTGTTATGCCGCCGGGCTGACCGCGTATCGTGTTCGACGCTGGGAAGAAGCCGGGGCGCTGTTTCAACAAGCTCTGACGCTCTGGCCGGAGGATGGTCCTGCATTTACCATGCTGGCGCGGTGCCGAATCTACCAGCACGTTCCTCCCCCGGATGATTGGAATGGCGTGTTTGAGGCGGTGCATAAATAAAAATTGAGAGCTGCTCGTGAGTAAAGAGGAGAACACTATGACAAAGGTGACTATTGCATTCGCCGGTTCCGCCGGGCTCGGGGGATTTCCTGATTTTCCTCTTGTTCTAGCGCAACAATTACAAGACGAGTTTCCGACTACCTCTGTGCGTCTCCTATCTAATCCCGCCCAACGACGGACTGAGTTGGCCGACACCGAGGTCCTCTTCACGTTACGGTTAAACCCGGAGGAATTTGCCCTCGCCAAACAATTGCGCTGGCTGCATCTTCCTTCCGCAGGGGCCACGCATGTGCTCTTTTCTGAGATGATCGCGAGTCCGGTTATTGTCAGCAACTCGCGCGGACTCCACGCCATCCCCATCGCGGAACACGTGTTAGGGATGATGATTATTCTGGCGCGCAAGCTGCACGATGCTTACCGTTTTCAACTGGAAGGGAAATGGGCGCGGCGTGAAATGTTTGACCTCTACCCCACGTTTTCGGAGTTGTATGAACAGACCGCAGGCGTCATCGGGCTCGGCAGCATTGGGTTGGCGGTGGCGGAGCGCGTGAAAGCCTTGGGCATGCGTGTGATCGCCACGCGGCGAAACCCCGCCGAGCGACCGGCGTGCGTCGATGAGCTGTACGGAGCGGATGGCCTATCCCATTTGTTGCGCACGTCCGACTTTGTCATCATTGCCGCTCCGCTCACCCCGGAAACACAAGGGCTGATCGGTGAGGCGGAGCTGCGCATGATGAAACCGACCGCATATATTTTTAACGTAGGCCGGGGCGCTATTATCCAAGAGCAAGTGCTGATCCGCGCCCTCAAGGAACAATGGATCGCCGGGGCCGGGCTTGATGTTACTGAAGTTGAACCGTTACCAGCTGAAAGCGAGTTGCTGCGTCTCCCTAACGTCTTTCTCACGCCGCATTGCTCGGGTTTACGCTCTCGCTATTGGGAACACGCGGTTGTCATTTTTCGCAACAACTTGCGTAAATTTCTGCACGGCGAACCGATGGACAATGTCGTGGATAAACATGGCGGGTACTAGAACTCCCCCTGAATAGACTCCTTAACCGCCCGCGACGGGCAATTCACCCGACCCATATTGGATTTCTACTACGTAGCCATCGGGGTCGGCGATGTACGCATGCGCCACGAGCCCTCCATGCTCGCATTGAGACACGAGCCGACCGCCGAACTCTGGAGCGGTGGCGATCGTGGTGTCATAATCCTCACGGCCCTCCAACATGATGCCGAAATGACTAGATCCACCTTGGACTCCAGCCAAGCCTCGTTCCCGCTCCACCTCTAGAGAGTGTTATGCACTTTGCATCATCAGCATCACAACTCGTTTGAGCATAA
>CAYTVL010000021.1:0-87642 GCA_964441775.1 uncultured Enterobacteriaceae bacterium
GTTGGAGCGCTTAACCGACGTGGTCTGCTATGCGGCGTGATTGGATAAAGTCGAGGTAAGAGGTGAGGCGAATAAAGAAAGAGCCGCTCTTCCTCCTTCCGTTTCACGTTTTCCGCCTCACGGGTTATTCATCAATTGTCGACCGGACATACGCCAAGAGCTGGGAGAGTTGTTCCAGTCCGTCGAGAATCCGTGGTCCGTACCAGCAGAGCGCCATGCCGTCTACACAGTAAAAATGGCCGCCTCGGCCTGCTGGCGTGTCGGCGAGCGGTTTGAGGTGGATGTAGTGCTTCGGCTCAAAGGGGTAGGGCTCGCTGGGCAGCAGTACGACCTGCGGCGCTAGCGCTTCAACTTCTTCAAGCGTGATTGAGAAATAGCGGTCCGGCTTAGTGCGCAGGATGTTGTCACCGCCGCACGTCCAGAGCATATCGTCGCTGTAGGTGTCGTGATTGAACGCCATCCACGGTTTGCGCCAGATCGGGCAAAAGACACGGAGGCGTGATTGTTTTGACGCTTCGTTGGACACTTGTTCGTAGACCGCGCGCATCGTCTGAACCATCGGCTCGCTGTGTTCCTGGCAGTCTAGTAGCAGGCCAAGCCTTTCGATCATCGTAATGCCTTCGGCTACCGTGCGAGGACTGGTGACATACACCGGTAGGCCCTGCTCCACGAACCACGCAAAATCCTCTTTCCGGTTTTCTTCATCATTGAGGATCAATAAATCCGGAGCCAGTTGCAGGATTATTTCTCGATGCGGGTTCTTCGTGCCGCCAAGTTTTGGAAGCCGCTCCACACGTTCGGGCGGATGGGTGCAGTATTCAGTGACGCCAATTACGCGCTCGCCTGCGCCAAGAGCGAAGAGGGTTTCGGTGATGCTGGGCACAAGGCAGATGATGCGCTGTGGTTGAGCAGGAAGCGTCAACGGACGTTGGAGATCGTCGAGAAGTTCCATACCAGAGAACCGGCAACTGCGACAATGAAAATGCAGTGTGTCATTCTGAGCCGAAGTGAAATGAAGGCGAAGAATCTCGTGTCGTTTCTGCTGGCTTGAGATTCTTCGTCGCGTTGCTCCTCAGAATGACCATGTTCTTTACGCCTTGATAAAATCCCGCACCAACGCCGACACTTTCCCGAGCTGTTCAAGCTGCGGGACGTGCGCGGCCTGGTCGATCATCTCCACGCGAGAGCCGGCGATGCGAGTGGCGAATTCTTGCGCGTACACCGGCGGCGCGAGCTTGTCGCTTTTGCCCCACACCAGGAGTGTTGGCGACTTGATGCGGTGAATGCGTTTCTTCAGGCCCTTATCGGGAATCGGCCACACGAACTTGCCAGTGCACGCCAACGCCCACGTGATGCGGATTTGCGCGTCTTGCTGGGCTTTTTCTTCTTCCGGCAGGGTGAGCATTTGTTTGGCGATGGGGCCGTCGGGATCATGAAAGGCGGCCTTGGCCACTTCTTCTGGGGGGATGATCATCCAATTCTTTACCGGGTAGTCATCTCGCCAAAGCCCGATGGGGCACAGCAGCACGAGCTTGCTCACCCGTTGTGAATAGGACGCGGCGATTTCCGCCGCTACCATGCCGCCGAAGGAGTGTCCCACTACGGCGGGGCTTTGTAACCCCAACTGATCGAATAACTCATCGTAGTATAGCACCAAGTCCCACAAGTTATCGAGCGGCTTGATGCCGTCAGGATCGCCCACTGTGGTGCCGGGATGTTCAGGCGCATAGACCGTGAAATTCTTCGCCAGTTCGTCGAGGAACGGGTCCCAGGTGAGTCCATACGCGCCGTGCAGAAAGACGACCGGCGGCCCACTGCCGGCGACTTGGATCTTTGGTTTGATTTTATTTTCCCACACGCTGACTGTGCACTCTTGTACTGCGACCATTACGTCTCTCCTTACAGGGCGGCGAGGGAGACCTGGCGTTTGCCCCGCAAGCGCTCGGGCCACCATTTGTTTTCCCACTTGTCATCCCACATGTCGCGGAGATGCGGCATGACTTCGCGGCTAAAGAGGTCGATATTGTGCAAGGTCAAATCGTGCGGCATCGAGCCGATGTGCAACAGCACCATCAGGTTGCCCACGCGCAGATCTTGCACCGCCTCGCGGAGCATATCGCGGACTGTGGCTGGGCTCCCGGCGAGGACCAAGCGTTTATCAACGAAATCTTTGAATTTGTAGTTGGGAATGGCCTCTAATTGCTCGAACGTGCTCTTCAGCAAACCTTTTCGCACGCTGTTCTCCAGGCTGCGGTAGTCCTGATGCCCCGGTGGAAAGAAGAACTCCGCAGGGATGTGCAGCGATTTACTGTAGAAATATTTAACATGTTTTTCGTACAGCTTTTCCGCTTCGGCGTCGGTTTGTCCCACGGCGACGAGCTGCAGAAAACCGGCGCGGAAAGGATTTGGCTCGATGCCGCGTTGGGCAATGAATTGCCAGAACCCATCCATCACGCCTTTACCAACGATCGGGCCATAGTAACTTAAAAAGCAATAGCAATGCTCGTGCTGCGCTGCGAATTCCCAGGTGCTGAGGCTGCCCAAGCCCGGAATCCACACTGGTGGATGCGGCTTTTGAATGGGGCGAGGCCAGACGTTGACCATCGGTAATTGGAAATACTTGCCGTTCCACGCAAAGATTTTCGGCGCGGTCCACGCTTTCAAAATGAGATCGTGCGCTTCGTAATAGCGTTCGCGCTGTTCGATCGGAGTGATGCCCGCGCAGAGCGTCGCGTCCATCGCCGTGCCGAGCGGCATCCCCGCGATCATGCGTCCGCCGCTGATCGTGTCGATCATGCCATACTCTTCGGCGACGCGGGTCGGCGGGTTGGTGGTTGGCAAGGTAGAGCCCATTTGCACCACCGCAACATCCATCCCGTTGGTGGCGCGCGCCAGGACGGAGCCCATGAGGTTGGGATTAGGCATGAACCCGTAAGCGTTCTGATGGTGCTCGTTGACGCAGATGCCATCCATGCCGGACTTCGCCGCGTAGATAAGCTCATCGAGCGTCCAGTTGTAGTACTGGCCCACCTTTTCCGCGTCACCAAGTTCCGTCCACGGCGGGTCCACCCATACCGAATGGTAGCGTTGTTCAAAATCATCCGGCAGATCCCGGTACGGCATGAGATGGAACATGGATATTTTCATATCGAATCTCCTTCGCTGGTCACTCGGTTTGTCTGATCTCCCCCAAATAAGCAAGGGGAGGGTGTTGTTGCTCATTCATTTCGGATGTTTCCGCAGAATATCCTCCAAGCTCTTGCGATCATCTTGCGACAGTTTTTCCGGAGACTGCGATGAAGTCAGACCTTCCAATCGTTTACGATCCTCCGCTGAAATGCCCTCGCTGGCGGGAAAAGGAGAGGTCGATTTGCCGGGAGCCTGGACAGGAGGGCGGCCAGGCTCGATGGGCGATGGAGAAGAAACCGCCGGCGACGGAGAAGTCGGGGGCATGACGAGCGCCGGTTGGGATGGTTGTGGTGAAGTTGACGACGCTGCCGGCGGAGTGTTCGGAGCTTCTTTCTGGAGGGCCTGGGGCAACTGGAGTGGTAGGTGCTTGCCTTTGTTGAAAAAGCCAATACGGTTGAGTTCTTGCTCCATGAGAAAGAGCGCTACGAGAACTCCGCAGAGCCCGACAATGCCGAGCAGCATGAACAGCTTGGGGAGAATCCAACGATGTTGCTTCGGAGCCTTTTTTTTCGTCGATCCAGCCATATGCTATCTTTCTTGCGCTGGTTGATGGAGCACGGTCCGTAGTGCTTCCCATCCACTGCGTTGATGCCATCTCTCTACCCCGTTGTACCATTTGAGGCCGACCGATTGGAGCCGTTGGCTGCAGACCGCCAGGGCGAACCAAAGGGGTGCGGTACGACCGTAAAAGAGTCGCGCTGCGTAATGTAAACGCGTTAACTTTTTCCCAACATGCGAAGCGGCGAAGGCGTCAGTATAGTGGTGAAAATCAAACTGCCGCGTGGTGAGCGCGGTGACAATCTGGCGCGCGGCATATTTCCCGTACTCCAACGCAAATGAAATACCTTCTCCCATGAGCGGTTCGGCACCAGCCGCGTCACCGACCAGCACGACATGCGGTGCGGCAAGTAGTCGTTTCGGTGCATACCCGTAAATGGGGAAGGCGCGGAATTTAAGACTGAGAAGTGCGGACTGCGGACTGCGGAGTGCGGACTGGGAAGACCGATCAGATTGAACGTTGAACGTTGAACGTTGAACTTGGAACGTAGAGATTTCTTGGGCGAGGAGTCGTTGCAAATCCGCATTGCCCAGCCGTGTATCGCCTAGCGAATAGACGCCGACGTTGACGTGAGGCTGACCGCCGATCACGCAGGGAAACTTCCACACGTAGCCTTTGAGTCCATGACGCACCGGAAGGAAATTAAAATCGTAGCGATGCTGAGAGAATCCAGGCCATGTTGTTTCTGAGACTGGCACATCGCACATGATGGCCTTACCTACCGGAGTTGTCTCATCGCCGATGAGCTGGCGACGCACGCGGCTGCCCGAGCCGTCTGCGCCGACAACGACCTTAGCATGATAGGTCTCTTTATCGGTTTCGATGCGGACCCCGTTGGCCTCGCGGGTCAGCTCAAGCACCTTCTCGCCTTCGCGGAGTTCCGCTCCTCGCGCGCGCGCGGCTTGCACGAGTGCATAGTCGAACTCATCGCGCCGCACCACCGAGCACATGCCGCCATCTTCACAGAACACTTCTCGCTCAGGAGGCACGCGCACGAACGCCCGGTCTACTTGAACATGAGGAACAGAGAGAGGAATGTCCAATTCTTTCAAGCAGTCGAGCGTGTGCGGAATCAGCCCGCCCGCGCAGATTTTTTCACGAGGGTGGATGGCCTTGTCCAGGAGCACCATCTCACCAGCGAGCGAGGGCGCAATTTTAAGCAAATGCAGAGCAGTTGAAGTCCCGGCTGGACCAGAACCGATAATAATAACGTCTCGGAAAATCACGATGACGACAACGTACCATAGGTGACAAAATGGAGAAAGATTGGCGAGGTGTCGTGACGCCGGATGCGCCTGCTGCTTGCTTGACTTTCGCTCCTCCTTCCCGTTTGATGGTCGCCATGTCGCCACTGTTCTTGTGCCTGAGCCTGACGTTGATTGTACTGACACCGGTCCCAAGTGACGCCCTTGAAAAAGCGTCTCCTTTGTCCGAAGGATTTGCGCTGTGGGATCGTAAGGACTACGGGACAAAACTCCTCCAGTCTGCAAACCGTCAACGTGTCATTGCGAGCGGAGCGAAGCAATCTTTGCCTTAGGTTTTCGATTCTTGCGAGATTGCTTCGTCGTCTACGACTCCTCGCAATGACAGGCTCCTTGATTTCCGTTCGTGGGTTTTGTCTCAAAGTCCTAAGATGATGACGTGGCCTTTGGAGAACAGACTCGCCGTTACGTGAAGAGGACCTCGCGCGGAATCGTTTACGTCTGCATGCCTTCCTGGAAGCCTTGCGTGCGTTGAGCACTCAAGATCAACGCGTTGCTGAGGTGCTCAGAAAATTTGATTTGCTGTAGCGAAGGGAGAGCGCACCCGAGAGAGGCGTGCTCCACAATGGAGAAGTGAAATCTAGGCGCGCGGCTGGACGTTCTTTTGAATCCAGTCCACGATCTCTTGGGTGCTGGCGCCTGGGGTGAAGACCTCTTTGACGCCGCTCTGTTTTAATTCGGTAATGTCATCCTGCGGGACAATGCCGCCGCCAAATACCGAAACGTCGTCAGCGCCACGGTCACGCAGCGCTTTCATCACTGCTGGAAACAGCGTCATGTGAGCGCCGGACAGAATGCTCAAGCCGACCGCATCAACATCTTCTTGCACCGCTGCTTCGGCAATCATCTCCGGTGTTTGATGTAGGCCGGTGTAAATCACTTCAAAGCCGGCGTCACGCAAGGCTCGGGCGATGATTTTCGCTCCGCGATCATGACCGTCTAGTCCAGCTTTCGCCACCAGGATGCGTAACACTTTCTCGTCTGCCACGGAAACCTCCAAATTTTAGTGCTGAGTTCCGAGTGCTGAGTCCTGAGTTTGAGGAACGGGGGATTGCTCTCAGTACTCAGGACTTTGTACTCAGGACTAAAAAGCCAAAGGCTTTTTTAGAGCCACGCCGGATCGCGATACACGCCGAACACCTCGCGGTACACATCCGAGATTTCGCCGAGGGTGCAGTACGATTTGACCGCGTCAATAAGAACCGGCATCAGGTTCACGCCGTTGCGGCAGGCCGCGTGTACGCGCCCCAAGTGTTCTCTCACGACGCCCGCATCGCGCTCGCGTTTGATTTTGCGCATCCGTTCGATCTGCCCTTCTTCGACGTGATGGTGAATCTTGAGCGTCTCTAAGGGGCGTTCTTCCGGAATCGCATACTTGTTCACGCCGACAATCACTTTTTCTTTCGTGTCCAGTTGTTGTTGGTAGCGATAGGCCGCATCCGCGATCTCTTTTTGTGGATAGCCAATGTCGATCGCGCGAATGATGCCGCCGAGTTCGTCAATGCGATTGATGTAGGCGAACGCGTCTTTTTCCATCTTGTCGGTGAGCGCTTCGACCGCCCAGCTCCCGCCGAGTGGATCAATAATGTTCGCGGCTCCGCTCTCTTCCGCGATGATCTGTTGCGTGCGCAACGCCACCATCACTGCTTGTTCGGTGGGCAACGCCAGCGTCTCGTCCATCGAGTTCGTATGCAGCGACTGGGTGCCGCCCAGTACGCCAGCCAACGCTTGAATCGCCACGCGCACGACATTGTTAAAGGGTTGTTGCGCGGTCAGGCTGACTCCCGCCGTCTGGCAGTGGGTGCGGAGCAACATCGAGCGTTCGTTTTTCGCGCCAAACCGCTCTTTCATAATTTTGGCCCACATACGGCGCGCGGCGCGTAATTTGGCGATTTCTTCAAAGAAGTCGTTATGGATATCAAAGAAGAACGACAAGCGCGGCGCGAAATCATCTACATTGAGACCACGATCTACTGCCGCCTGCACGTAGCCGATGCCGTCGGCCAGTGTAAACGCCAGCTCTTGCACCGCCGTCGCTCCGGCTTCGCGGATGTGGTAGCCGGAGATGGACACCGCATGCCAACGGGGCGCGTCTTTCGCGCAGAACTCAATCATGTCAGTCACGATGCGCACGGCGGGCTCTGGTGGGCAGATCCACTCTTTTTGCGCGATGTACTCTTTCAGCATGTCATTCTGAATGGTGCCGCCGACTTTGCTCAGCGGGATGCCGCGCTTTTGCGCGATGGCGAAGTACATGGCCAAAATGATGCTGGCGGTGCAGTTGACCGTCATTGATGTGGTGACTTTGTCAAGCGGAATATCGGCGAAGAGCCGCTCCATGTCATCAAGGGTGGAAACGGAAACACCCTCACGTCCAACTTCGCCCAACGATCGAGCGCTGTCGGCGTCGTATCCCATCAGGACGGGCATATCGAAGGCGGTGGACAAGCCGGTTTGTCCCTCGGCCAGCAAGAATTTGAAGCGCTGATTGGTGTCTTCGGGCGTGCCAAACCCGGCGAACTGGCGCATCGTCCACAGTTTGCTGCGGTACATGCTCGGGTACACGCCGCGTGTGAAGGGGTACTCACCCGGGACGCCGATTTCCCGCTCGGAGTTGCTGCCGTTGAGGTCTTCCAAGCTGTACAGCGGATCGATGTCCATGTCTGAGAGCGTCGAGAAACGCTCCATGCGCTCTTCGTTCTTCGGATACTTTGCTAGCCATTCCTGTTTCGTGGTCATGTGTTCCTCTCCATTGGGCGCTCTGAGCACTATCGTTTACAAGTATTCACGAGATTCTTCAATATGATTCGTGATTTATTTGCCTTTGAATTGCGCCGTTCGCTTTTCCAAAAACGCGTTCATTCCTTCCGCTTTGTCTTCCGTGGCGAAGGTCACGGCAAAGGCTTCGTTCTCGAAACGGCAGCCGTTGGGCAGATCCATATCGATGCCGGCGTTGATGGCGGCTTTGGCCTGACGAATCGCCACCGGAGGCTTACTCGCCAGTTTTTGCGCTAATGCTTTTGCCTCGTTCATCAGCTCGGCCAAAGGGACGACTTTATTCGCGAGGCCGTAACGGAGTGCGGTTTCGGCCTCGATCATGTCGCCGCTGTAGATCAATTCCCGCGCGAGGGGCAGCCCGATGCGGCGCGCGAGTCGCTGCGTGCCCCCGAAGCCCGGAATAATGCCGAGATTAATTTCCGGTTGCCCGAATTTGGCTTTGTCCGCTGCGATGATGAGGTCGCACGCCAACGCCAATTCCGTGCCTCCGCCTAAAGCAAACCCGTTGACTGCGGCAATCACGGGAATCGGCAGTTCTTCGAGTTTGCGCATGACGCCTAGGCCATGCGCGGAGAACGCGTGCCCTTCAGTGACCGTCATGGTGACCATAGCAGAGATGTCCGCCCCTGCCACGAAAGCGCGATCGCCCGCGCCCGTGATAATCAAGCAGCGGATTGAGGGATCGGCGCGAACCTCTTCTAGACAAGCGCCAATCTCTGTGACCGTGGCGGGATTCAGGGCGTTTAAACTTTTGGGACGATTCACCGAAAGGACGACGACCGCGCCGTCTCGTTCAAAAAGGATGTTTTCGTAAGCCATGTCAGTTGTACTCCGGATGATCTTCAAAATGATGATGGGTTTCGATGAACCGCACGGTGCGGGTTTTGGAGCGCATGACGACCGAATTGGTGATCGCGCCGCCTTTGTGGAAGCGGACCCCGCGCAAGTAATCCCCCGTCGTGACCCCAGTCGCGGCGAAGACCACGCTGCCGTGCGCCATGTCTTCGGCAGTATATTTCTTCTGGAAGTCCGAAATGCCGAGACGGCGCAGTTGCATGGCTTCTTCTTGGTTCCGTGGTTGTAGCCGCCCTTGAATGTCGCCGCCTAGACATTGGAGAGCCGCAGCGGCGATGATGCCTTGGGCGGCGCCGCCAACACCAAGTAATAAATCGATGCCCGAATCGTCTCGCGCGGTAGTGAGCGCGGCGGACAAATCGCCGTCGCTAATCAGCTTGACACGAGCACCAAGTTGGCGAAGCTCGGCGATGAGAGATTCGTGCCGAGGACGATCGAGAATGACCACGGTCAGGTTCTTCACCTTGACGCCCTTCGCTTCGGCCAACGCCGCTAGATTCTCCGCTACCGGCTTGTCGAGATCAACTACCCCTTTCCCCGCTGGTCCCACCGCGATTTTTTCCATGTGCACGTGGGGAGGACAACGGAGGAATCCTCCGTGTTCAGCCAGCGCGATGACAGAAATCACGTTTGGTCCACCAGCAGCACAAGTCGTGGCGCCTTCGAGGGCGTCCAGGGCGACTTCAATATCCGGGCCTTTGCCCGTGCCGAGGGCTTCGCCGTGATAGAGCATTTCAACGGTGTCCTGCTCTCCCTCTCCCATGACAATATGGGCGTTGAACTCCACGGCGGAAAAGAGCTTGTGCATGGCTTCGGCGGCGGCGTAGTCAGCCGCTGATTCGTCGCCTTTGCCCATCAACTGGGCGGAGGCCAGCGCCGCTGCTTCGGTGATGCGCACAACTTCGAGGGCCAGATTTCTGTCCATGGTCTTTCCCTTTCTCCCTTATGGAAGGAGGGCTGCTCCCCGGATAAATCGTTCCATGATCGTCCAGGCTTCCGGGACGACAAGCCCAGTCGCTTTTGCATAACTTTCATTATAGCCGATCGGCTTCCTCTCCCCTTTTTTCACGTCGTCGGATGACAAGATCGCAAACGGCACGGGGTCAGGCGAATGGGTTTTGATGGCGACCGGGGTGGCGTGATCAGGCATGAGCAACACGCGCCACTGGGGGAATTCTTGCAGGCCGGCAAGAATGGTGCCCACGACTTTCTCGTCAAAGTTTTCCAGGGCGCGCACTTTTTCTGCTGCGGAGCCCATGTGACCGGCTTCGTCCGTAGCTTCGACATGGAGAAACAGAAAGTCTTTCTGACGTAAAGACGCGACGCCATATTGGCCTTTGCCAAGATAATTGGTGTCGAGAAAGCCGGTCGCCCCAGGCACGTTGATGACTTCGAGGCCCGCCAGTACGCCGATGCCGCGCACGAGATCGACTGCGGAAATCACCGACCCATCGAGATCAAACCGCTGCTTGATCGTCGGCACGGCTGGACGTCGTCCTTGCCCCCAAAGCCAGATGGACGAAGCTGGCTTGTGACCATGTGCTTGACGTTGTGTATTCACAGGATGCGCCGCGAGAATTTCGCGAGACAGCGCCATCAATCGCTGGAGTTGCTCGGCGCCTTCACCTTCGGGAAAACAACCCGCCGTCGGTTGGCCGGTAATATCGTGCGGCGGTGTGGTGCGCATCTTTTCTTTGCCGCCATGCCACACCATGAGGTGGCGATAGCTGACGCCAGGGTAGAAAGCGACGTCCTTATTCCCGAGTTCTTTGTTGATCGTGTTGATCAGTTCTGCCGCTTCCGGGGTGGTGATGTGATCGGCGGCGAAATCCACCATGATCTCTTGGCCGTTGTCCCCCTCACCAAGAGTGACGAGATTGCAACGAAACGCAATGTCATCTGGAGCGAGTTCGACGCCCATACTCGCCGCTTCGATCGGTGAGCGGCCAGTATGATATCGGCGCGGATCGTACCCCATCAGGCTCATAGTGCCGACATCGCTGCCTGAAGGAAATCCGTCGGGAATGGTGTGAGTCAGGCCCAGCAGCCCTTGCGAGGCAATGCGGTCCATATTAGGCGTGCGGGCGTATTCCAATGGAGTTTTGTTGCCCAGTTCCGCCACCGGCCAGTCGGCCATGCCATCACCCTGTAACACCACATATTTCATAGGTAGCACCTTCATGCGTATTTGCACAGGAGAAACGGAGAGTGGGAGAACCGGAGAAAAACGTGCTCTCGCTCCGCTTCCCCGTTTCTCCGACTCTCTGTTTCTGATTGTCGAATGTTCATCATTGTGTTGTTTGCTGTTGCTCTAGTGCCTTAAGGATCGCATCTCGCGCCGCCGTGTAATCCGCTGGTAGCTCGACCGGGCGGTTCGCATGGCTCGATGTGACGCCGCGTAACTTGCCTTCATGATAGCGTCGTTTGAAGTCGGTGAATTTCAGACCATGCGCGGTCGAGATCACCACAACCCGCTCGTGCGCGGTGATCTGGCCGCGTTCAAGCAACTTGAAGAGCACGGCTAAACCAACGCCTGTATGTGGACAATTGAAGAGTCCCGTGCGATCCGCCAGCGCTGCGGCATCCGCTAACTCTTCCTCAGTGGCTTGTTCGACGATGCTTTCGAAGGATTTGAGCACACTCGTGGCGCGATGGATGCTCACGGGATCGCCGATCTGAATGGCCGACGCCAACGTTTTCTTGGCGCGGATCGGCTGATAGTCGGTGAAGTTCGTTTGGAAGCTGCGGTAGAGCGGGTTGGCGCGTTGCGCCTGAGCGCACACCAAACGCGGGAGACGGTCAATGATGCCCAGTTCGCGCATCAAGAGAAAGCCGCGTCCGATCGCGGAAATATTGCCTAAATTGCCGCCTGGGACAATGACAACATCTGGCACCTCCCAATCAAACTGCTGGACAATTTCAAGCGAGATGGTCTTCTGGCCTTCCAGCCGCAGACTGTTCATCGAGTTGGCCAGATAGATATTTTCTTCCGTGCACAACTTACGCACGATTTTCATGCACCCGTCAAAATCGGTATCCAGCGAGAGCGTGAGCGCGCCGTTAGCCATTGGTTGAATGAGTTGCGCGGTGGACACCTTGTTGCGCGGCAGAATCACAATGGCGGGAATCCCAGCGGCGGCGCAGTAGGCGGCGAGAGCAGCAGAGGTGTCACCGGTCGAGGCGCAGGCCACGGCGGGAATCTTCGTGCCTTCGGAGATCATCTGCTTGACCATCGATACCAGTACAGTCATGCCGAGGTCTTTGAAGGAGCCAGTATGAGAAATGCCGCACTGCTTGACCCACAGCTCGCTGAGCCCGATTTGGTGACCGAGACGTTCCGCCCAAAAGAGATTGGAAGAGCCTTCGTACATCGAGACGACGTTGTGGTCTTCCACAGCGGGGCACACCATTTCTTTTTTGCCCCACACGCCGCTGCCATACGGATAGGCGGTGCGGCAGTAGCGATCGTCAAACAGATGCTTCCACGCCTGTGGCGATCGGGTTTTCAGCGCCTTGATGTCATGGTGCACATTGAGGAGGCTACCGCACTTGGGGCAATAGTAAGCGACTTGGTTGATCGGGATTTCGCCGCTACAGCCTGCGGCGCAGGCAAACCACGAACGAAACTGCGGAGTAGAGGTCGTCACGTCGAGGGGTTGTGAAAGCGCGCCATTCGCCATGATCCTTTGTCTCCTCATCCTGCACGTTATCCGAGGTTTTCCTCTATTCGGATTGAGACAGATTTTCCTTGCACGATGGGCAATTGGTCTACGAGGCATAAGGCGGCCTTGAGATTGTGTTCTTTGGCGGCGTGCGTGCGCATGACGAGAGGAACTGTCGCCTCATTTTCACTGCGACCGCGCTGAATCACTGAGGCAATACTAATGTCATGCTCTCCGAGGATGCCAGCGACGCGCGCCAAAACTCCTGGTCGGTCCACCGCCATGAACCGTAAATAATACTCGCAGACCAATTCGTCGATAGGGCGCAACGAGGCCGTCTTGAGATCTTGCCATGGCAACCCCAAAGGCGGCACCCGCAAGCGTGGCGCGGTTTCATGATTGCGAGCAATTTCAATCGTATCGGCAATCACCGCCGTGGCGGTCGGTAAACTGCCCGCGCCCCTGCCGAAATAGAGCGAGGAGCCGAGCGCCTCCCCCTGCACGAAGATCGCATTGTAGGCGCCGCCGACACCGGCAAGCAGGCTCGTGCGCGGAATCATGGTGGGGTGCACGCGCACGTCGAGTGAACCATGCTCTTCTTTGGCGATAGCCAAGAGTTTGATCCCGTAACCAAATTCACGCGCGAACAAAATGTCGGTCTGGCTAATGTGTCTGATGCCTTCCACATAGACCGAGGCAAAGGGGACATGCACGCCAAACGCCAACATGGCCAGCAGCGTCAGCTTATGAGCGGCGTCGATCCCATCGATATCAAAGCTGGGGTCAGCCTCGGCCAGCCCCTGTTCTTGCGCGTGACGGAGGACGGTCTCGAACTCTTCTTCTTCTTCGCTCATTGTCGTGAGAATGTAGTTACAGGTGCCATTGACGATACCAAACAGGGCGCGGTTCCGATCGCCGGCTAGCCCTTCCCGCAAGGTGCGGATGATGGGAATCCCGCCCGCGACGCTCGCTTCAAAGCCTACGCTGACCCCGCGTGCTTCCGCCGCCGCAAAAATTTCTTCGCCGTGTTGCGCCAACAGGGCCTTGTTTGCGGTGATAACATCTTTCCCGCGTTTGATCGCTTCTAAGATCAATGCCCGTGCTGGTTCGATGCCGCCGATGAGTTCAAGAACCACATCGACATCTGGGGTCTGCACGACACTCCACGGGTCGGTAGATACGCGCACTGCCCCTAGGGAAGGATGGGGCTTCGTATTGATGCTGCGGCTGGCGACGCAGGTCAAAGCGAGCGGACGACCTAGTTTGCGAGCAATAGTCTCACCGTTACGTTCCAACAGTTGCACGACGCCAGCGCCAACCGTGCCGAGGCCGATCAAGCCCAGTTTCACACTGTCCGAGGCCATGCTCACCCCGCGCTGGCGCTCTTTACGCGAGGCACGGCGAGCTCGCCAAATGCTTTGCGAATGCCGCGGATCGCTTGGCGCGTGCGATGTTCATTTTCGATCAGCGCAAAGCGGACAAACCCTTCGCCGTAGGGGCCGAAGCCGACTCCGGGAGAAACCGACACTTTTGCTTCTGTCAAGAGGAATTTAGCGAATTCCATCGAGCCCATGGCGCGAAACGGCTCAGGGATCTCCGCCCACACGAACATGGTGCCTTTGGGTTTGGGGATGTGCCAGCCGACACGATCGAGGCCGTCGATCAGGACATCGCGCCGCTTTTTGTAACGCTGCCGCACCTCTTCGACGTAGTCTTGTGGGCCATTGAGCGCATGGATGGCGGCAATTTGCACCGGCTGAAAAATGCCGTAGTCGAAGTAGCTCTTGAGGCGCCCCAAGGCCGCCAGCGCTTCGGGATTGCCGTTCACGAACCCCACTCGCCAGCCGGGCATGTCGTACGATTTTGACAGGGTGAAAAACTCAACCCCCACCTCTTTCGCGCCTGGAGCCTGTAAGAAACTAGGCGGCTGATAGCCATCGAAGGAGAGATCAGCGTAGGCAAAATCGTGCACGACAAACAAATTGTTTTCCTTAGCGAAGTCCACCACGCGAGTGAAGAAATCGAGATCGACGGTGGCGGTGGTGGGATTATGGGGAAAACTCAAGAGCAACATTTTGGGGCGCGGCCAACACTGCCGCACACTCTCCTGCAACGACGCGAAAAAATCTTCATCTTGCCGCAGCGGCACGACGCGCAGGTCGGCGTTGGCAATGACCACCGAGTAATGATGAATGGGGTAGCTAGGGCTCGGACAGATCGCGATATCGCCAGGTCCGAGCACCGCTAACGCCAGATGCGCCAGTCCTTCTTTGGAACCGATGGTGACAATGGATTCGGTATCCGGGTCCAAGTCAACATTGAATCGCCGTTTATACCAATCGCAGATCGCGAGCCGCAGCTTAAAGATGCCGCGCGAGGTTGAATAGCGGTGGTTCTGTGACTTTCCCGCCGCTTCGATCAGTTTATCAACCACGTGCGGTGGAGAGGCATGGTCAGGGTTGCCCATGCCGAAGTCGATAATATCCTCTCCCGCTCGTCGCGCTTCCAGCTTCATCTTATCGAGCGTGGCGAACAAATAGGGAGGGAGCCTTTTGATCCGTGGAAATTCCATACGTGTCCAGTGAAACCCTATAATTCAAGCTATCTTAGCACAGAATTGAGCAGAGACAGGCTATGTTATGAAGGGTATAGTCGATTTCCAGAGGGTGGTCAAACACGGGCCGATTGCAGGGGAGAACGCAAACGAAGCAGATTCCTGGGTAACCGATAGCTTCATGCGTGAAGAGGGGCGTCGTCATTTCCAAACAAATGATTCTCATTGTCGCTAAGCCTTCCTCGTCTTTTTGGCAGAAATAAGAATATCAAAATCGATAACATGATTGGTCGCTGGAATTTTCGTGGTTCTTATTCTTTCTCTTTCTGGCGCCTCCCTTGCTCCGGATACCTCGGATACAAATGCTCAAACTGTAAAGAAGTCGACAGAGGTGCACGATGCGGGGCAAGGATAACGTGGGTGGGTGGTGTGTTGCGATGGTCATGCTGATGGTCGGCTGTTCACAGCGAACGCCTTCCTTGGCGCCAGGCGACGGCGCCGCCTCTGTTCAGGGAACGGCCTCCTCTCAAATTGAGAGTCAAAGACAACAAGAAAGTTCCCGAGAACAGTCAGGCTCTGCGGGGTCCTCTCTCCAGACCCCGGCGACGCCCCGCCGCTTTTCCCGCGGCGAGGTGCTCTTTATTCGCAACTGCGCCGGCTGTCACGGTTGGGAAGGCAAAGGAGGTGGCCCGGTTGGACAAGTGCTTTTGCGGAAACCTCCGTCTCTCCATCGCCCAGAGTTGTTGACGCAGAATACAGAATCTGAGCTGATCGCTCGTATCCTGCTCGGCAAAGACCTGTCCGTGCCACTCTCTTCGGAGCCGCTGGAAGATACTGAACGCGATGTGGCGGCGCTGATTACGTATTTACGGCATCTACCTTCCGTTCCTTGGAAAGAGGTGAGTGCTGGACAGGAAGTGTACGATTCTCTGTGTGTGTCGTGTCATGGCATTTGGGGACGCGGCGATGGTTTAATGGCGGCGGCTCTCACCCCGCGTCTACGGGACCTGGGCGATCCCGCCTATCAAAGTCAGGTAAAGGACGCCGCCCTTTTCCGCATTATTTCCGAAGGGAAAGGCGCGATGCCGAGCACAACCGAGGTAATCAGTGAAGAGGATCGGCGCGCGGTGATTGCTTTTATCCGTCTTCTCTCTCCGGGGCACGAGCTGTACAATCGCTTTTGTGAAGTATGTCATGGCGCGACGGGAACGCCGCCAGAGGACGCGCAGCAGGAACTTTTCGATGGTGGCGGCAGGGCGCGAAAGCGCTCGCCGGTGTTCAACGCAAAATACATGAAAACGCATACGGACAAACAATTGCGTGGCTGGGTGCGACACATGTTGAAACAAAATCGCGCGCTCATGCCGCACTTTGGTGGAGAACTTGACGCGGAAGAGGTGCGGCAAATTCTCGCCTATCTTCGCTCGCTACCGCCGCAACCGTAAGCGTTGTTCATGGACTTTCTCTTTTGGCAAAAACCCTTGACGGCGGTGCTGAGTGCACTCAACGCTCGCACTGAGGGGTTGTCCAGCGCGGAAGCCGCAGCCCGTCTCACGCGGTACGGCCCCAATTTGCTCACCGGGCACGAACGTCGAGCGCTGGTGCTGGAGTTTCTCTCACGTTTTCGTAATCCCTTGGTATTGTTATTGTTGGTCGCCAGCGGGATTTCCGCGTTGACTGGCGAGGTCACGAGTTTTCTTATCATTAGCGCGATCGTCTTGATGAGCGTGACCCTGGACTTCGTGCAGGAGCACCGGGCTGGGCAAGCGGCGGAACGTCTCAAGCAATCGGTGGCGCTACGAGTAGTGGCCCTGCGGGATAGAGCAGAGCGGGAAATCCCTGCCGGAGATTTAGTCCCCGGAGATGTTGTGTTGCTGTCCGCCGGTGATTTAGTTCCGGCTGATGGGCGCGTCTTGGAGGCGAAAGACTTCTTTGTCAATCAAGCGTTGTTGACCGGTGAGCCCTATCCGGTTGAGAAGCATACCGGTGAGGATGGCGAGCCCGAGGCTGACGTCGATGATGCGTTGCAAGCGGTCTTCATGGGTACGTCCGTCATTAGCGGCAGCGCACGGGTGCTGATTTGTCGTACGGGTGTACGCACCGCTCTCGGAGAAATTTCTACAACGTTAAACCAAAAGGCGCCGGTATCCGCGTTTGAACGCGGGACGCATGATTTTGGTTTGTTAATCATGCGCCTGACTTTGCTACTGGTCCTGTTTGTTGTTTTAGTCAACGCCCATTTTCACAGACCGTGGCTCGAATCTTTCTTATTCGCCGTGGCGCTTGCCGTGGGGCTGACGCCGGAACTGCTGCCGATGGTGGTGTCGGTCACGCTGGCGCGCGGCGCCTTGCGAATGGCGGAAAAGAAGGTGATCGTAAAACGGCTGGCCGCGATTCATGACCTCGGCAGCATGGATGTCCTCTGCACCGATAAGACCGGGACCCTGACCGAAGCCCACATTCGTTTGGAGCGTCATCTCGATGCGCTGGGCAGAGACAGCTTCCGCGTGTTGGAGCTAGCGTACCTCAACAGTTATTTTGAGACGGGGCTGAAGAGCCCGCTCGATGACGCCATTCTCGAACATCAAGAAGAAATTGATGTGCGTGCATGGCGGAAGATTGATGAAGTGCCTTTCGATTTTGAACGCCGCCGGGTTTCGGTGTTAGTCGAGCGCGATCACGAACGCCTGTTAGTCGTGAAAGGCGCCTTAGAAGATGTCGTGCGGCTCTCTGCGTGGTACGAAGGCGATGGACCACCCGCTCGGCGCCCCATTGATAAAGCCGCAAGCGAAAAGATTCGCGAACAATTCGATGAGTTGGGGCGCGCCGGTTTCCGCGTGCTGGGTGTGGCGTGGCGGCAAGTCGATCTCACCCACGGGCATGCCATTGTGGACGATGAAGCCGAGTTAGTCTTTGCCGGCTTTGCCGCCTTTCTTGATCCACCGAAGGAAAGCGCTGCGCCAGTGTTGCGGGCGCTGGCCCAGAGCGGGGTCGCGGTAAAAGTCGTGACCGGAGACAACGAGCTTGTGACCCAGCACGTCTGCGCACGGTTGGGATTGCCCGTGCACGGTGTGGTGACTGGGGCTGAGCTTGCACACCTGGATGACCAAGCGCTTCGGGTGCGAGTAGAGGACGCCACGCTCTTCTGTCGCGTCACTCCTTCGCAAAAGAACCGCATCATTCTCGCCTTGAAACAGCGAGGACATGTGGTTGGTTATCTTGGTGACGGGATCAACGACGCCCCGTCGCTGCATTCGGCGGATGTTGGAGTGTCGGTGGATAGTGCGGTCGATGTTGCGAAAGACGCCGCCGCATTAATTTTGTTAGAGCACAATCTCGGCGTGCTCCGCGACGGCGTGCTCGAAGGTCGTCGCACGTTTGGCAACATCATGAAGTACATCATGATGGGCACTAGCTCGAACTTCGGCAACATGTTCAGCATGGCGGGTGCGTCGCTCGTGCTGCCCTTCTTACCGATGCTGCCGTTGCAGATTCTCCTGAACAACTTTCTTTACGATGTCTCGGAGATTCCTATTCCACTTGATCACGTTGATGAGGAGTTTCTCAGCCGTCCCCATCATTGGGATATGCGCTTCATTCGCAATTTTATGATGGTGGTAGGGCCGGTGAGTTCGGTGTTCGATTTTCTTACATTTTTTATTTTGCTGCGCGTACTGCACGCGAACGAAACACTCTTTCACACAGGTTGGTTCATCGAATCTCTGGCGACGCAGATTTTGGTGATCTTCATCATCCGCACGCGCGGCAATCCACTCAAGAGTCAGCCCAACCCGGTGCTGGCTTGCACGGCCGTGGGTATTGTCGCTGCGACTCTCTTGCTGCCATTTTCTCCTTTGGGTGCGATGCTGGGGTTTGTTGCTCCTCCAAGGACCTTCTTCGTGCTTCTGGTTGTCATGGTTATGACCTATTTGCTGGCTGTCGAAGGAGTGAAGCGTTGGTTTTATCGTACGCTTGCGATCTGAGATGAAGCCAAGTTATCGGCGGGCTATGCTCGCAAGCCTACGAGTATCCATAAACCCGATTACGATGAACCCGATTCCGGCGATCACCTGAAGCGTGGTGGGCGAGATGAAATGTATCAGTTGACCGCCGACGAGCACGGCCAGCAAGCTGCTGCACACGAGCGCCGCCGAGGCCGCGACAAAGACGCTCATGGGGCTGAGGTCTTTGTCGGTGGCGAATAACAGCGTCGCCAGTTGCGTTTTATCGCCCAGCTCAGCGATAAAGATGCTCAGGAAGATCGACACTAAAATACGCACTGAGATCCCTTTCTGCACCTACATTTCCGCCACCAATTTCAACATATCCGTTTCCGTAACGATACCCACCAGTTTAGGTCCTTCGAGGACCGGCAGACACCCCACCTTTTTCTCCATCATCAAGCGCGCCGCTTCTTGCACGGTCGCATGTGGGGCGATGGTGATGGGCGGATCGCTCATAATCTCCTTGATCGCGATCCCTTCGAGAAAAGCACGCTGAGCTTTCTCCCCATATTTCATTACTGAGCCCAGCGATGCTTTGTACAAATCGCGCTGACTCACCACTCCCACGAGCTTCTCGTCATCAATGACAGGAAAATGTCTCACTCGTCCTAATGTCATGATGTCTTTTGCCAACTGTAACGAATCATTGCGCCCTAAGGTCGTCACTTCGATTGTCATAATGTCTCGGACTGTCTTCGCCATAGCATACTCCTTTCCTCTCATGAGGATGGAGCAGAATCCATGCCGACAAAAGATACTGAGAAGAGAACACTTTCCTGAATCGTTTTTGCAAAATTGCGAAGAGGCCGCTGTCATTTTCGCGGAACTAGGAAGAAGGCAAGTGCAAAGCTCCCAGCTGCTAGCGTCCTCGCCATTGGGGTTTCCGTTTCTCAGCGAACGCGCGTGGACCTTCCAGCGCATCTTCGCTCTTGTACACATGGTCGAAGAGATGCCGGGCAGCCTCTAGTCCAGCAAGTCGTCCCATATCCGTCGCCAGGTACACCATCTCTTTCGCCGCAGCGACCGTAAGCGGGGCATTCTCCGCAATTGTCGAGGCGAGAGCCAGCGTCTTCGGCATGAGCTGATCAAGCGGGACGACATGGTTGACGAAGCCGATCTCGTAGGCGCGTTGCGCGGTGATCGGGTCGCCCGTCAATAGAATTTCGAGGAGCACTTTTTGCGGGATCATATGCGTGAGCGGCACGGCCCACGGCATGCCGCGCCCCACTTTTGCCTCGCTAATGGCGAAGCGAGCTGTTTCAGAGGCGACGATGAGATCGCACATTTGCGCGAGCGCCCATCCGCCTGCATACGCGGGGCCGTTGACCGCCGCGATGACTGGTTTTGTCGCTCGCACGTTGACGTTGAGGACCGGAAGAAAATTGCGAGAGAGGGCTCCGAGCTTTGTCTGCGCCATCTCCTTGAGATCTGCCCCGGCGCAAAAAGCCGTGCCCGCGCCGGTAAGAATGGCTGCGCGAGCGTCCTGATCTCGTTCAAAACGCTCCCAAGCGACCAACAACTCCTCGCGGACGCCTCGGTTAATGGCATTGCGCGACTCGGGACGATTAATAGTGACAATCGCAACTTGGCCTTGGTTTTCGTAGAGAATTTCGTCCGCCATAAGCGCTTCCTTCCGAACCTCTCTTCGCTACATCTTTAGCGAACGAGTGTCGCCTTGACCGCCGCTAGTAATTCCTGAGGGGTGAACGGTTTTGCAAGCGTAAAATGAGCCCCAAAAACCGACGCTTCCACTAACGGCGGTTCCATGCGACTCTGCTTTCCACCGCCGGAGATCGCAATAATCTTTACGTGAGGATATTCTTGTCTCAACACGCGAATGGTCTCGATGCCTTCTCTATTGGGCATGAAAATATCCGTGATGACCATATCGACGGAAGTGGCGTGCAGGTGGGCGAGTCCTTCCTCTCCGTCGGTTGCTTCGTCGACCTGGTAGCCCTCTTCTTCGAGGACTTGTCGCACCAAGGCCCGCACCGACGCCTCGTCGTCGATCACGAGAATGTGTGTCATAGTAGTTGAGTTTCCTCTTCAGCGCCAAGCGCTCGCTGGAGTGCGTTACTGAGTTCTTCTTTGGAAAATGGTTTCTTCAGGATGCCGCCGTGTGCTCCCGCGGCTTGAAGTTGTTCTTCAGTCAGTTCGGAACTCAAGCCCACACAGAGAACGACTGGTAGAGAAGGGTGCACCGTGCGGAATTCTCGCGCGAGCTGCTCGCCCGTGAGTCCTGGCATTGTTTGACTTAGCACGACGACAGCGAAGCGTCCCGGCGCTTGGCGAAAGACCACAATGGCTTCCCGTCCGCTTGTTGCGGTGACGACTTCGTATCCCAAGTCTTCTAGCATTTGTCGCATGACCAACGTGACGGTTTCTTCATCGTCAACACACAAAATACAGCCGCCGCCTTGCGGCATCGCGGAGAGAGAGGGTTCGCTGATCGTGACGGTCCCAGGGCCGCAAGGTAAATACACATCAAAAGTGGTTCCATTTCCAGGTGCGCTCTCGACGGTGATCGCGCCGCCGTAACTGGTGACGACGCCATGCACGACCGAGAGTCCCAGCCCCGTCCCCTCGCCGATCGGCTTCGTGGTGAAAAATGGATCAAAAATGCGCTCCATGACTTCCGCCGTCATTCCACACCCTGAGTCTCGCACTCTCAGCTTGTTATAGGTTCCTGGGGTGAGAGGCGGGTGCAAGCGGGCAAACTGTTCCTCGATGTCTACATTGTCTAGGCTAATTTCCAATTCTCCGCCCCGGTCTTTCATGGCGTGGAGTGCGTTCACGCCAAGGTTCATGATGACTCGATGAATCTGCGCAGGATCGGCCAACACGACGCTGTACGAGGTTGGCAGGGTGGTGGAAATCGTGACCGTCTTGGGCGACATGGCGGTTAACATACGCAAACTTTCTTCCACCTCGTGTGCGAGGTCAAGCGGTTGTCGCACGTGCACGCCAGAACGGCTGAAGGTGAGGAGTTGCTGAACCAGTTCCTTGGCGCGCTGCCCGGCTTTCAGGACTTCTTCAAGATTGTCCCGCGCCACCGTACCAACCGGGACAGCTTTCTTGAGCAACTCGCTGAAGCCGAGTATGGGGGTGAGCAAGTTGTTAAAATCATGGGCAACGCCGCCCGCGAGGACGCCCACAGCTTGTAATTTTTGCATCTGCGCTATTTGCAGGTGCAGGCGTTGCTTTTCTTCTTCGAGACGAACGCGCTCGGTAATATCTCGAAAAAAGCCGTGGGTCGCGACGCGCCCGTCCTCGAGTCGCCGTACGCCCACGGAGCCTTCTACTGGAATAGTCCTTCCGTCTTTGGTGACAAAAGCAGCGCGAATGGATGGAAATGCTTGCCCTGCAAGCACTTTAGAGAGCAGGGTCAAACAGTGCGATTGGAAATCGGGGTGAATAATATCAAAGAGAGTTAAGTGGGGCACTTCCTTTACTGTATATCCCAACGTGGTGAGCCACGCATTATTGACAAACATGAAGCGCCCATCAGATCCGACGCTTTGAATGAGATCGTGCGTGCTTTCGACCAGACTCCGATAGCGAACCTCGCTTTCTTGCAATGCCTCTTCCGCGCGCTTCCGATCGGTGACGTCGCGAGAATTGATAATCATTCCTCTGATTGTGGAACTCTTGGGCAGGCTTTTGCCCGCGCTTTCCAGCACACGCCAAGCGCCATCATGATGTCGAAAACGATAAGTAGGATGGGAAAGCTCCTTGAGACGACCAGCTCGGGTGAGAGCAAACGCCTCCAGCACTTTCGGCAGATCGTCTGGATGGATGAGCAGGAACGCGTTTTTTCCGACCAAATCCTCAGGCGTGTATCCAAGCACCCGTTGATGGGAAGGGCTGATGTACAGAATTTTTCCTTCATTGTCTACAATAGAAATCAGATCTGAAGCGTCCTCGATCAATGAACGGAATAACTCTTCACTGTGTCGCAAAGATTCTTCCACCTGGCGACGTTCGGCGATCTCAAACTCCAGTTGCAGATTCACCGTGCGTAAGGTCTCCGTGCGCTGCTGGACCCGCCGTTCGAGATCCTCTTCTATCCGCTTGCGTTCAGTGATGTCGCGAAAAATTGCTTGCACCCCAAACGGGACGCCAGCGCGGTTACGCATCACCTGTGCTTGGGCCTCGATCGGAACTACCCTTCCGTCTTTGTGCAAGAGCTCCAGTTCCAAGAGCGAAGGAAGCGCCTCGCCGGCAAGCAAGCGGCGAATGTATTCCCGTGCGTGGGCAGCGGTCTTCTCAGCGATGAATTCCTCTTGGTGATGTCCGACCATTTCTTCTCGCGACCACCCGAGGATGAACTCGGCCCCGCCGTTCACTTCCGTCACTACGCCGTCGATCGCGAACGTGGCGATCCCATCATTGGTGTTCTCGAAGAGCTGCTGGTAGCGTGTCTCGCTCGCGTGCAAAGCCGCTTGGGTTGCTTTTTGTTCCGTAATGTCTCGCATGGAACCTGCCATGCGGATGGGATGCCCTTCCTGATCCCAGAAGGCTTGTCCGCGCGCGTGGAACCAACGCAGGTCGCCATTTTTGCTGACCATGCGAAATTCTTCCTCGTAGGGCGTTCTCTGCTCGAGATGGCTAACGAGGGCGTTCCGTATGCGACTGCGGTCCTCCGGATGCAGGTGCGTCACCCAACTCTGAAACGTCTGCGGGAATTCATGCTCTTGGTAGCCGAGCAACTCGCTGAAGCGTGGTGAGAAATAGATGTTGCGCGGAGTGGAGATGTTTGCATCCAGAATGAAGTCCGCTGACCAAATGCCTTCTCCCGTGCCTTGTACCGCCAAATCAAAGCGAATGAGACTCTCCTGCAACGCTTGCAGCGTCATTTGATGTCTCGCACTTTCTTTTTGCAGGGAGACATTGGTTTCGGTTAAAGCGGCAGCTTGTTGAGTCACCTGCCGAATGAGATCGAGATTGGCAAACCGTAGCCCTAGGGTCTCAATAGTCGTGGCGCGCGTTTGCCGAGCCGCTAACATCAAGCCGCAGAAAAAGAGTATGACCATGACTCCCATCGGCAGGCCAAGGTTGCCTCCTTGAGAGAAAAATCGTACGGCAAGGGGGCCAAGTACCGGTATGAGAAATCCTAACGGGACATACTGAGCGGACGCCATAATAGTAATGGCTCCGGCGCTCATGCCTCCAAGCACGAACGCCAAAAAAACTTGATCGTGAAGGTCGGGAGGAAAGACAAGAAGGCTGGCGGACCCCCAAGCGACACCAATGCTCACGATGCCGAGGAGAAAAAGACGCCGCCATCGCGGTGCTTGCTCGACAGTTGGCGAGGCGTGATGATAAGCGCGCACCAAGACCAGGCGCGCCACGACAAGAGCGATAAGGATCCCCAACCATGCGTATAAACGAGTTGGCTGCGGAACTTCGGCGTGGAGCACGGCGACCAGAATGCTCGCATTGAGCAACGTTGCCAAAAATCCTACTGGCGCTTGGGTGTAGAGGAGATGAGTGACTTCCGCCTCAATGTGTTTACGCATTTCTGGCTCGTGACGCCACTGAGACGAATCTCCTGGAAGATCCGTGGAGGCGCTATCCCACTGAGACGGTATGCGATTCATTGCGAGGCGAATCTTAGCAGGGTTGGGTAAGTAATACACATCCCCAATTGTTGGGAAGGGGGAGACGCTTTATTGTTCGCTTCGTTCGGGAGGTGTGAGATGGAAGGCTTTCCAGGTCTGTCACGCTAGGGCTTTCCGACCCTCTGGTAGGTATGCTATCGAGAGAAGCACATTTTGAGCTTCTCAGTTTTGAATCCCCGGAGAAGGAGGACTAACCATTGGCAAATTGGACCGAAACGACGGCCAATATCGCCGGGACAACTCTAGCGCTTGTGCGGGGCGGTTCGGGTAAACCGTTACTTATGTTGCACGAAGAGCTTGGGTTCCCGGGCTGGATGACCTGGAACGAGGAACTCGCGAAAGATCATGAGTTCATTATTCCGTTACAACCTGGCTTCGGTAAAACGCCGAAATTGGACTGGGTCCGGAGTTATCGTGACCTGGGCGGGTTCTACTCCCAAATCGTGCGCGAAATGAAATTGGATCCTGTCGATGTGATTGCATTTTCCGCCGGTGGGTTTGCCGCGGCGGAAATGGCGGCGTCTGATCCCAAAATCTTCAACCGCATGGTACTCGTCGCCCCCATGGGGCTCAAACCAGCCGAAGGTGAGATCACGGATATTTTTCCGTTGACGATTCGTAGCTACATCCGGAGAACGGTGGCGGACTCCGGAACTCCGGAGTTTGGTAAGATCTTCGGTGGTGAAATGACGCCTGACCAATTTGAAGCGTTCGAGGACGCGCGCGCCGAATCCGCCCGCATTGGCTGGGAGCCCTACATGCACAACCCCAGCCTGCCGTATTTGTTGCCCACGGCGAAGAACGTCCCGACGTTGCTTGTCTGGGGCGACAAAGATGCGATTGTGCCGAAAGGCTGCATTGACGCGTACAAGAAAGCGCTTCCTCAGGCGCAGGTTGCCGTGATCAATAACGTGGGGCATCGTTCGGAGATTGAAAACTCGGCCGAATTTGTTCGTGTGGTCAAAGCGTTCCTCGCGGCGTGAACCGTCGTGCCTGTTTCGTGATGCGTCGCACGTGATCCGCATACCTCGCGGTGTATGGTCACGTCACACGCATCGCGTTCTACGTTTCCATTTTTCTCCCTTAGCCCTACGGCTGGTAAGGAAGACAACTATGAAAATCGGCTATTTCACCGAGCGCCCCTATCGTTGGGTGCCTGAAGATGAGGTGTTCAAGAATCACGCCTTCTTCGCCGTCTCGAATAAATTTTTCGATCGCGAGAAAGCGGCTGATGACTACAACTATTACCTTGATGAAGCGTGCTACGCCGAGGAACTCGGCTTCGATGTGGTCGCGCTCAATGAACATCACGGCAATCCGTTCTGCATGGGCGGGGTGATGAATGTGGAGGCGTCGATCCTGGCGCGCATCACCAAGAAAGTGAAGATCGTGCTGATCGGCAACCCGCTGCCGGTGCTGAAGCATCCGCTACGCATGGCGGAAGAACTTGCGGAAATTGACTTGATCTCGCGCGGTCGCTTGGTGACGGGCTGGGTGCGCGGCGCCGGCAGCGAGCAATTTTTCAACAATGCCAACCCCGCCTATAACCGCGAATATTTCAACGAAGCCCATGACTTCATCGTGAAGGCGTGGACCATGCCAGGACCGTGGCGTTATGAAGGCAAACATTTTCACTATCGTCACGTGAATCCCTGGGCGCTGCCGTATCAGAAACCGCATCCGCCGATCTGGATTCCCGGCGTGCTCAGCCCGGAAACGGTGAAATGGTGCGCCGAGCATCGCTATCCATACATTGGCTTGGGCACGGCGATTGGTCCTTCGTGTGACCTCTGGGACCTGTATGCTGATGAAGCCGCGCGACAAGGCTATCAAGCCGGGCCGGAAAATTTCGGCTACCTGATTCCCACGTTTGTGGCGGAAACCGAGGAGAAGGCGCAAGAGTTAGGGAAAGGCTTCGTATATGGTGGCGGGCAGAACGCGTTCTCTCGACCGGAATTTACGCTGCCTCCTGGCTACAATTCCAAAGGCGCCGTGAAGATGCTTGCACGTCAGCCTGGCGGCAGTTGGCTTGGCGTGAGCCCCGATAAACTACGACAAGCGCAAGCGGATGAAGACGACCACGAGGTCGATTATAACGAAGTGCGTCGCAAGCTGGCGGGCAGTTTTCAGAAGGCCCAGCGCAACTATCAAGTGATCTGCGGCACGCCGAAGACCGTGCTGCCGAAAATCAAGGCGATGTTGCAGATTCTGCGCCCCGGTATTTTCATCTTCTTCAATGTGCAAGGCCCGGTTAGTAATCAGGATCGCATGACGAGCATGCGTCTACTGGCGAACGAAATAACGCCCGCGGTGCGTGAGTACGCAGCGGAACTGGATCTGCCCGATCCTTACGAACGTGAGCCCGGCATCATGAAAGCCTACGCTGGAGCCCATCGGCTGCCGGTTGTGGACCGCTCACCGATCGAGTCTATGGGCCTCAAGTTCGATTAACAAGAGAGAGACAGCTCAACAAGGTGTCTCTTTTGTTTTTAAGTAAAGAGTCGCGCGCGAGGCTCCTCCACACTGCTGGGGAGGAATGAAAATGCCGCATCGTTTTGTGATCATCGGGGCTGGGATGGCTGGCGCCTCGGTCGGGTACTGGTTGTCCCAGCATGAGTCTGTCCTGATCCTCGAACGCGAGTCGCAACCCGCCTATCATACAACCGGTCGATCGGCGGCGATGTTTATCGAGACCTATGGTCCACCGCTCGTCCGCGCTCTAACGGTTGGCAGCCGCCCATTCTATGAATTTCCGCCTCCAGGCTTTACCGAACACCCCATTCTTACCCCGCGCGGCGTATTAATGATCGCAACCGAAGCGCAACGGGCGTTGCTTGCAGAAGCCTACGACATTGCCCAGAACATGGGCGCCAAAGTCGAACGCCTCTCTCCTGTGGAAGCGCAAGCACGTGTGCCTGTACTCCGAGCGGAGCGGTTGAGTGGCGCGACCTACGAAGCAGACCCAACCGATATTGACGTGCATGCTCTGCTGCAAGGCTTCCTCAAAGGGATTCGCCAGAACGGCGGGCAGATTCTCACTTCGGCGGAAGTCACCGCACTCAAAAGGCAACCGAGGGGCTGGCGGATCGACACCTCACAAGGGGTGTTCGAGACTGAGGTCGTGATTAACGCTGCTGGGGCCTGGTGTGATGAAGTGGGGAAACTCGCAGGTGTTCCTCCAGTTGGATTGGTGCCGAAGCGTCGCAGCGCCTTTATTTTTGCTCCTCCAGAAGCGACCTCCATTGCTTCGTGGCCAGTGGTGATTGGGGCGGATGAATCCTTCTACTTCAAACCCGAAGCCGGTATGCTGTTGGGCTCGCCTGCGAATGTGGACCCCATGCCGCCTCATGATGTGCGACCAGAGGAGATTGATATTGCGGCGGGCATCGCGCGGATTGAGGAAGCTACGACGATGACGATTCGGCGACCAACCCGTACGTGGGCGGGCCTGCGGTCTTTCGTGGCCGACGGCGAGTTGGTGGGTGGTTTTGACCCTACTGCTCCAGGGTTCTTCTGGTTGGCCGGTCAGGGAGGCTATGGCATCCAGACGGCGGCGGCGATGGGGCACGCCTGTAGCACGATCTTACTTGAACAGCCCGTGCCCGCGCCGCTTGCTGCGTTGGGTATTTCTGCGGAACGCCTATCGCCGCAGCGGCTGCGGGGGTAGAGAAAAGGAACGGGATACAGCCCAACTAGAGTGAAGTTTAATCCGAAAATCGAGGAGCAGAGGCCTAAAGCAAATTTCCTTCGCTTGTATGGCGCAGGACGAGACGGTCCGAGCCGCGCGCGTCAGCAAGCGGCTGAAGAATCGCTCCCTCACGGTCGCGGCTCGGTTCCCAATGGGCAGTAATATCCTTCTAAGCCCCGATGGCTACGAAATAAGATGCTCTAGCGTCTCGTCCCGATGTTTCTTTAAGTACGGCATAAACGGTGTCCCGCCCGTGCCAACGCTCGTCGGGTTGTCCATGCCGTGTTGACTCTGCTGATGGATGTAGCGTGCGGCGTACTCTAGATGCTTGGCGCGAAAATCACTCATCCACTGGATGCAGGCGTTATAACTCTCTCGTAGGCCAGGTTGGTCGGTGTAGTGAGCACTCACGTACTCACGCACCGATGGGCCTTGCTCAAGCAAGTGAATAAAGGCTCGATGCTCCTCCGGCATGTACTCGCGCATCTCCATCAGATAGGGGCGCAAGGGATCGTTCTTATGCGTGATGCCCAGCACGGCGTCGAGTGACGGAATGATGGAGCTCTGCGCCCCGGTTTCCCCACGGAACTGCTGTGGCGCTCCGCCATACGCGTCTACGCCGTCATACACCACGCCCGTGGGCAGGGTAGGGTGATTCTTCCAGCCGTGAATGTAGGGGCGGACGCGCTGGTAGTAGATATACGGATCGCAACACTCAGGCATACGCAGCAGCGTGTTATAGGCGCGTTCCAGCGCAGCGGCGATAGTGGAGAGGCACTGCTCCAACTGTTGTCCATCGTCTTGGCGCACGGCTGTCTGAGCGGGAACGAGTGCGGCGAGCGCCGACCCCATAGTCGCTTCAATGTCAACATGCACGAGGATAAACCATTCCTCATCAATGCCCGCCAGAAAATTCTGCAAGAGGACGACGTTTCCCAGGGCGATCGGTCCAGCAGGATCGAGTCGTCTCCAGTTATGCAGCGCATACGAGGCGTAGGACAGCACTGGCGGGCGCCCCAGCCGCTGAGCTACGGCATACCAAGGGACGGCGAGAGTGGCGGGAATACGGGCTGCTGGCGTCGGCTCTCCCCAGACATACGCATGCCCAAAGTACGACAGCAACATCATCGCACGCTCAAGCTGAGGGCGGCCTTGCAGGACCGAGACTTTGAGGAGCGGTAGTTGCTCCAGGCGTCGCCGAATCGTTCCTGTGACAAGAAACTTGGGCAGTTCGCACGCCATTTCTTCCCAGGCGGTGAAACCCGGGGGCAGTTGTGTCAGTGGATCAGGCGTGGGCAGAAATCCACGCTGCGGGTCAAGCTGAAACGTGGCAAGAGCAAAACTGGCCTGCGATTGGCTGGTAGCGTGTTGCGTATTCATACTATTATGATAGCGCAAAGATTCGGGGCAAAACCACAATGCCCTGAACAGCGAGAGGCTTTGATGGAAGTTGCCGCTCTAAGGGGAGATGCGTCATGTCCCGTGTGACTGACTACGATTCCATTTCCGCCCAATATAATCGCCGCTACCAAGGGCAGACCTATCCCGGGACTGAGTACGCTCTCTCTACCTTTCTTGGAGAAAAGCGCAACATTAATATCCTGGAAGTGGGATGCGGAACGGGGCACTGGTTGAAGATGCTCAAAGGGCGGACTGGCCTCTTGGTAGGGCTCGATTTATCGACAAATATGCTGCAACGTGCACGGGAGGAAGCGCCGGAGACCCCACTGGTGCGGGGTCGCGCCGAAGACCTGCCCTACCATTTCCAGTCTTTCGACCGGGTGTTTTGTATCAACGCCTTTCATCATTTTGTAGACAAGCCTCGGTTCTTGTCTGAGGCTCGCCGCATCCTGCGCCCCGGCGGAGGACTGATGAGCCTCAGTCTTGATCCTCATGCTAGACTCGACCGCTGGTGGGTGTACGACTATTTTCACGAGACGCTTGACCTCGACAAGCAGCGTTATCCTTCCGCCACGGAGTTGCAGACGGCTATGACTCGGGCTGGATTTCACCGATGTGAAACGAGTGTGGCCGAACACCTGGCCATGCAGATGCCTGCTAGCGCCGCTATCGAGCGTGGTCTGCTTGACCAAAGCTACACTTCTCAATTAACGATTCTCTCTCAACAGGAGTATCAAGCCGGACTCGATCGCCTCAAGCGAGCGATGGATGCTGAAAAAATCAACGGAACGGACCTCGTGCTTGTTGCGGATCTGCGCCTCTATGCTACCGTTGGCTGGTTGAACGAGTAATCCGAAAGGAGGGTTGTTATGAGTTACGATCTACTCATTAAAGACGCCCGCATTTGCGATGGAACCGGGAGTCCCCTTGTGCGAGGTTCACTTGGGGTGAAAGACGGAAAAATTGTTGACGTTGGCGACATTTCTGGCGTCGCTACACGGACGATCAATGCTGACGGGCAAGCGCTGGCGCCGGGATTCATCGATATTCATACGCACTACGATGCGCAGGTATCGTGGGACCCGCTGCTGACCTGTTCTCCCTGGCACGGCGTCACCAGCGTGCTGATGGGCAACTGCGGAGTGGGCGTCGCTCCTTGTCGTCCCAAAGAGAAAGATATTGTTTCGTGGGATCTCGTAAACGTGGAAGCGATGCCTCAAGATGTGTTGCTCAACGGCGTGGCGTGGGATGAGTGGGAGAGTTTTCCCCAATATATGCACGCCATTCAGCAGCGCGGGGTTGGTCTCAACGTGGGCTTTCTCGTGCCACTGTCCAGCTTTCGTTACTATGTGATGGGCGCCGAAGCGTCGGAACGCGAAGCAAATGCAGACGAACTCGCTCGCATGACGATTTTATTCCGTCAAGCGATGGACGCGGGCGCGTTTGGTTTCTCATTGAGTTTACTGAATCAACATATTGGCTATCAAGGCAAACCGCTGGCCAGTCGCATGGCGACCAAAAATGAATTGTGCACGTTGGGTCGGGTGATGCGCGAACTGGGACGGGGTGTGATTGAGATTGCCCTCACTCGTAGTGTCAGCGTGATGTCTGAAGAGGAAATGGACCTGCTCGTGGCCGTGGCGACGGAGAGTCAGCGTCCGGTGACATGGCTGGGGCTGCTTGGACGTTCTGATATGCCTGGCGTGTGTCGCAAGACGCTTGACCGAGTTGAACCGTTGTTGCGACAAGGGTTGCGGATCCCGCCGCAAGTGACGCCGCGTCCGATTCAGCAGTACTATACGTTCAAGGTGCCGTTTATTTTTGCCAGCTTTGCTTCGTGGCGAGACGCGTTCAATCGTCCAGTGCCTGAGCAAATCGCTTTGTACAAGAAGCCCGAGTTTCGCGAGGCCTTTCGTCGTGAACTAAAAGTCGGCGGCGCGATTTTCACTAATCAGTGGGATCGCGTGCATGTCGTACGCGTCGAACAAGAGCGCAACAAGCAATATCTGAACAAGAGCATCGCTGAAATTGCAGCGCAGTGGAATCGAGACCCAATCGACACCGTACTTGATCTGGCGATTGACGAAAATTTGGAGATGGGCATCACCTTGTCAGTCATCAACACAAATCCCGATGAAGTACGTGAGCTGATTACTCATCCAGGCGTACTGCTAGGCTTGTCCGATGCCGGGGCCCACGTGGATCAGCATTGTGACGCCGGTCTCCCAACGTATTTGCTTAGTGAATGGGTGCGCAAGCGCCAGGCCATGACGCTCGAAGAAGGCGTGCGCAGACTCACCTCCGAGCCCGCCGCCTTTCTCGGTGTCTCGCAGAAGGGGCGCATCGCCCCAGGAATGGATGCCGACCTCGTGCTGTTTGATCCTGATACAGTCGGGCTTTATCCACCTGAATGGGTGAATGATCTCCCCGGTGGCAAGCCGCGACTCATCGAACGCGCCAAAGGCGTGCAACAGACGATCGTTGGCGGACACGTCCTCTATGCCGACGATATGTATCAAGGCGGGCTGCCTGGAAAACTTATGCGCCCGGGAGCCTGATTTATGATTATGTAAAGAATAGTCAGATATGGGCGACCGTGAAAGGTCGCCCTGGTGGAGGTTTGTTCCATGGCTCTTAATTTCTCACCGGACAGTTGACAGCGAGGGAACGCGGGAAGAATAATCTGTGCCCATGAAGGACAATCCCAGCAGCGGAGGGCATACGGAGAGTCGGCGACTGGCCGCGATCATGTTCACCGACATCGTCGGCTTCAGCCGCCAAATGGGGGTCGACGAACCTCGCATGCTGCGTCTGCTGGATGTCCATAACGACATCATCCGGCGCGCAGTTGCTGAGCAGCACGGCACAGTCATTAAGACCATCGGTGATGCGTTCCTCGTCGACTTTCCCTCCGTTGTTCATGCCGTGCAATGCGCGCAACAGATCCAGAGGCAATTCCACACCCACAATAGCGAGCATGAGAACGCCGAACAGATTCACATCCGCATCGGCGTCCATTCCGGCGACATCGTGCAGAAGGACGGGGATGTGTTTGGTGACGGCGTCAACATCGCCAAACGCTTACAGGAACTAACGGGGCCGGATACGATTTGCATTTCTGATGTGGTCTATCGAGATGTGGCCAAGAAGCTGGAGGTGGGCACGGTCGTCTCTTTGGGCCGCCCGCAGTTGAAGAACATTGCTGAACGATTTCAAGTTTACGCTCTACTCTCTGAATCGCCGAAAAGCTTTCGCCACAAGCTTCAAGTCCAACGCCTGAAGCTCTCCGGTCGGCTGCGCCTCATGCCTCTCCTAACAGCGATAGGACTTCTCCTCATTACAGGGATTTTTGTTACCACTCACTATTTCTCCCCTTTGCCTCCGGACACATCGCGTGAGCCACACCCCACTCCGAAGGAGTTTCCACCGCTGCCCGACAAACCCTCCATCGTCGTGCCGCCTTTCGCCAACATGAGTGACGACCCCAAACAGGACTACTTTAGCGACGGCATCACCGACGTGCTGACCAGCGATCTCTCGCGCATCTCCAGCCTCTTTGTGATCGCCCGCAACACTGCCTTTACCTACAAAGGCAAGGCGATCAACGTGCAAGAGATCGGCAAAGAACTAGGCGTGCGCTACGTGCTGGAAGGCAGCGTGCAAAAAGCAGGGGACCAGGTGCGGATTGTTGCCCAATTGATCGACACCACGACTGGCGAGCATGTGTGGTCGGAGCGCTTCGATCGTCCATTCACGGATATTTTCGCCCTGCAAGATGAGATCGTAAAGAAGCTCGTCATGGCGCTGAAGCTGACATTGGAAGGGTACCTCGTACGCAAGCACACGGACAACTTGGAAGCCTATGACGCCTTCTTGCGCGGGATGGAGGCCTATTCGCGCCTCACCAAAGAGACCAATGTGCAGGCGCGGCAGCTGTATGAGCAAGCCGTGGCCCTGGATCCGCAGTATGCCGAAGCGTACGCATACCTGGGGTGGACCTACTGCTTTGAGCGGGCCTGGCGCTGGAGTGCAGACCTCCAGACCTGGGAACGGTCGTTGGCGCTGGCGCACCAGGCCCTTGCCCTGGACGACTCGCTGCCAGTAGCCCATTCGCTCTTGGGCTTCCTCTATACGGAGAAGCAACAGTATGACCAAGCCCTAGCTGAAGGCGAGCAGGCCACCGCCCTCGATCCCAATAATACGGATAGCTATGTCTGGCGGGCGGACACACTGTGGCGTGCGGGCAGGCCAGCAGAAGCCCCGCGGATGATGGAGCAGGCGATGCGGCTTAACCCTCGCTATCCGTCCTGGTACTTACTGGAATTGGGATGCGCCTATTACTACCCAGGACGGTATACCGAAGCGGTCGCCGCGCTGAAGGACCTCAGCAGCCGGAGCCCCAATTTTCCGAGTGTCCATCGCATGCTTGCTCTCAGCTATGTGCAGCAGTGGGCCGCGCAACAGAGTCCAGATGTCCAGCCGCTAGTGCAGGCGGAGGCGGCAGTGCACCGAGACCTCGCCCTCAATGATGCCTATGCCCGGGGCCACGTGACCTTGGGCTATTTCTATCTATGGCAAAAGCAGTATGAGCTGGCCGTAGCCGAGCTGGAGCGGGCGATTGCGCTTGATTCCACCTTGGTTGATGGCTATGCGTTTCTGGCCGAGGTGCTGAGCCGGGTCGGTCGGCCAGAGGAAGCGAGTGAGAGAGCAGAGCAGGCGCTGCGCCTCAAGTCCAATGTTGTGGACTACCACTTGATCAACATCGGCGCGGCTTACGACTTGGCCGGGCGGCCGGACAAGGCGATCACTCCTCTACGGCAATATCTCAACCACTACCCCAACATTCTGAGTGCCCACCTGAATTTGGCGGCGGCCTACAGTGAGCTAGGTAAAGAAGCCGAAGCCCAGGCTGAAGTAGCCGAAGTGCTGCGGATCAACCCCAAGTTCTCCTTGGAAGTTCACAAAGAGCGAACCCCGATCAAAGACCCGGCGCTGCTGGAGCGGCATATCACCGCGTTGCGCAAAGCGGGGCTGAAGTGAGCGGACCACGAAAGAGATGCGAGCAGAGATTTATGGCGCGATTGAGGCGGCAGCGGCGCTGAAGTTCGACCCTTGAGGGTGATTTGGGGAAGAGCGTAATGGAGAGAGCGGTCTCGAAAAATGGAATTCCGATTCGCATCCCAGATGAACGCTGGACGCATGTGGTGGAATCTCACGATTATATGGCAGGCAACCTTGAGTTGGTTGTAGAAACAATCGAAGATCCTGACTACATTGTGACAGGAAGAAAAGGTGAGTGCATTGCTCTGCGCCATTATGAAACCACTTCGATCTCTGAAAAATCTGTCGTTGCTGACATCGAGAATTTGCTGATGTAGACTGAGATTGGATTTCAGAGTCAGGAGAAACGAGCGTGATTCTCGACACAAAGAAACCTGAACCAGAAGTCTTACGGGAACTCATTGCTCGGGTCGTGCCAATTGCCCATCCTCAGCGTCTTATCCTTTTCGGCTCTGCCGCGCGTGGAGAGATGGGACCGGATAGCGACGTGGACTTACTAGTGGTTGTGCAGGAGCCTGTTCACCGGCGAGATCTAGCTGGAAAGATCTATCGTAACTTGCATGGAGTGCCGGTCCCGGTGGATGTTGTTGTTGTGACGGAAGACGATATCCAAGCGTTCGGAGATAAGATTGGGACCGTCCTTTACCCCGCACTAAAAGAGGGGATCGTGATCTATGAAGCGTGACCCCACGAGCCCACGGACCTGGCTACAGCGGGCCAGAAGTAACCTCCGGCGTGCGGCTCTGGGGCCTCAGCATGCAGAAGTGTTTCTCGAAGATCTCTGTTGGGATGCTCAGCAGGCGGCAGAGAAAGCCATCAAAGCTCTTTGCCTCCATCAAGGCATTGCGTTTCCAAGGACACATTCCTTGGTGCGGTTGATGGACCTTCTCGAAAGCACGGGTCTAGATATCCCGTCGGAGATCAAAGAAGCCGATGTGCTGACCCGCTATGCGGTGGAAACTCGGTATCCTGGATTCGAAGAGGAGGTCTCTGAATCGGAGTATCAGGTCGCTCTCCGCCTTGCTACGCATGTGGTTGAGTGGGCCGAGAAAGTGGCGAAAGGAAAAGAAGACTAAGAAAATTCCGAAGCATGGATCTCGTTTCGCTTATGGAGCGGGAGATTTATTCATGAGTAAACCACGCATGATGTATTTTGAAGAAGATGACATTCTCCATCTTTCGATTACAGATGAGAAAGAAGCCGGAAGTGTGGAGTTAGCCCCGAATGTCACAGCCGAGCTGAATGACAAAGGCGAACTGATTGGTGTAGAAATTCTCGGCGCGAGCCAGTTTGTGCGAGACTTTGTCTTGGAAGTTGCTCAAGCCAAGATGCTGAAATGGCCACCACAAGCCGCATCAAATGAATAAGACACGGCTGGCAGACACCGCCGCCATCCTGGAATTTAGGACTTCTTTCGCGGTTGAAGTTCTCTCTGGGTAAAAATTTCCATCGAAACAAAAGCTGTCTGGTGCGGCATGGGGAAAATCTATCACTTTTTGAGGCTTTCGTCAGCGCAAACGGGAGCTATGCTAAACAGTTTGGCGTGTCGTTTTTCCGGCCGCCGAGCCTCGTATGTCGCTTCGCCTTGACAAGAGGCGCCTATCTGGCATAAGAGGCTAAGAAATGAACATTCACTCATTTGATGCTTGGCGTTCCGAGAAAGGGAAGGACGAGTGAAAGCACAGGTCCTTCGCAGAAAACGAAAACCAACCTCCCAAGTCACCGACGAGAAGCGCTTGTTGGAAGGGAAAGAGCACATCGCCGACGCGGCGGCCGGGCTCTTCCTCAATGGCGGTTATCACAGTACGAGCGTGCGAGAGATCGCGCAGAAAGCCGGAGTCAGCGTCGGTTCTGTCTTTAACTACTTCACCAGTAAAGAAGAAATTCTCTTTTTCCTGTTCTCGCGAAATCAAGACCGAACGGAAGCAACCCTACGAAACCAACGCGCAGAGTTCGAACGACTCAGGGGAGCGGGGGCTGACCCAAAGGAGCTGCTGTGGTTGGCGTACGAGTTCTATGTTCAAATGATTGATGAACAACGACGATATACTGTGCTTGGGTTTCAGGAACTCAAATCGCTGACCGTGGCCGAACGCCGCCGCATTCTCGAAGGCGAAGAACGCATCCAGCGCTTCATTGAAGATGTCATCACGTATGGTGTGGAGAAAGGAGCGTTTCCTTCCGGGAACATTAATCTCAAAGCGCATTGCCTCTTGATTTTGGCGCAGTCGTGGGCGGTGCGTCACTGGGCGCTGAAACGATTTGCCAAAGTTGACGACTATTTGTCGGCCTTAAAGGAGATCGTGTTGCAGGTGGTGGAGAGCAAAACGCCTCAACCGAACGGCGTCGCGATGATGATGCCGGAAACGGTGGAGAAGGACATGCCTCAACGGCATGAGTCGTTATCATGAGAACCTTACGCAAAGACAGCCGTATGCAGAAGGGGGTGTGCATAATGTTCCGGATGGCGCTTGACGACTCATCTCGCATGCCAATGGAGGGTGTAGCTCGCCGAGCGCGAGAACGGGGCTGATAGGTGGATCGCCCTGACAGACAGGTGTTGGGTAAGCCGCTACGGAGGCTTAGGTCATAACGTAAGCGGCTCGGGGACCCCCGGGAAGGAAGGAGGGAAGGGCTCGCAAGAGCCCTCCTTCCTGGGGAGTAATACTGTGAGTCAAATTAAGAATTAAAAATTAAGAATGAAAAATTTCAGAAATCACAAAGAGTGACCTGCTTTTATTACATGTCATGGTTGCTTTCTCCATCCCTCTTCGTCTTCTCATTTTTAATTGTTAATTCTTCATTCTTAATTTTCAGGAGCTTCGTATGGCGCAAGTGGACGGCAGCCAACTGATGGCCGAAGGATTGAAGGAAGAAGGCGTTGACACCATTTTCTACATCATGGGCGGTCCTAATATCTTGTTATCCATGCACGCGGAACGATTAGGGATTCGCCTAATCGATGTGCGGCATGAGCAGGCGGCGGCCATGATGGCGCACGCCTATTCCCGGGTGACAGGGAAAGTGGGCGTTTGTATGGGGGCTGGTGGTCCTGGCGCCGCGAATCTCCTCACCGGCATGGCCAATGCGTTTCTCGATGCGTGTCCCGTGCTGGGGCTCGGTGGGGCTTCGGCGGTTCATTATTACGATCTCGGCGATTTTCAGGAATTTGATCAACTCGCGGTGTTCAAGCCGATCTCAAAATGGGCTGCCCGCATTTATGAATCGCATCGCGCCAAAGAGTACGTCCACATGGGCATGTTGCGGGCGCGACAGGGGAAGCCCGGCCCAGTGTACCTCGACATGCCCGGCAACATGCTGGTTGAGAAAGTGGATGAGAAACGCGTGTGGGCGCAGCCAACCATCGGCGAGAAAGCGCTCCCTGTGGCTGACAGTCGCTCGATTGAGAAAGCGGTGGATCTGCTCAAAGGCGCAAAAAAACCATTGCTTATTACCGGCAGCGGCATCTTCTGGTCTGGCGCTGGCGCCGAGATGCAACGATTTGTGGAAACTACCGGCATCCCGTTTTTCACGACTCCACAAGGGCGCGGTGTGGTGTCCGACGATCATCCGCTCAGCCTCCTCGGCGCGCGTTCCTACGCGTTGCGAGAAGCTGATGTCGTGTTGGTGGTGGGTACACGTCTCAATTTCATCATTGGTTACGGTCGTCCGCCTCGCTTCTCCTCAGAAGCCAAGTTCATCCAGATCGATGTAGATTCCGAAGAAATCGGGCGGACGCGCAGTGTAGAGCTTGGCATCGTGGCCGACGCCAAAGCTGCCTTTCAGCAACTCACGGCAGTGGCGAAGGGACGAGTCAGTTTCGGCGAGAATTCCGCCTGGGTGCAACAGCTCGGAGCCAAGGACCGTGAGAACCGCGAGAAAATGTCTCCGTTGCTGAACTCCAATCAGACGCCGGTCCATCCTATGCGTCTGTGTAAAGAGGTGCGCGACTTCATTCCACGCAACGGCATCCTCGCGGTGGACGGCCATGAGATCATGAACATGTCACGACAAGTGATTCCGTCTTTCACGCCCGGGGCGCGGCTCAATCCTGGTCCCAACGGATGTATGGGTGTGGGTCTTCCGTTCGGCGTCGGCGCCAAGGCGGCGGCTCCGGATCGTCCGGTTGTCGTCCTGCATGGCGATGGCTCGCTCGGTTTGAATTTGATGGAGCTGGATACTGCCGTGCGTCGTCAGTTGCCGGTTCTCGTTGTGGTCAGCAACAACGGCGGCTGGACTGCGAGCCCCGGCAACAATATGCACGTACCTGGTCGGGACTTAGGAATCGTGCGATATGATCTGGTGGCGCAAGGGCTTGGCGCCTACGGAGAACTGGTTGAAGGACCCAATGCCGTACGTCCGGCGATCGAGCGCGCCTGGAAAGAAGTGGAGAACGGGCGTCCTGCACTTCTCAACGTCATCACCGAGCCCACGGCTCGCGCCCAGACCGTGCCCTTCGCCAGCTACGGCGGCGAATCGGCGGGAACATCGCTGATGTAATAAGGCCGCCGTGATTTTCCAGCAAAGTATAGAGAAGCGTGCACTGAATCGGAGAACCGGAGACGGGGAGAATCGGAGAAAATCCTCAAATTCCCCGATTCCCCGTTTCTTGGTGAGTGATGATCCAGACGGTAGGGAAAGCAGAAAAATATGGAAGGGTTCCTCTTTGATGTAAAGGTACTCGAACTCGCGGACGAGAAAGGCGAGTTCTGCGGTAAACTCCTCGCCGGCGCGGGCGCTGATGTCATCAAAGTCGAGCCGCCCGGCGGCAACTCCACACGTACGCTGGGCCCCTTTTATCACGACGAGGCCCGTCCCGATCGCAGTCTGTATTTTTGGCATTACAACTTTGGCAAACGCGGCGTCACGCTCGATATCTACACGCCCGAAGGAACAGAGCTGCTTAAGAAACTGATTGCCCAAAGTGACGTGTTGCTGGATTCGTTACCACTTGAGACATTGGCAAAACTTGGGCTAGACTGGAACGCTTTGCAAAAGTTGAATCCCCGACTCATCTACGTTGTGATGACGCCCTTTGGGCATAGTGGCCCCTGGCGTGACTATAAGGCCAATGATCTGGTCCACCTTGCTTTAGGCGGGCAGATGATGTGTTGCGGCTACAACCCGAAAGCAGACGGCGCCTACAACACGCCGCCGATTGCGCCGCAGATGTGGCACGCTTATCACATCGCCGGGAACCAAGCGTTTATGGCCACGGTCGGGGCGCTCATTGGTCGCGAGACTTACGGGCAGGGAGAACTGATCGAGGTGCCGATTCACCAAGCAGTGAGTGTCTGTACAGAGGTCGATGTGCCGAATTGGATCTACAACCAAACTGCTTGTCATCGTCAAACTGGACGACATGCGCAACCAGTGATCGGACCAGAGGTGCAGTTCCCTACCAACGACGGACGCTACTCGATCATTTTGCCAAACCCGTTTCCGGGGGGCTACGAAACCCTTGTGAGTTTTCTTGACGGCAAAGGGAAAGCGGGGGATCTCACTGATAAGAAATATGACGACCCCAATAACCGTAAAGGGTTAAAATTTGCCAAGCACTTTGCGGACGTGCAAGGTGATTGTGTGGCAGCGTTCGGCCTGGAGGAGATCTGGCGTGAAGGTCAAAACCTTGGGATTCCCTGGTCGCCCATCCGCCGACCAGAAGAGAACTTGCAAGACGAGCAGTGGCGGATGCGCGCGACGTTTACCGCAGTGGAGCATCCCGAGTTGGGTGAGCGCTTCACCTACGTTGGTGCGCCGCTATTGCCCAACGAAGTGACCTGGCGGCAAGGGCCTCGCGCGCCACTCATTGGGGAACATAATGAGGATGTTCTTTGTGGGCAGTTAGGCATGAAGCCTGAAGAAGTAAAGCGGTTGCAAGAGCGCAAAATTGTGTGATTGAGCCATTGAGTCATCGGTCAATGTTTTCAATGATTCAATGACCCGATGAACAAATGAATCAATAGGAGTAATCCTGTGAGACCACTAGAAGGCGTACGCATTGCTGACTTGACTTGGTTGCTCGCTGGAGCAGGAGGACCGCGGCTGCTTGCTAGTCTTGGCGCGGAGGTGATCCGCATCGAGTGGCGTGATCGACTCGATTTCCTGCGGTATATGCCGCCGTTTGCACCGGCCAAAGGCGAGCGCGCGGAAAAAGCCGGAGCCATCGAAATGGCTGGTCTCAGTAAAGACAGTGCGAAAAGCGTGAACCGCGCCGGCTTTTTCAACGATGTGAACGCCGGAAAACGTGGCGTCAGCTTAAATATGGGTCATCCCAAAGGCCGCGAATTGTTCAAACGACTTGTGAGTGTTAGTGATGTCGTGGTCGAAGCCTTTACGGCTGAGACTATGCGCAAGTGGGGCTTAAGCTACGAGGAACTGAAAGCGATCAAGAACGACATCATCTACGTCCAACAACCAGGTTGGGGATACAAAGGTCCATACGTCAAATTCGTTTCCTATGGTCCAATCGCTCAAGCGGCGAGTGGCCTCACTGAACAGTCCGGATTACCTGCGCCATATCCACCGGCAGGCTGGGGCTTTTCCTATATGGATTGGAGTGGCGCGTACTATTGCGCAATCTCCATGCTCTGCGCCATCTACTATAAGAAGCGGACAGGGAAGGGGCAGTATCTCGACTGCTCACAAGTGGAGCCTGGCATCTACATGACGGGCTCTGCCGTGCTCGACTCCTTGGTGAACGGTCGCACGTATCAACGTACCGGCAACCGCTCTCCCTACAAGCCCGCCGCGCCGCATGGCGCCTATCGCTGTGCAGGGAGTGATCGTTGGATCGCCATCGCCATTACGAACGACGACGAATGGCGCGCATTGGTGCGTGAGATGGGAACTCCAGGCTGGACGCAACAGGAACGCTTTAGCACGCTAAGCAAACGAATCCTGCTGCAAGATGAACTTGATGCTTTTATCAACGAGTGGACCAAAGATCAAGAGCCGTTTGCTTTGCAGGAACGCCTGCAAAAAGCTGGAGTTCCTGCCGGGGTGTGCCAGACGGCGCAGGATCGCGTTGAGCGCGACCCACAGCTCAGTCATTTGCGCTGGCTGATTCCACTCCAACACAGCGAAATCGGCGAGTGGCCGATCAAAGATGTACCGTTTCACTTTACCAACGCCACGGTCAATCAAGGCGGACCCACGGAGCGCGCCGCGCCGTGCTATGGCGAAGATAACGATTACGTGTACGATGAGTTGTTGAAGCTGACGAAGCAGGAACGGGTTGACTTGGAAAAAGAAGGCGTTATTTAGGAATTGCGGATTATGGAGTGCGGAATGCGGAATAGTTGAAGAAAGTTCTCTCTTTTTTCACTCCGCATTCGGCGTTCCGAATTCCGCATTGAGTAAAGGAGGTCTTTCATGTCTTACGATCTACTCATTAAAAACGGGACGGTAGTGGATGGCACTGGCGCATCGCGGTATCAAGCGGATGTTGCGGTTGCCAATGGCAAGATTGCCGAAATCGGCAAGATCACTGAGGGAGCGAAGAAAGTGATCGACGCCTCGGACTTGATTGTTGCCCCGGGGTTTGTCGATCCCCACACGCATTACGATGCGCAGATTTGTTGGGATCCCCTCATTACCTCATCGTCATGGCATGGTGTGACTAGTTTGGTGATGGGCAACTGCGGGGTCGGCATCGCGCCCTGTAAGCCTGAAGCGCGCGAGATCGCTGCGTGGGATCTGGTCAACGTCGAAGCCATTCCTTTTGACGTGTTGACCAAAGGCATCACTTGGGAGTGGGAGACGTTTCCTGAGTACATGAATGCGGCGCAGAAACGCGGCTGCGGCATCAACGTCGGCTTTATGGCTCCGCTGACGCCGTTCCGTCATTTCGTTATGGGTGAGGAATCGATGGACCGCCCCGCGACCCCGCAAGAGACGGCGCAGATCAAGGCGTTAATCAAAGAAGCTGTGGCGGCGGGAGCGTTCGGCTTCACCACGACGAACGTTGCGCAGCATATCGGCTACAAAGGCCGGCCTATTGCTTGCCGACAAGCGGACCGCAATGAGTTCAAAGCCTATGCCAATGCACTCAAAGAATTGGGCAAAGGCTGCATGGAATTGGCGTTGACGAACGACGTCGGGTCCATCGACGAGCAAGAGTATGCGTTATTGGATCTGCTGCTCACCGAAAGTGGCCGCCCGGTGACATGGCTGGCGCTGCTTGATCGTGACGATCGACCTGGCTCGTGGAAGAGAACCCTTGAGGCGACCGACGCCCTCTGCAAGAAAGGGGCGGTGCCGCAAGTCAGTTGTCGCCCGCTCATTATCCAGATCGACCTGAAGAGCCCCTTCATCTTCGCCAACCTGCCATGCTGGAAACCGGCTTTCCAGCGACCAGTGGAAGAACAGAAACAGTTCTACCGTGACGAAAACTTCCGCGCGGGCTTCCGTAAAGAGATGGAGGCGCCCAAAGTGTTCGGCGGCAAATGGGAACGCTGCGTCGTGCATGAAGTAGGAAACCCGGCGATGCAATCGCTGATCGGGAAGTCGGTGGCGCAGATCGCCAAAGAGCGCGGCAAGGATGGGCTCGACACCTTCTTGGATCTCGCCATCGAAGATGATCTGAATCTGTTCTACACGTATGAATTGTTCAACGCGAAAGAAGAGAATATACCGGAGCTCATCCTCGAGCCCCGCACGATGATCGGCCTTTCTGACGGCGGGGCCCACTGCGACATGCTGTGCGACGTTGGGTACTGCACGTATCTGCTGGGGACCTGGGTGCGCGACCGGCAAGTCATGACGCTCGAACATGCGATCAAACGCATCACCTCTGAGCCGGCGACGCTCTTCGGTATTACCCAACGCGGGACGATCAGGAAGGGCTTGGCCGCGGACTTCGCCATTTTTGACTTCAAGACGGTGGGATCGAAGAAACGTGGCGACATGGTCAATGATCTGCCCGGCGGCGGCAAACGCCTCATCATGCCCGCACAAGGCGTGCAATATACGGTCGTCAACGGCACGGTGCTGTATGACGGCGGCAAGCACACCGGCGCCTTCCCGGGGCAAGTGTTGCGTTCAGGCCAGGCGTAATGCAGTAGTCAGCATGCAGTAGTCAGTAGCCAGTAGGGGCGGGTCTTGAGCCCGCCCTTGCTTTTTGGTTCATGGTCTTAAACAAGGAGGACCCACTCATGTTGCAGAAGCTTTTTCATGTCAACATCTGTGTACGGGACATGGAACGTTCGATTCAGTTTTACCAGGGGATCGGTTTCAAAAAAGTCAACGACTTTACTCTCGACGACCCCAGCGTAGGCGATGCGCTCGGCGTCAAAGCGAAGAAACTGCGCGGCGTGTTCATGCGTCTCGGTGACGACCCCAATTCACCCGTTCTTGATCTTGTCCAGTTCATCGATCCTCCCACGCAAGGGCAGCCTTATCCCACGCTGAATAACGTCGGCATTTGCCGGATTGCGTTCACGGTTGACGATATTGACAAGACGTATGAAGAACTGAAAGCGAAAAAAGTGGACTTCGTGGCGCCGCTCAAGAAGGTGAGCGGTCCCGGCGGCGCCACCATCGGCGTCGTCTGTTTCAAGGATCCGGATGGGACCATTCTGGAGCTGATTAGCGGGATGTAGGCTCAGCAGATGAGAGACAGAGAAGAGAGATAGCGATGGAAGGGGGAGGACGTTGCTGTCTTTCGCCTCTGTCTTTGCTTGAGCGATTTTTTTCAAGAGGAGACTAAACATGGCGAGTGAACCGCGCGCGATCGATCCACAAAAAGTCAAAGCCAGCGGCGAACGGATTTTCGGCTATCTCAAAGGCATGGGTGTGTCGGCGATGATTTACCTGGGCGACAAATTAGGGTTGTACCAGGCCATGCAGAACGCTGGTCCATTGAGCAGCGTAGAACTCGCGCAAAAAACCGGACTGCACGAGCGCTGGCTTCGAGAGTGGCTCCGTGGGCAAGCCGCTAGTGGTTTGATTGATCATGCGGGCAACGAGCGATTTGAGTTGTCGCCGGAAGCAGCGATGTTCCTCGCCGATCCGGATAGCCCGAAGCTCGCGGTCGGTATTTTTAGCGATCTGCCCCAGCGCATGGCGGTGGTAGAACAGTTGCCGGAGTCGTTCAGAACCGGGCTGGGCCTGCCCTACGACGCTCGCGGCGCCGAGGGCGCGCGCGGTATCGAGCGCGTGTTCGGCAACTGGTTCCGTTTTACCCTAGTTCAGCAAGTCTTACCGAAGCTGGACGGGGTCGTTGAGAAGTTCACTACAGGCGCGAAAGCGGCTGATGTTGGCTGCGGGGCTGGCATGGCGCTCATTCAGATGGCCAAAGCCTTTCCGCGAACCGGGTTTCACGGCTACGACATTTCCCAGCATGCCCTGGCCCGCGCCGAGGAAAATAAACGACAAGCCAAAGTAGACAACGTGACGTTTCATAACGCGAGGACCGATGGGCTCCCCGTCGATGGCAGTTTTGATTTTGTCTCTACTTTTGATTGTATCCATGATATGACGCATCCCACGGAGATGATCCGCAGCATTCGCAAGGCGATCAAACCTGACGGCACGTGGTTTATTGCCGATATCAAGAGTCTGCCGACGTTTGAGGAGAATCTGGAGAAAAACCCGATGACCTCATTGCTCTATGCCTTCTCGGTGATGGGGTGTATGTCCTCCGCTCTCTCAGAGCCTAATGGAGAAGGCTTGGGTACGCTGGGTTTTAACGAAGCGGTGGCGCGACGGATGACGGCTGCGGCTGGGTTCTCTCGATTTATGCGGCACGATTTTGAAAATCCGCTCAATGCGTATTATGAGGTAAGACCGTAATGGCAGTTGCCTAGAGAAGGAGGATAGCATGGCTACAAATCAGAATGCGATTGATATGGAGAAAGTGCAGGCAAACGCCGAACGAGTCCTTGGTTTTCTGAGCGGAGCGGTTCTTTCCGGAATGATCTATCTTGGCGACCGCATGGGGCTCTACCAAGCGTTGCAACAAGCCGGGCCGGTGACAAGCTCGGAACTGGCGCAACGCACAGGGTTGCATGAACGTTGGATTCGTGAGTGGTTACAAGGTCAAGCAGCGGCGGGGCTTATCAGCTATGAGGGCGCAGGAAAATTTTCGCTGTCGCCCGAGGCGGCGATGGTGCTGGCCAATGAACTTAGCCCCATGTTTCTCGCCGGTGGTTTCTGCGCGCTCCCTCAGCAAATAGCCGTGTTGGAGCGGCTTCCTGAATCGTTCAAAACCGGACTTGGCCTGCCCTATGATGCGTTTGGCCCCGAAGGGGCGCGAGGTATTGAACGGTTGTTCGCGCCCTGGTTTCGCACCATGTTGGTGCCTGTGGCCCTTCCGAAGCTTGACGGCGTCGTCTCGAAGCTGGAAGCTGGAGCCAAAGCCGCCGACGTGGGGTGCGGCGCCGGGGTTTCTCTGATCGAAATGGCGAAAGCCTATCCGCGCTCAGAGTTTCATGGTTACGATATCTCCAAATATGCCCTCGCGCGAGCGGCAGAGAACAAGGTCCAGGCGGGCGTGCGCAATGTGACGTTCCACGATGTGAATGGCGACGCTCTCCCAGGTGACGGCAGTTTTGATTTTCTTACCACGTTCGATTGTATTCATGATATGGCGAATCCCGCCGCAGTGATTGGCGCCATCCGTCGGGCCATTCGACCTGACGGCACCTGGCTCATTGCAGATATTCACGGCAAAGGCACCTTCGAGGAAAATTTGGCGGAAAATCCGCTGGCTCCGATGATGTACGGCTTCTCGGTGCTGAGTTGCATGTCCTCCGCGCTCTCGGAACCCGGTGGCGCTGGGCTAGGCACGCTTGGGTTTCCTGAACCGGTGGCGCGCAAGATGGTGACCGAAGCCGGTTTCAGCCGATTTCAGAGCCACGATTTTAACAATCCGATTAACTCCTACTATGAAGTCCGACCGTAAAGGAGGGCGCATGGTCAAGCAATTTCTTAACCCGTCAACAATAGCGACGCCGCGCGGCTACACGCATGCGGTGACAGCCACAAGCGGTAAGATGGTCTTTATCTCCGGCCAGGTCGCCTTCAATGTTAAAGGAGAGCTGGTGGGCAAAGGCGATCTGCGCGCGCAAACGCAGCAGGTCTACGAAAATCTCAAAAATGCTTTGGCTGCTGCCGGAGCAACGACAGCGGATGTCGTGAAACTCAACACTTACGTGGTGGATTTCAAGCCCGCCGATCTTGCCGCTATTCGCGAAGTGCGCGGCCAGTATTTTCCTAATCCCGAGCAGATGCCCGCAAGCACGTTGGTAGGCGTGCTTGCACTAGCCTTTGAGGGACTGCTGATAGAAGTTGAGGCGGTGGCGATGGTGAAGGAGTGATATTGTTCTTTGTCTGGAAGAAGCCGTGAAACTCCCCAATGGCGAGAACGCTTACATTCCGTCTGCAAAACTAACAGGCTATTTATTGTCATAAACGCACTTAGTTGGTAAAGCAAAAGCCGGGTTCTTTCGCCTCGTTGGCTTTGATGATGCAGGGGTAGAAACGCTAGAAAAGGGATTGTTAGCGATCGTGCGATCTGAGGAAGTACAAGAAGTAATGACATCGCAGCACGGTACAAAATATGTTATAGAAGGGCCGCTTGAGACGCCAACGGGAAGACGGGTGCAGGTGCGGACCGTGTGGATAGTGGAACTTGATCAGGATCGCCCACGTTTTGTCACTGCCTACCCAGCCTGAGGAGGAAGAAGGAGATATGTCATGATTCGCGAACTTGATACTGTCGTTCTGACGCATGATATCGAAGAGCAGGGGTTGCAGTGTGGCGATATTGGAGCTGTCGTGCATTGCTATCAGGGTGACGCTGCTTTCGAAGTTGAGTTTGTGACCGCCGAAGGCAGGACTGTTGCGGTGTTGACACTCATTCAGGCTGATATCCGGCCAATGGCTGATAAAGAAATTCTTCATGTTCGGGAACTCGTTTCAGCCTAAGAGAGAGTCTTCAAGACTGAACTTACTGCACGGAGGAGAGAACGATGGCCCGCAAATTCGACCCAATTCTTGTTGAAGTCGTGAAGAACGAACTAGCCTCCATCACTGAAGAGATGGCGATTGCCGTCTGGAAGACCGGACGATCGGCCATGATGAAAACCGGCGATTTCGCCACGGCGATTTGCGACGGCCAGGGACGGCTCATCGGCCAGGGCTATGCTGCCCCGTTTCAGTTGGCGTTCTTTATCGAGATGATGCCCTACATCATCAAAAAACATGGCGACAATCTCAAGCCAGGCGACGTAATCGTCACCAACGACCCGTACGCCGGGATTACCCACATGCCCGACGTGGCGATCATCACTCCGGCGTTTTGGCAAGATCAAGTAGTTGCCTTTATGGTGGCGTATTCGCACCACACCGACATCGGGGGACGTTTTCCCGGCGGCTTCAGCAGCCAGTGTACGGAGACGTATGAAGAAGGGCTGCGGTTGCCTATTCTCAAACTCTACGAGGGCGGCAAGCGCAACGAGGCGCTGCTGGAAACGATTCTCGCCAATATCCGCGTGTCTGATGAATGGCTCGGTGATGTCGAGGCCAAGATTGCGGGCTGCTGGCGTGGGGAAATCGAAATCCGCGCGCTGCTCGACAAGTACGGCTTGGAAACGTACCAATCTTCTTGTGACTATCTGATTGATTACGCCGAGAAAGCGACCCGCGCCGCCATACGGACGATTCCACGGGGCGAATACGTGTACGAAGATGTCTTTGAAGACGACGGTTTTGGCAGCGATGGCATTGCCATGCCCTTGAAGGTGACGCTACGTGCGGAAGGGGAAACGCTCACCGTCGATTTCACCGGGACGGCGCCGCAAGCGCGCGGCGCCATTAACCTGCCGGTAAGCATGACAAAAGCCACGGTGTTCGGCACCATCAAAAGTATTGTCGGTCAGGATGTATTGACCAATGTCGGTTTTGTTCGCCCCATCAATGTGATCGCGCCGCTCGGGTCGTTGTTGAATCCTCGGTTCCCCGCCGCCGTCGGAGGCCGGGCCCCGTTATTCTTCCGGGTGTTCGACGTGCTGTTCCGCGCCTTGGCCAGGGCGTTGCCGGATCGGGTGCCGATTCCTGGCGAAGGCGGCGATGTGCTCCACTTCACCGGCCAGAAATCCGACGGCTCTCATTTTGCGGTGATGGACATCTTTTTTGGCGGGTGGGGCGGACGACCCATGAAAGACGGCATCGATGGAGTGGCTCCGATGTCGTTCGGTTCGTATGGCACCATTCCTGCGGAATTATTGGAGCGCGAATATCCGTTAGTGGTGGATGGCTTTGGCTATGTGCAAGACACGGCAGGGCCTGGCAAGCATCGCGGCTCCACGTCGATCTACAAACAATGGCGCTTTCTGCAGCCCGGAAAAATCATGGTGCGCACGAACCGTTTGCTGCGTCCCTCCACTGGCATGGCGGGCGGGCAGCCCGGCTCTTTATCCACCAACATCCTCAATCCTGGTGATGACAACCTGGAGTTGCCGCGCAAGGCGCACATGCACATGGACGTCAAACCAGGAGACCGCATTTATCACGTCGTATCGGGCTCTGGCGGACATGGCGATCCGTGGGAGCGCGAGCCGGGAAAAGTACTTGAAGATGTCAAAGACGAAAAACTTTCTATCAGTGCGGCGCAAACGCAATACGGTGTGGTGATCGATCCCCAAGGCCCCACTGTGGACTGGGAGAAAACGGCGATGGTGCGACAACAGCGCACCACTCCGGTCGCGGCGGCGGATTAAGCCCTGGTTGGCAAAACGCTCTTCTCTTGCTCATTCAGGGGCGCAGCCATGACGTTTAGCGATGTTCTGGACCGAGTGCGGGAGAAGGTGCGGACCAAAGGCCGGGTCACTTACGGCGCACTCAAGCGTGAATTTGCTCTGGACGACGATTACCTTGCCGACATCACCGCAGAACTCATTGATGCGGAACGAGTAGCGCGGGATGAAGATGGGAAGGTGTTGGTCTGGATCGGGGCTGCGCCCGCTCAACGTTTAACGCCTGTCCTGAGCCCAGTCGAAGGGTTCCAGGTTCCGAGTTCTCCCCAATCCCTAACCCCTAATGCCCAATCCCCAGCGGAGCGTCGCCAACTGACGGTGCTGTTCTGTGACCTGGTAGGCTCCACGGCGCTGTCCGAACTCCTCGATCCCGAAGAACTGCGCGAGGTCGTGCAGACCTATCATGCGATGTGTGCGGAAGCGATCACTCGTTATGTGGGCTATACGGCTCAACATCTCGGTGACGGCTTGCTCGTCTACTTTGGCTACCCGACGGCGCATGAAGACGAAGCGGCGCGTGCGGTGCGCACCAGCTTGGAGATTCTGGCGGGCCTCCAGCTCCTCAACGTCCGGATGAGACCGGCGCTCAAAGCGCGGTTACCGCATCCCATCCAAGTACGGATCGGCATTCACACGGGGCTGGTGGTGATTGGGGAGATCGGCAGCAGCGAGAAGCGGGAGCTGCTGGCGTTAGGCGAGACGCCGAACCTAGCGGCGCGGCTGCAAGGGATAGCGGAGCCCGATACGGTAGTGATCAGCGCCGCCACGCAGCATCTCATCCTGGGCCTCTTTGAGTATCAAGATTTAGGCTCCCAATTCCTCAAGGGGCTCTCGACTCCAGTGGCGATATACCGGGTCGTTGGGGAGAGTGCGACCCAGAGTCGCTTTGAGGCGGCGGTGAGTGCTGGGTTGACCCCGCTAGTGGGGCGTGAAGAAGAACTTGGTATTTTACGCCAACGTTGGGCTCAAGCGAAAGAAGGTGCGGGTCAGGTGGTGTTGCTCAGCGGTGAGCCGGGGATTGGCAAGTCCCGCCTAGTGCAAGAACTGAAAGAGCTCGTCAGCACTGAGGGCGCGACTCGCATTGAGTTTCGTTGCTCGCCGTATCATCAGAACAGCGCTCTCTCTCCGATCATTGACCATCTGCAACGCTTGTTGCAGTTTATGCGCGAGGATGCGCCCGAGACGAGGCTGGAGAAACTCCAGCACATGTTGAGCCGTTATCATTTTCCCCAGGCTGATACCTTGCCGCTCTTAGCAACTTTGCTGTCATTGCCACAGCCCGAAGGTATGCTGCCGCTGATGCTCAGTCCGCAGAAACAGAAGCAAAGGACGCAGGAAGCGTTAGTGGCGTGGCTGATGGAGGATGCAGAGAAGGCTGCGGTGTACTGTGCCTGGGAAGACCTGCACTGGGCTGATCCTTCGACACTAGAGCTGCTCACGCTCTTGCTGGAGCAGGCTCCCCCTACCAAAATGTTGACCTTGTTGACCAGTCGTCCTGAGTTCACCTCGCCCTGGGGGAATCGATCCCATTTCAGCCAGATAACGCTAAGTCGCTTAGGGCCTGCGCAGGTGCGAGAAATGGTGAACCACGTTGTGGAACAAGTATCACGCCCTTCGACAAGCTCAGGGCGAACGGAATCGGAACCAGGCGTAGAGGGATTATCCGTTCGTGCTGAGTCCTTCGACCAGCTCAGGACAGGCTCTGTCGAAGCACAAACCGCGCTACCCGATGCCCTCATTGAGGCAGTCGTGGCCAAGACCGATGGCGTGCCGTTGTTTGTCGAAGAGTTGACCAAGACCGTGGTGGAAACCATTGGGGTACAACCGGAGGCGCCTTCGTTACAAATGGGCGTTCCGTCCACCCTGCAAGACGCCCTGATGGCTCGACTGGATCGGCTTGGCCCCACCAAAGAACTTGCGCAACTGGGCGCGACCTTGGGGCGAGAGTTCAGCTATGAACTGCTTCACGCCGTCTCTAACCGAGATGAGGAAAGCTTGCAACAAGGACTGAAGCAATTGGTGGAGGCAGAGCTGATGTATCAGCGGGGGTTGGCCCCGCAAGCCCACTATCTCTTCAAGCATGCGCTCATTCAGGACACGGCTTATCAATCGCTACTGAAGAGCAGACGTCAACAACTGCATCAGCAAATTGCTCGCGTGTTGGCGGACCGATTTCCCGGGACGGTTGAGGCGCAACCCGAACTCCTGGCTCACCACTATACGGAAGCCGGGCTCGCCCAACGGGCAATACCCTCCTGGCAGCAGGCAGGGCAGAGAGCTGTTTCCCGTTCGGCTAACCATGAGGCCATCAGTCACTTCAACAAAGGGCTAGAATTGCTTATGACTTTGCCGGCCACTCCCGAGCGCACTCAGCAAGAGCTCTCACTGCAAATGGCCTTGGGTGCTCCTCTAACGGCTACCAAAGGCACCGCGGCTCGAGAAGTAGGAAAAGCCTACGCCCGAGCACGGGAACTCTGTCAACAGCTCGGAGAAACTCCGCAGCTCTTCCCTGTACTGCGTGGGCTCTGGCTGTTTTATATAGCGCGAGCGGAATATCAGACGGCGCGTGAGTTAGCTGAGCAGTGCCTGCGCTTAGCGCAGAGCGCACGGGACCCCGCACTCCTTCTGGAGGCCCAGTATATATTGGGGAATACCTTGTTCTACTTCGGAGAGTTTGCTCCAGCCCGAGAACACTTTGAGCAGAGCATGGCTCTCTATAATTTCGGACAGCATCGCTCCCACGCTTTCCTCTATGGGCAGGACACTGGGATGGTTTGCTTAGCCCGTCTAGCTTGGACCATCTTTTTTCTAGGCTATCCAGACCAAGCGCTCAAGCTGAGCTATCAAGCGGTAACCCTGGCCAAGGAGTTGTCCCATCCTCATAGCCAAGCTTACGCTCGAGGTTCAGCCGCCACATTCCATCAGCTTCGCCGAGAGGAACAAGCAGCCCAAGAGCAAGCAGAAGCGGCCATGACACTCTCGACCGATCAGGGGTTTGCCCTGTGGGTAGCCTGGGGAACTATGCTGTGGGGCTGGGCGCTGGCCAAGCAAGAGCGAGGAGAGGAGGGAACCTCGCAGATACGCCAGGGCATGGCTGCCTTTCGAGCCACGGGAGCAGAGGTAGCGCGACCTTATCTTCCTGCGCTATTGGCAGAGGCGTATGAGAGAACAGGGCATGTCGAAGAGGGGCTGAGCAGCCTAGCTGAGGCGCTGGCTGCAGGGGATAACAGCGGAGAGCGTTGGTACGAAGCGGAGTTGTATCGGCTGAAAGGGCAGCTTACGCTGCAGTCACAAGTCACAAGTCACAAGTCGAAAGTCGAAGAGGCAGAAGCCTGTTTTCTCAAGGCTATCGAGATTGCACAAAAGCAACAAGCGAAATCGCTAGAGCTGCGCGCGGCGGTGAGCCTCGCACGGCTGTGGCGGAAGCAAGACAAGAAAGCCGAGGCTTACGAATTGCTGTCGAATGTGTACAACTGGTTCACTGAAGGATTTGACACGAAAGACTTGCAAGAGGCGAAGGTGCTATTAGAGGAACTGGTTTAAACCAACAGAATGGGACGATTGCCGATGTCTAACACTGCCACGATTCTCGACCACCCTCTGGTCTCAAGTCGTTATTTTTTTCCGCGCAGAGAGCCGTTTCCTGATCCGTATTGGGTTGACGCTGTAGATGGAAGCAAACTCGCTTGCTCCCATCACGCCGTACATCCAGACGCCAAGACTGTGGTCTATTTTCACGGCAACGGCGAAGTCGTGGCTGATTATTTGCCCGGCTTTGCTGACTGGATCACCGGGGCGGGATGCAACCTGTTACTCGCCGAGTATCGCGGCTATGGCCTGTCAACTGGTTCTCCTGTTCTGGTCGGTATGTTGGAAGACGCCGTTCGTGTCATCGAGAGTCTGAATATTCCTGATCGTAAGATCGTGCTCTTCGGCCGCTCGATTGGCTCACTCTACGCGTTGCACGGCGTTCTCCGACGCCCACAGCTGGGAGGCTTGATTATCGAGAGCGGCGTGGCTGATCTCTCCGAACGATTTTTCCAGCGAGTTTTGCCCGAAGAACTCGAAGTGACGAAAGCGGACATTGTGGACGAGCTGAGAAAACATTTCGACTACGCCCAGAAGCTCGGGAGTTTTCAAGGGCAGACGTTGATTTTGCATGCGCGTTTCGACGAGTTGATCGATGCCCGCCACGCGGAGCTGCTGTATGCTGCGGCGCGAGAGCCGAAGCAACTGAAAATTTTCGATCGCGGCGGACACAACGATATTTTCTTTCGCAACCAGGCCGAGTATATGCAGCTGGTCGAGGCGTTTCTGGCGGGAGTTTGAGCGGCTCTCTCGCTCGCGTTACCGTGTAGCAAGTTGCTATTGTCATTCTGAGCGTAGTGAAGGATCTCGCTCCACGTCTATCGTTTCGTGAGATTCTTTGTCTCTACGACCCTACGGCTCAGAATGACAATTCCGATCGTAGATGCTTAGCTATTCTGCGGCGGACCAGCGACGGCGACTCGGTAGCCAGTCTCTTGCTCGTACTGATTGATTTCTTTGAGCACGGCATTCATGGCGCCGCCGATCAGACTATCGTGATCTCTGCGGCACCACTCTCTCGATTTGACGGCCAGCTCCGATGAACCCTGGAAACAAGGGAAGACTTCTTTCGCAAGCAGTTCGTAAGAGGCTAACGATGCGCGTCGCTCCACCCAATCATTTGCCATAATCAAGAAGCAACCGAACCCGCCTGACTGCTTTTTCAAACGTTCGATCTGGGCGATGGCGTCGTCCGGGGCGCCAATAACGGCGGTGCCGGAATCGACGAGGGCTTGCGGCCACTTGCGGGGATCGGGCTCTTCCGGCGCCATAGGCAGGGCGACGACATTGCGGAAGTAATCAATCCAGGCGTGAATGCCGTATTCTACTTCTTCAAACGCTTGCTTGCGCGTGGGGGCCACGTGCATGGGGCCCACGAGTCGCCAGGTCGAGCGATCTACCTGCTGTCCGAATTTCTGTGCTTGATCGTTCCAGATTTTCCAATGATCGCCCAACACCGCGAACCCGCCCATGCTGGTGGCGCCCAAGGAGAGAACGCCAGCGCCATAGCGGCCCGCCGTGCGTGGCCCAGCCGGGGACACAGTCGCGGCCACGGCAATTTCAAAGTGGGGATACGTGTAGGGCCGGAGTTGCAACCGTGCATCGCGCAGCGTGAACCAATCTGTTTGAATCGAGACCGGTTCCTCTGACGTGAGTAACGCCATAATGGCGCCCAGTGATTGTTCCATGCGATCGCGTTGGGTCGCGGGATCGATGCCCAGCATGTGCGCGTCGGACGGCAAGGCGCCTGGACCAACGCCGAACATGACGCGCCCACGGGTCAGGTGATCAAGCTGTATGATGCGATCAATCAGGATCAGGGGATGATGATACGGCAGCGAACTGACCCCAGTGCCTAGGCGAATATGCCGAGTGCGTTGGGCGGCAGCGGCGATCATCACTTCGGGTGAGGCGATAATTTCCAGGCCGGCGGAATGGTGCTCGCCGATCCAGGCTTCGTCGTAGCCCAGCTCATCCAGGCGCACGATCAATTCCAAGTCCCGCTCTAACGCGAGCGTCGGATTTTGTCCGGCGGGGTGAAAGGGCGCCATGAAGATGCCAAAGCGTAGCGGACGTTCCATTGCATTCCTCCGTAATGTGAGCAACTTTCTCCGGTCTGGCGGCAATCATACTGGACCCGGCGTTGTCGTCAACCAGGAAAGCTAGAGAAGGCTTTTATGGTCGTATCCACATTTCATCCCAGAGCACCATGCCGACCAACGCCCGACGGTGACAGCGACGGGTATATGCCTCGGCGGCGGCGATCGCATCGGCTTCCTGGAGATGATAGGAAAGTACGTCGCCCTGCGGCGCGTAGTCGCGTAGGGGCTCACGCAAAACGACCAACGGCCTGTCTGCGCTTGTCAGGTGATCTTGTCGAGAAGTACTGTCACTTTGGTCAAGTCGCACGTTTTTCTGAAGCCTACCCGCCGAGGAACTTCCGCGCCATTGTTGCGTACTATAGCGTTTCTCGACGAGCCAGAGCTGGAAGATGCCACGGGGAATGTGCTGAAGCGCTTCCTCGTAGATGCTGTCTCGGTGCGTCTTGTCCAACAATAGACTCCAGCGCCTCCACCTGTTCGTGGTGTAAATGAAGAGGTGCCCAGCATCGTGGCGCCCAGAGCGCGTGAACGGCGTCCGCTCTGGCGTGAGATTTGAGGGCAGGGTGCGAAAGTATAGATCGTACAACTTTTGTTCCATCAGACGCCTTTACCATAGCGAGAGAAGAGGCGGCGTGGCAACGGCAAGCCGTGCAACCAATGACGTAGTTTCGTCGCAAGGGTGATGCCGAGAGTCATTCTGAGCATAGCGAAGAATGACAGCCCTATCTTTGGCTTTTCATTGAAGGGATTTCCCCAGTAGCGCGTTCCTTGCCATTTGGTATGGTATGCTACTTTAGAGAAAAGTCCCGAGCTATTGCGTCATTCGCCAATGACGCCATCACTCGATAAGGCAATGAATCAATTCTTCTCATGGAGTCGGCATGCATTTTCGCATAACGATTGCGCTTCTGGTGATTCTGCTCTTTGTGTTGTTCGGCGCGCAGAATACGGACCCTGTCAGTCTACAATTGCTCTTTTTTCGCTTCTCCGTGCCCGCCTCAGTGGCTGTCGTCGGCGCGTTTGCGTGCGGCGTGCTTGTCGGCGCTCTCTTGCTTTGGGCTGAGCAACGGCGCGTGCGGCGTCGGCAATTGGTGACGGCGGGACAACTCCCAGTGAAAAAGAAATCAAGTTGGTGGTGGTGAAAACGAGTGCTGAGTTCCGAGTACTGAGTCCTGAGGGGCAGGGTTGTGGTGGATGAACGGTTACGGATCGTCTTCGTTAGCGCAGAGGTCACGCCTTTTGCTCGAACGGGCGGGCTAGGTGATGTCATCGGCGCCCTCCCGCCGGTATTGGCGAAGCAGGGGCACGATGTATGCATCGTGACGCCGCTCTATCAAGCTGTTCTCGATCAGGCGTTTTCCTTGACGCTTGTCCTTGACGATCTCGTGGTTCCCGTGACGTCTGGTGATCGCTCTGCCCGCGTGTGGCAAAGCCGATTGCCCCGGGATGACGCTGGACCAGCTGTGCCAGTCTACTTTATAGAGCAAGATGAATACTTCGCTCGTCCCGGTCTGTATGGCGCTTCTGGGGGAGACTACGCCGATAATGCACGACGGTTCATCTTTTTCAGTCGAGTCGCCTTGACGCTGATTGAGCGACTGGAATGGCTTCCCCACATCATTCATTGCCACGATTGGCATACCGGCCTTGTCCCTGCATACCTGCGCTTTCTCCCTGAACTGGATGAACGGCTCACTGCTACGGCCTCCGTCTTCACGATCCATAACTTGGCGTATCAAGGTGTTTTCCCAGCATCGGTGTTTGGCTTGACCGGGCTCCCGCCACAGCTTTTTCAGCCTGCGGGCGTCGAGTTTTACAATCAGGTTAACTTTATGAAGTCCGGATTGTATTATGCTGACGCGCTGACCACCGTCAGTCCGACCTACGCCGAGGAGATTTGCACCCCAGAGTTTGGGCATGGCCTTGATGGGGTGTTGCGTGAGCGTCAGAGTGCGCTGATTGGTATTGTTAACGGTATTGACTACAAGGTGTGGGACCCCACAATAGATACCGCCTTGGCTGCGCCGTTTTCCGCCGACGATATCACCGGCAAAGGCGCCTGCAAAACCGCGCTGCTGCGGAAGTTCGGTTTGGTAGAAGACACGGAGAGCCCGCTTTTGGGGATGGTGACCCGCCTGGCTGATCAGAAAGGGGTTGATTTGGTGATCGCGTCGCTGGAGCGCTTCTTTGATCTTAATGCCAATGTGGTCATCCTGGGCTCCGGTGAGCGACGCGCCGAAGAGTTGTTGATGACTTTGGCGAGGCGGTATGCGGATCGTTTAGGAGTGCGTATCGGGTTTAGTGACGTCCTTTCCCATCAAATGCAGGCGGGCAGCGATGGTCTCTTGATGCCCTCGCGTTTCGAGCCGTGTGGACTAACGCAGATGTATGCGATGCGTTACGGAGCGATTCCCATCGTGCGGGCGACCGGCGGGCTGCGGGACACGGTTACGCCGTTTGATCCTGTAACGCGCCGAGGCACGGGCTTCGTCTTTGAGGAAGCGACTGCTGAAGCCTTGCTGGGAGCGGTGCAAGCCGCCGTTGCGGCCTTTGCTGACAAAGCAACGTGGAGACAATTGCAATACAATACCATGACGCAGGATTTTTCTTGGGACCGCTCGGCGCGGCAGTATGCGGAGCTTTATCGACAGGCGCTAAGGAAGAAGGAGAGCGCCGAGTGAGTGCGGCATTGCAAGACCTGACCCCTTTTCTTTTTTGTGGCGTCTGCCGTGCTCTCGTGATAGAAGCTGAGCATAGCATGAGTGAGGCGCGCCATTATGGGAACCTTCCATACCCGTTGCAAAATTGAAAACGTGGCGGACCGCACGAAATCTGCGGTCATCTCGAATCTTCTGGTGGACACTGGCAGCGAACACACCTGGATTTCCGCTACGGTCTTAGAGAGGTTGGGGATCAAGCGAGAGAAAAAAGACGTAGCCTTTCTCATGGCCAACGGCCAGCTCGTGACTCGCAGCGTTGGGTTTGCCATTCTTCGAGTAGACAAATTCTTTACCGTTGATGAAGTAGTGTTCGCGCAACCGGGGGATTTACTTCTGCTGGGTGCGCGGACCCTTGAAGGCTTAAATCTCGTCGTCGACGCCCGTCGCAAGAAGTTGGTAGCGGCTGGACCTTTGCCAGCGGCTTCTTCCGTCAATGGAATAAACTCAAAGACATTGTCCCCAAGTATATTCTCTGTTCTTTCACTGGAGCGTGAGCTTAAAAGGGAATAGCGCCCGATGTCGTGCATTCTACTCGAAAATATGAAGGTCAGCATAAGGAGAAACCTGCGGCATTGCAAGACCTGACCCCTTTCAGTAGGGAATCTCAAAAGGAGGAAAGCGATGAAAAAGCTAGGCTGGCCAGGGAGCCTTTTGGGGATAATTCTCGTGAGCGTCGTTGCAAAGGTGGGCTGGACCGAAGTGAAACCTGGCGACACCATCACTTCGGACAACATCGTCCAGGCCGAAGCGCTGCTGACCCCAGCCACGCGGTGGATGGTCGAGCGGGGCATGCCTATGCAGGTGATCGAGCCCAAGACGGTCCAGTGGCCTAAGGCGTATCAAGACGCCACCGAGAAGTTTGCCGCGCAGGTGAAGCTCGCCGCCGATGGGAGAGAGATTTTCAACTATGTGGCCGGGCTTCCCTTCCCGCTCATCGATAGCGAGGACCCTCTGGCTGGGTTTCGAGTCGTGTGGAATATGTTCGAGCCGCCTATGGACAACATTGGTCTTGAGTATAACGCCGAGCTAGTGAACGGCAAAGGCGAGGTCGAGCGGACCTACGAGACTTCCTGGCGGGGAATGAAGTGGCTAGGCCGACTGTACCTTGACCCCAAGCCGGTTGCTCCTCACAATCCGCCTCTTCACTACACGACCCTGTTCGGACCTATGTCTTTCCCCAGTGAACTCAAGGGGCTGTCAGTGCTGTACTTCCGCTATCTGTCCCGGGACGTGCCGGATGACGGCTATGTGTACGTTCCCGAACGGCGCAAGGTTGTTCGCTTCAGCGAGGCCAATCGCAGCAGTGCTCTGGGTGGTTCGGACTATGACGTAGACACCTTCTATGGGCTGAACGCGAAGATCAGCAACTGGACCTTCCGGGTCTTGGCGAACAAGGAGATCCTGGCAGTGATGCACAGCGGCAAGTATGGGGATCGATCAGCCTGGTGCGCGCCCCGTGATGGGAAGCACGGCATTGTTGCAGCCCTTCCCTGTGTAGCATGGGAGAAGCGCCGGGTGTGGGTGATCGAAGGATTGCCTACCGGCTACTCCCAGGACTACGCCTACTCCAAGCGCATCCTCTACGTTGATCAGGACTCTTTTCGTTTGGTTCTCGAAGAGATGTATGACCAGCGCGGGGAGTTGTGGAAGGCTTATCTGCTGTGCTTCTCCTATAGCAAGAAACCGTATGAGGGATACCCAGCCAACCCTCTTGTAGGAGCGAAGTATCACTATGAGGACGAGTGGTCTTTTGTCCCGAATACGGTGCTGGTTAATCTCCAAGAGAGTAGCGCCACCACCACTTCTGCGCCTCCAGGGAACAAGAAGCCTGCAGAATGGCAGACCGACTGGTATTTCAATGAGAATGTGTCGAGCAACACTCCAGAGGTGTATTCCAGCAACTATCTGCTACAGAGCGCTCGGTAAGATCAGTGAAGCAGTAGTCTCACCAAATATCACAAATCCTTTTGATTTTTTAAAATGTGGGGCGACGCAGTCCGTCTCGCCGCGAGGCGTGAACACGTTCTCGGAGGCAGTCGCGTCAAGACGATCTTGGGTTAGAGGGAAAGTGTTTCCAGCTCCATCCCGATTGTCAATGTGTGATCGTGCAACGTTGTTTATCGTGCGTGAAGGGGTGTACACTAGTGGGAAATAAGGGGAAAGACACGCCATGAAAACATCCACGCCTGTCGGTTCATTCGCTTTAGTCTTACATGCGCATCAACCGTTCGTGCTCGGATATGGCCGCTGGCCGCATGGCAGCGACTGGCTGTGTGAGGCCATAGTGGAAAGCTATCTGCCGATCCTGCGCATGTTGCACTCTTCGTCCTCTAGCAGCACTGAGCTTCCCCTTACTATCAGTTTCTCTCCTGTGCTGTGTGAACAATTGGCTAGTCCACTTTTGCAAACGGAACTCCAAACATTTTTAGATCTCCGGCTGCGCGCCTGTGCGGATGCGAGTGCGCATTTTCGTCAACGGCGTCAGGAAGAGTTCGCTCTGCTCGCCGATTACTGGAAGCGCTTCTATCAGCAAGCTGTGCAGACTCTCCACGACATTGATGGCGAGGTGCTGGGCGCCTTTCGTCAGCTTATGCAGGAGGAGCGTCTGAGTGTGATTACGAGCGCGGCCACGCATGGATATTTACCGCTTTTGGGAAGAGAGGAAAGCGTTGAGCTACAACTGCGTCTCGCCGTGCAATCGCATGAGCATTATTTTGGCAGCGCCCCTCGCGGCGTGTGGTTGCCGGAATGTGGATATCGTCCACGCTATCATTGGATTCCGCCGGTTGGTCCGGAGCGGCAAGGCCGCCGGACTCTACGGCGTGGGTTGGAAGAAATCGTGGCCGCCTGCGGGATGGAATTCTTCTTCGTCGATAGCCATCTGATTTTGGGTGGGCGTCCATCCCCACCGTACACCGATTATTTCCCGCACCTTGACCATTTACGCGAAGTGGGGCGCAACGAGTGGCCGCGGCGTCCGGAGGCGTCCCCTTATACCGTGCGGCGGGTGATATCGCCCGGTGGAGAAGGGGAAGCGCGGGTGTTTTTCCGCAATTTGGAAACCGCTTGGCAAGTATGGAGCCGTGAACGTGGATATCCCGGCGACCCTTGGTATTTAGATTTTCACAAAAAATATGAACCGCAGGGCTTACGACTTTGGCGCGTAAGTGATAAAGGAGAACTCGCTGCGAAGGGGATCTATATGCCTGAGCGGGCCGAAGAACGGGCGCGTGAACATGCGCGCCACTTTGCTGCCTTCACTGCTCAACTCGTGCACTATCAACGCGCCCTGCATGAGGCGCCGCTGATCTGCGCTCTGTATGATGCGGAACTGCTGGGGCACTGGTGGCATGAGGGGCCGCAATGGCTTGGTTTTCTCGCTGCTGAGTTGACGCGCTCTGGGGTGAAAGCAACCACCTGCGCCGCTTATCTTGATCAGCAACCGCTGGAAGAACCGTTAACCCTGCCCGAAGGCTCCTGGGGAGAAGGGGGCGATCATCGAACCTGGTTAAATAATGAAACCGATTGGGCATGGGAACGGCTTTATGATAGTGAATATGAATTCTGGTCTCTGGCGCAAGAGCCTGCTGCGGCAACACAGCCCCCTCTACGACGAGTGCTTGTCCAAGCGTGTCGAGCATTATTATTGATGCAAGCGTCTGATTGGCCATTTTTGGTGACGACGGGGACGGCGCGGGATTATGCGGATCAACGGTTCTCCGGCCATTTTGCGGATTTCAAACGCTTAATCTCTATTGCTCGGCTCGTGCGGGAGCGCGGCCAACTTGTAGAAGAGGAATCGATGTTTGTAACCGAAAGGGAACAGCAAGACTTTTTGTTCCCCGCACTTGAACACATGTTGTTTCATAAAGGAGACAGAAATGCGGAGGTTGCGCATTCTCGCCATGATTCTGGCCGGCGGACGAGGGGATCGTTTATTTCCGCTAACGAAAGCGCGTAGCAAGCCGGCGGTTCCGTTTGCGGGGAAGCATCGGATTGTCGATTTTGTCCTCTCGAATTTTATCAATTCCGGCATCTATGCCGTGTACGCGCTGGTGCAGTATAAATCGCAATCGCTCATCGAGCACTTTAGCTCAACCTGGCGCTGGCGTATTGCCGGCGGCTTGAAAGACACCTTCATTACCGTAGTGCCCCCGCAACAACGCTGGGGAGAAAACTGGTATCAGGGTACGGCGGACGCCGTCTACCAGAACCTCAACGTGATTCGCGATTTTCGGCCAGATCTGGTGGCCGTGTTCGGCGCCGACCATATCTATCGTATGGATATCAACCAAATGGTCTCGTTCCATTTACAGAATCGCGCTGAAGTGACGGTGGCGGCTCTGCCTGTCCCCATCGCTGAAGCGAAGAGTTTTGGCGTCATTCAGGTCGATAATGAGCAACGCATCCTCGGCTTTGAAGAGAAACCGGCGAATCCGCGCCCCATGCCCAACGACCCAGCCTACGCGTATTCGTCGATGGGAAACTATCTCTTTGACACGGAACTCCTCGCGCAAACCTTGCTAGAAGACTCGCGGCGCAGCACGGAACATGACTTTGGGCGGACAATCATTCCGGAGTTGTTTCCGCACCGGCGTGTCTTTGCGTACGACTTTCTCAAGAATGAGGTGCCGGGAGTGAAACCGTATGAGGAACACGGATACTGGCGCGATGTCGGCACCCTACGCGCTTATTGGGAAGCCCACATGGACATGCTCGGGCCCACGCCCAAGTTCGATTTGCAGAACAGCGAGTGGCGTATTTTTGGTGAAGTCTATGATGGCCCTCCCGCTCGTATTGTTGAAGGAGAAGTGCGAGACGTGCTGGTTGGGGAAGGGTGCCATGTGGCCGGGGCTCGGGTGGTGCGCTCCGTGCTGGGGCGCGGAGTGCGCGTTGAGTCAGGCGCCGAAGTGGAAGATTGTGTGGTGATGGATTACGCGGAAATCGGCGCGGGAACCAAACTCAATCGTGTGCTCGTCGATCGCTTTAATGTGATTCCTCCGGGGAGTGTGATCAACGGTAATATCGACGATGAGCGGCGCTTCTTCCGTGATCCTTCTGGCCTCATCGTGCTTGAACGCTCTGAACCGCGCCGACTCCCGCATCAGGACTGAGCCACAAGCATGCAAGGCAAAAGGCAAAAGGCAAAAGCCTGTCCTGAGTGTAATCGAAGGGGCAAAAGGCAAAAGGGGAAAGTTCTTTTGTCTTGGCCTCAGCACTCAGCACTCAGCACTTAGTCCTGACTTATGCGGTACGTTTGTATCCACGGTCATTTCTACCAACCGCCGCGCGAGAATCCCTGGCTTGACACTGTCGAAGTGCAAGATTCGGCGGCTCCGTATCACGACTGGAACGAACGCATTACCGCCGAATGCTACTGGCCTAACGCCGCCTCGCGGTTGTTGGGCCATAGTGATCGCATCACTGCTATTGTCAACAATTTTTCCTCGATCAGTTTTAATATCGGCCCGACGCTGTGCTCGTGGTTTGCGCGTCACGAGCCCGCCCTGCTCCGGCAGGTTGTCGACGCGGATCAGCTCAGTTGTCAACAACATCAAGGGCACGGCAATGCCATTGCCCAAGCTTACGGTCACGCCATTTTGCCGCTGTGTGACGCTCGCGATAAAACCACGCAAGTCTATTGGGGGGTGAGGGATTTTGTTCATCGCTTTGGTCGGAGCCCCGAAGGGATATGGCTACCGGAAACAGCGGTCGATCTTGCCACATTAGAGGTGCTAGCGGAACATGGCCTGAGCTTTACGATCCTGGCTCCGCATCAAGCCAAACGCATCCGATCCGTCGGGCAAACGACGTGGCGAAACGTGACGGCGGAACAACTCGACACGTCCCATCCGTACCTGTGTCGCCTGCCGAGCGGCAAGACTATCGCGTTATTTTTTTACCACGACGGCCTGGCGCGAGGAGTGGCGTTTGAAGGACTCCTTAACAGCGGTGAACGTTTCGCTGAGCAACTGGCGAAAGGGTTTTCGCCAGACGAGCGGGAGCCGCGCTTGGTCCATCTTGCGACCGATGGGGAATCGTACGGACATCATCACCGTTTTGGAGAAATGGCGCTCGCTTTTGCCGTGCATGACCTCGCACGGCAAAACCTGGCCCAGCTCACCAACTACGGCGAGTTTCTTGCGCTGGCTCCGCCCCGATGGGAAGTAGAAATTGCCGAGCAGACGTCATGGAGTTGTGCGCACGGCGTTGAGCGCTGGCGGGAAGACTGTGGCTGCCGCATGGGGGGAGAGACCTCATGGACGCAGGCGTGGCGAGCCCCGTTGCGCGCCGCGCTCAATTGGCTGCGGGACGAAATAGACAAGTTGTTTGAGCGCCGCGCTGCGCCGCTGCTGGCGGAGCCTTGGGCGGCGCGCAACGCCTATATCGAGCTGCTGCTCAACGAGGCTCCGGATCGTATCGACGCTTTCTGCGCTCAGCACGCGCGGCGAGAGCTTACTCCCGAGCAAAAAGTCGAGGTCTGTAAACTTCTGGAGATGCAACGCCATCGCTTGTTGATGTTTACCAGTTGTGGATGGTTCTTCGACGAATTATCCGGCCTTGAAGGGGTGCAGATTTTACAATACGCGGCGCGGGCGGCGGAGCTGGCTAGAGAATTCGGCGCACCCCTGGAAGCAGGATTGATTGAACGCTTACGGCGGGCCCCAAGCAATGTGCCCGAATTAGGGGAAGGTGGGCGAGTCTACAGTGAAAGAGTCGCGCCACATCGCGTTGAGGCTCGGCGGGTGGTGGCTAATCATGCGATTTGCAGTGTGTTAGAACAAGCACGACCGAGCGAGGCTCTAGCGGCGTTTTCCTTGCAACAGATGGAATATGCAGCAGACACGTACGGAACGACCGCGTTGAGCGTAGGGAAAGTAGAGATCGCTTCCCGCTTTACCGGGGAAACCGGCGAGTATGTCTTTGCCGTGCTCAAGCTGACCAATCATGACGTGCATTGCGTAGTGAGCGAAGCGCTGCCTCGCGAGCGGTTTACGGACATCCGTAATGATCTCCTGCAAACGTTTGCTCGCCATTCCTTATCCGAAGTGGTGCGGACGCTTGATCGCTCCTTTGGAGAACAGTATTACACCGCCAAGGAATTGTTGCTCGATGACCGGCGGCGCGTATTGGCGGGGGTGAGCGATGCGGTGCTCACGCGTCTCGAAAATAGTTATCGACAGGTGTACCAAGAAAATCGTCGCTTGATGGAATATCTGCGAGAGCTTGACGTGCCGCTGCCGCAGGGGTTTTCTTTAGCCGCAGGTTTTTTAGCCAGCCGCGCTTTTGCCCGGGCGGCGACAGGGGTGCTTGAGCACGGGAAAAATGGTGAGGAACTTGTCAATATTATGACCGAAGCTCGCAAATGGCGCGCCCCGCTGGAGACAGAGGGAGTGGCGGATCGGCTGCGGTGCGCAGTGGAAGAACATCTGGCCGCGCTCTTGGTCGATCCCTTGAGTGCGGAGATTGCCGTCGGCTTGCACTTCCTCGAATTAACTGAGCGTCTGGGGCTGACCTTCAACGTCTGGAAAGCCCAAACTCTTTTTGCCCAGGCCTGCCGTCAGCATCTGCCTGAGTTGCTTGAACGCCGTCATCGAGAAGCGGAGGTTGACCGTCAGCTAACACTGCTCCGTCGGTTGGGAGAGCGGCTCGGTTTCTACGCGGTCAATGGGCTGCCGCTGGAGACCTGGGATCAAGACTAACCGGTTGCAAAGAAAAGGAGGACTCCCATGACGTGGATCAAAACCCTGACGCCAACGGCGGAGAATCCCGCTGTCGCCGAAGCGATGCGGACGCTGGTGGCTTTGTATCCCTCAGAATATAGTCCCGCCCGCCGACATGAACGAATCCTGCCCGATGCAGTCAAAAACGACAACGTTATGTTGTCGCACTCGCTGATTCCAGACGCGATGTTTCACGCCTTTGCGGCCTTTGGATCACTCTTGGACCCCTCGTTGCCACTCACGCGCCGTCAGCACGAGATGATCGCCACGACGGTTTCGACATTAAATCGTTGCTTTTATTGAATCGAATCACACGCGGAGTTTCTGCGTATGGTGAGCTTGGACAAAGAGCTAGTGGAAGCGCTGAAAAGGGATTGGCGGACCGCCGACCTCGACGAGCGTGACCGTGCGATGTTGACCTACGTGGAGAAGCTCACCAAAAACCCGTCTTCCATGTGGAGCGACGATCGCGAAGCGCTTCACCACGTGGGCTTTGACGATACGGCGATTTTGCAGATCACCCTGATCGCTTCGTTTTTCAACTATATCAATCGCGTTGCGGACGCGTTGGGAGTGGGGCGAGGATGATTTGGTTCCTGCGGTCTAATGGCCATGACGATGATGGATATCCGGGTAGTGGGGGTGGTTATGAAGCAGTTCGGAATGTAAGTGGAGATGATTGTGAGGCTCCTCATGGTATCCATGTTGATGGTGCTCATCGTGGATGTGTTTATGATCATGCTCCAATGGTTCGTGCCTGTGCTCGTGGCCATGCCGTTCGGTCAAATGGAGCCAGACGCCAATGCCCATGAGTACAGCGGCAGTGAGAAAAGAAACGGTGAGGCTTTCGCCCAAAGCGAGAATAGAGATCATTACCCCAAAGAAAGGAGCTACAGAGAAATAGGCTCCTGTCCTGGCTGTACCGATATGGCGCAACGCTAAAACGAAGAAAACAAGGCTCACTCCATACCCAAGAAAACCCATCACCACAGCGGCCACAATGGTGAAAAAATTCGGGCAGCTCGCGCCCGCTGCACGAGCGAGCAGCATATTCACCATGCCGGCAATGAGCCCTTTTATCCCAACAATTTGGAGTGGGTCTCCTGCCGACACTTTCCGTGTCAGGTTGTTATCAATCCCCCACGCGAGACATGCGCCGACGATGGCCGCCGCGCCCCAGGATCTTCCCAATTCTAGTCGGCCTTCCCAGGAAAGCAGCAAGCCGCCAAGAGTAATTGTCACCATCCCTAGGGCGATACGACGGTCAACGTGCTCTTTAAACACAAGCCGCGAAAAAGCTGTGGTGAAGACCCCCTCCAGATTGAGAAGCAACGAGGCTGAGGATGCTGGAGTAAGGGTGAGGCCGACCATGAGCAGCACGGGACCAACAACACCACCCGCAACGATCGCACCTGCCAGCCAAGGCAAGTCTGGAAGCTGTAGACTGGCCTCTTGGGAGTTTCCACGCTGAAACCAGGAGCACAGCCACCACCAAACGGCAAGACCGCTCCCCGAACCAAAGTAAAGCAATCCTGCCAACAGTATGGGATCGACCTTGCCAAGGAGCACCTTCGCGACCGGAGTGCTGGCGCCGAACAGGAGAGCCGCGGTAAGGGCAAAAGATGCTCCAGCTGGAAAGGAGATGAATGAAAGAGGCTTCACTATCTCCCCTTATCGCGCTGTTTCCCTTTTTCATCAACCTCACAGGTTGCGGATTTGCAGCGAGGCCATCTTAGAGGGAAACTCCTGACAGAAAATTCAGAAACTCTTCAGGAAACAGCCCTGGCATCCGATGGGCTGAGGTTGGACAATAAAAAAATGCCTATGCGCATTCTCGTGATTGAAGATGAAACGAAAGTGGCCCGCGCCCTAAAGGAAGGGCTCGAAGGGGACCATTACGACGTCGTCGTGGCAAAGACCGGCGAGGAAGGTTTCTTTCGCGTCAATGCCGAACTGTTCGATCTGGTGGTGCTTGATTTAATGCTGCCTGGGCGGGATGGCATCGAAGTGCTGACCACGCTGCGCAAACGCGGGGTGCACACCCCGGTCCTGATTCTGACGGCGAAGGATGCGGTCGAGGACCGGGTGCTGGGGTTGGATAGCGGAGCCGATGACTACTTGGTAAAGCCCTTCGCCTTCCCGGAACTCCTTGCTCGCATCCGTGCGCTCTTGCGTCGGGGCCGCCTCGAACAGGCTCTGCGCTTCAAAACCGGGAACTTGGAGATGGATCTCGTGACACGGAAGGTCACGCGCGGCTGCCAGACTTTGGATTTGACAGCGCGCGAATTCGAACTCCTCGAATATCTGCTGCGTCACCAGAATCAAATTGTGTCCCGTGAGATGCTCACCCGTGAAGTGTGGAAAGAACCCTCTCGCGCCACGCCGCTCGATAACGTGATCGATGTCCACATGAAGCGGCTACGAAAAAAAGTGGACCAGGACTTTGCGACCAAGCTGATCCACACCGTGCGCGGCGTCGGCTTCATCCTGCGGGAAGGCGCTCCATGAAACGGGTATGGCGTCCTCCAAGTGTGCGCGTCCGACTCACACTGTGGTATGCCGGAGCGCTCACTGTAGTGTTGGTTCTCTATGCGGGTGGGGTGTTTGTGTTTCTCAGGCACAGCCTCTTCACTGAACTTGATGGCCGACTGCATGAGGATTTCGAAGTCGCCGAGCAGATGCTGGAGCGCACGGCTGATGGCGGAATCCGTTGGAGGGCTGGCAACCATCACGAGGAAGAAAATACTAGTGACGACAGCTGGCTTGAAGCGTGGAGCCCCGAAGGCAAACTCCTGTATCGTCGTGAGTCCGTTGAGGGAGAGGGCAATGAACCCCTCTTCTCTGTGGCTCCTCCTGGGCAACGTGAATACCACTCCCTCTCATTGCCTGATGATGTCCATATCCGGACCTTGAGCGGGCCATATACGGTTGATGGTCTCCCACTGGTCATCCGCGTCGCTCGATCTGAGGCTCGATTGCGCCGCGAGCTGAATGAATTGATGCTTGTTCTCGGCCTTGGTCTTCCTGTGGCTGTCGGGATCGCTGGCTTTGGCGGGTACGGACTCGCGCGCCGCGCTCTAGCTCCAGTGGGCCAGATGACTGACCAGGCGAGAGCAATCACGGCGGAGCGCCTTGGTGAACGACTGCCAGTTGTAAACCCCGGCGATGAACTGGGACAGCTCGCCGTCATTTTCAACGAGACTTTTACCCGCCTGGAACAGTCGTTTGCGCAGTTACGACGCTTCACCGCTGATGCGTCCCATGAACTACGGACTCCGCTCACGGCGATCCGCAGTGTTGGCGAGGTAGGTCTCCGCGAACACCGTGACGAGCACGAGTACCGAGAGATCATAGGGAGCATGTTGGAAGAAGCCGATCGGTTAGGTCACCTAGTGGATAGTCTGTTGACACTCTCTCGTGCTGACGCCAGACAAGTGCAGCTTACTCTTGAGCGTGTTGACCTGGCGGAGTTGGCGCGCGAGGTGGCAAACCATTTGAGCGTGCTCGCGGAGGAAAAGCAGCAATTCCTTTCGGTGAAGGCTGCCGCCCCGGTCCACGCCACGGTCGATCGCCTCGTGCTCCGCCAGGCTGTCATCAACTTGGTTGATAACGCTATTAAGTACAGCCCAGAGGGCGGGTGTGTTCAGATTGTCGTCCGAGACCAGCCACACGGCCTCGCCCTGGAGGTGATTGATACAGGGCCCGGGATTGGGGTGGAGCACAGAGACCATATCTTTGACCGATTCTACCGGGTAGACAAAGCGCGCTCGCGTGAGATGGGAGGAACCGGTCTGGGGCTGTCGATTGCTCGATGGGCGGTGGAAGTACACGGCGGTTACATCGAACTGGAGAGCAAGGAGGGTACGGGAAGTCTCTTTCGGATCCGACTGTCGTCAACACAAGTGTAAAGGAGGACAAAAGATGAGTCGCATGACCAGACGAGAAGCAGTTGGGACCCTCATCGCGGGCAGTGTCGTGGCTGCCCTGACGGATTTCACGAAGGGAGGCTATGTCATGGCGGAAGAAGCACAACAGAGCGGGGGCGCCGCGTCACAATTGGCGCCTGCCTATCGCGGAGCAAACCAGATCAAGCCGCTTCCGTTTGAAGCGAGCAAACTCAAAGGGTTATCAGAGAAGCTCATCACCTCGCACCACCAAAACAACTACGGCGGCGCCGTCAAACGTCTCAACCAAATCCAACAACAAATCGGCGGCTTGCCGAAAGATGCGGCTCCGTATCAAATGGGTTCTCTCAAACGCGAAGAGCTCGTCGCCACCAATTCGATGATCTTGCACGAATTCTACTTCGGCAATCTCGGCGGCGATGGCAAAGCCAGCGGCACGATTGTTGACTTGCTTAAAGCTCAGTATGGCGCCTACGAGGCGTGGGAGCAGGACTTTCGGCTCACAGGCATGTCTCTCGGCGGGGGCTCGGGCTGGGTCATCTTGAATTACAACCAGCGCGAGAATGCTGTGCATCACTACTGGGCTGCAGATCATACGCACAGTCTCGCGTGGGGCACGCCACTCTTAGTGATGGATATGTATGAGCATGCGTATCACATGGACTATGGGGCCAATGCACGGGGGTACGTTGACGCCTTTTTCCAGAACATCAACTGGGAGGAAGTGAACCGTCGCGCTGAAGAGATACGGTCTCGCAAGTGAAGAGGAGCGACGTATGCAATGGGTAACGCGCCAGTCGATCAGAGTTAATCGTACGGCTACTGCATGGCTGATTCGCCGTTTTATTGATCCTCAAGCGCTCTTCCTTGTCATTTTCATAGATAACCTCTTGATGGAGGAAACATGAAAGCAATCGTAACAACGATCTTTACACTGCTTCTCGCTGACCCGACGCTTGCCGAAACCCTGTCCCCTGCTGAACTCACAGTCAATTTCGACAAGTTTGAGGCGGAGAAACTTCCTCCTGACTTCTCCACGGCCTTGACTGGTGGTGGTGGACCGGTCACCTGGGTCGTGAAGGTAGACGCGTCCGCTCCGAGCAGCGGGAATGTGCTGGTCCAAACGAGCACCGATCAGACGGGCTATCGCTTCCCTCTCTGCATTTATGACCCATTCAGGGCTAAGGATGTTGAGGTCTCGGTCAAATTCAAAGCGGTTGCGGGGAAGATCGATCGGGCGGCTGGGCTCGTCGTGCGGTTTCAGGACAAGGATAATTACTACATTACCCGTGCAAATGCTCTGGAAGATAATGTCAATCTCTACAAGGTCGTGAAGGGCAGTCGCAAACAGTTTGCGGGAGTCAAGGCGAAAGTGTCGTCTGGTGAGTGGCATACTTTGAAACTTGAAGTCAAAGGCAAGCACTTCGAAGTGTTCTTCGACGACAAACTCCTGTTCGAGGCTGAGGAAGAGACCTTCAAAGAGGCGGGTAAGGTTGGGCTCTGGACGAAGGCGGACAGTATCACGTACTTTGATGATCTGAAGATCAAAAGTTATGACACGCCATAGGTGGAGAGGAGGAACGCGAGGGATGGAGCAGGAGAACGGCATTTCCCAAGGGCGCGTATGGGAGCTGGTGCGTTACTACCTCCGCCTCGGCGCGCTCGGTTTTGGCGGCCCGGTCGCTCTCTGCGGGCAAATGGAAAAAGAACTGGTGGCTGAGCGACAGTGGCTGACAAAAGAGGAGTTCCGTGATGGCCTCGCCGTCTGTCAATCACTGCCGGGGCCGCTCGCCATTCAGGTCGGTATTTACGTGTCTTATCTGCGAGGAGGATTCTGGGGAGCATGGGCTGGAGGGTGGGCTTTCATCTTGCCGAACTTCCTCATCGTGGCCACTCTCGGCGCTTTGTACATCCACTTTGGTGGGCTCTCGCCGGTGCGCGCGATTTTCTACGGCGTGAGTCCGGCGGTGATCGCCTTGATTCTCCACTCCTGTTACCGGCTGGCCAAGCTCGGTATGGAAGATCTCGTGCAGTGGGCCATTGCTGGGACGTGCCTGGTTGTGACGGTAGCGCTCCAGGCTGAAGTGGCCCTGCTTTTCCTCGTGGCTGGGCTCATCGGGATCTTATATTACGGGACTCTGTTTCGGAGAGGTCGGGTCCCGTCCCTGCCTCTTTTGGCTGCTGTTCCGCTCGGAGCCGGGGCTGTCAGCGGCGCATCGAGTTCAATGCTAGGGAAGTTGTTGGTGTTCTTTCTGAAAGCCGGGTCGCTGACGTTTGGCAGCGGGCTGGTCATCGTGCCGTTCCTGGAAAAAGGGCTTGTCCAACAGACTGGCTGGCTAGACGAACGGCAGTTCTTGATCGCGGTGGCCATGGGGATGCTCAGCCCTGGGCCAGTCGTGATCACGGCCACCTTTGTCGGCTATCTAGTGGCGGGCTTTTGGGGCTCGCTCATGGCCACGGTGGGCATTTTCTTGCCCTCTTTCTTATTCGTTCTCCTGGTGGCCCCTATCTTAATTCGTCATCGCACGAATCGTGACGTGCAGGGGTTTGTCAAAGGCGCGTATGCCGCCGCCATCGGGACTATCCTGGGCGCCTCCATCCTGCTCGGAAAGATCGCTATTGGGGACTGGCTCACAGCCCTGGTTGGGCTCCTGAGCTTGACGGCGCTGACCCGCTGGAAAATCGCGAACCCTGTCCTGATTGCGGTGACGGCGGTCATCGGACTAATCGCTTTTCCGCTCTTGCAGCCAACATGGGTCTTCGTCAAATAAGTAGGACCGGGGCGCGGCCCTGGAGTCTCCTTTCAACTTGCGTGCTGCTGCTTCTGGCTGTACGCGCTTGGGGCTATCGGCCTTTCGTCTCGACCGATGCAGCCGTCGCTGATCCTAAAGAGATGGAGCTTGAGTTGGGGTATTTGGGACTCAGACGCGCGCAGAGCAGCCATGCTCTCATCGCTCCTCAGATTGTGTTGAATTATGGCGTTGCGCGGAACTGGGAAGTCGTCGGGGAGTTTACCATCGAAGAACCCTCAAACGCGGGTGCTCGCCTTGTCGATCCTGGACTGTTTCTGAAAGCTGTCATGAAGGAAGGAATTCTGCAAAATAAGGACAGCCTTAGCTTTGCCGTTGAGGTGGGGCCGCTATTGCCTGCGACTACTCCAGGGGAGCGAAAGTTCGGCTTCGAAGGCGTTGGGATTGTGAGCGGACGGTTCTCTCCATTCATGTACCACGTGAACTTTGGCGGCGGCGTGGAGAGGACCGGGACAAACCCCTTTGCTCTCTGGGGAGTGATCGTGGAACTTCCGGTTTTTCCACGTGTCCGACTCGTAGGGGAGATTAACGGAGAAAGTGCCAAAGAGAAGCTGGCCAACAATTCTGGTCTCCTTGGCTTCATCTGGCAACCGTCCTTAGCGGACGTCCTTATCGATGTCGGCATACGGAAGGGGATCAGCCGTCAAGCGGCGGATTGGCAAGTGACCACAGGGTTGACGTGGAGCTTCTCGCTCCCCTTCCTTAACCGTGTCTCGAGGTTTGGAGGAACGCCGTGAAGCAGCACTTTGTTTGGTGTGTGTTGGCGCTCCTGACCCTGAGTGTCTGGGCCTGTGCCCGCCGGGCGAGTCAGGAGGTCGTGGTGTACACCTCGGTTGATGACGAGTTTGCCCGTCCCATCACCGAACGGTTTGAGCACGAGACCGGCATCGCTGTGCGGCTGGTTCCGGATACCGAAGAGACCAAAAGCACAGGGCTTCTCAATCGCCTGATTGCGGAAAAGGCGCGTCCGCAAGCTGACGTGTTCTGGAGTGGGGACCCCGTGCGTGCGGCACTTCTCAAGGCGAAAGGCATATCCGCCCCTTACCGTTCTCCACAAGCGGAGGGATTACCGCCGCAGTTTTCCGATCCGACGGGATACTGGACCGGGTTTTCGGCTCGGGCGCGGATACTGATTTACAATCGCAATCTCGTGCCCGAGGGGCAGGAGCCCAAGTCGGTCATGGACCTGCTAGCTCCGCGCTTTCGCGGCAAGACGTGCCTTGCCAATCCACTCTTCGGCACGACCTCGATGCACGCGGCGGCTTTGTTTGCGGTCCTCGGGGAAGAGCACGCCAAGGCCTTCTTTGAAGGATTTACCGCGAATGGCGGCGTTTTGCTTTCTTCAAATGGAGAGGTGCGGCGCCGGGTTGCAGATGGTGAATTCGCTGTTGGCGTGACGGACACTGATGATGCGAATGTCGCTCAGATCGAAGGCAAGCCCGTGAGCGTAGCGTATCCGGATGCGGATGGCATGGGAACGCTCATCATTCCAAACTGCACCGTGTTGATCGCTAATGGCCCCCATCCCCAGGCGGGGCGACGCTTTATTGACTACCTACTTCGACCAGAAATTGAGAAAGCGTTGGCCGAGAGCGAAGCCGCTCAGATCCCTCTTCGGGCTGGAGTCCCCGCGCCGGCGGGAAAGATGACGCTCGACCACTTGAAGCCGATGGCGGTGGACTACACAATCCTGGCCGGCTTACTTGAGACATTGTCCCGCGGCTACTTGAAAACGTGGGTGGATCGTCGTGGCTGAAAAGAAGAAAGAAAGACACAGGGGTGGTGTCTAGAATGGTTCTTTATTGCGTGTGTCCTTCCGGTAGGGTCTGTGATCGCCCAAAGACAGGCCGCTAGCAGGAAGGCGAAGACGAGCTTCGCTCTCAGGAGCGGAGTATTTCCATTGTTGCAGTGTTAAACAATCTGACCACCGCTGCACGCCATCGTTTCAAGCTCGACGTCCGATTGCAAACTGCACCGTTGCAGCCTAGCCCGTATTTCAGATAGTCTCGTTTGGCACAAGCTACAAGGACGAGTCACAGTGAAGCCAGATCGGATTAAAAACTGGCCTAAGCAAGAGCGCCCACGGGAGCGATTGATTGCTGAGGGGGCAGAACATCTCACAGATGCGGAGTTGTTAGCTATTGTACTTCGCGCTGGTCGCGGCACCTTCAAAGCAGGAGTTCCTGGCTATACTGCTATAACGCTTGCGCGCTCGTTGCTAGCAGATTTTCGGGGTTTGCCTGGATTAGACCGTGCTGACCGTCGAGACTTGCTAAAAGTGAATGGACTAAGCCTTGCCAAGGTTGCGCAAATTAAAGCTGCCTTCGAACTCGGCAAACGAGCGAGTTCTAACGCCATAAAGCCACGGTCATTCGAATCTGCTTCGGAGGTTGCGGCTTATCTTCGCCCTAGACTTAGGGGAACGCGGCAAGAAATGGTAATGGCCCTTCTGCTAGATGGTCAAAACCGGCTGCTTGAGGAGAAGGTCATTGCTGAAGGAACGCCGACACAGGCAACCGTGTATATTCGTCGGGTATTGGAAGAAGCGTTGCGCGCATCCGCGGCGGCAATAGTGCTCGCGCACAACCATCCCTCAGGTATCCCCGATCCTTCACCAGAAGACGATGCAACGACACAGGATCTCACTAGAGGAGCGCGCTTAGTTGGTCTTGTTCTCCTCGATCATGTAATTATTGGCGAGACTGGGCATTACAGTTACACTGACTCTGGACGACTTCAAGAGTTTTGCGGGGAGTAGGAGGCGTAACTTCTATGGCCGAGAAAACTTATCCAAAAGCTGATCAACTCCGTTCTCGTGAGAATAAAGTCTTCAGCCCTGTTCGCCAGAAGTGGGTGCAGCTCACTCCTGAGGAAAAAGTGCGCCAAGAGTATTTGCAGAGCTTAATCAATGAGTATGGCTACTCAATTGACCAGATGGAGGAAGAATTAGAAGTGACCGGAAGAGGCTCAGGACATGCCCGGGCAGATTTCGTCATCTGGCGAAACACGCAAGACAAGTCGGACAACAAAAATCCCCTCATCATTGTTGAGTGCAAAGCTGACAACGTGACAATCAAGCCAGCGGATTATGGGCAAGGCGATAACTACGCTCGTCTCACCAATGCTCGTTTTTTTGTTACCCATAATAATAAGGAAACTAAGTATTGGCGGGTTGTCCATGAACGAATGCCCAAGACATTGGAAGAGATCGAAAATATCCCTCACGCCGACGCTTCGGATAAGCAGATCAAAGAATTACTTGAGCGCCTCAAAGTTTTCAAAGAAGACGAATTCGCGAATTTGCTTCACCAATGTCACAATGTTATTCGCAATCGAGAAAAGAAAGATCCCGCAGCGGCTTTTGATGAAATTGCCAAGATGCTGTTCGTTAAAGTTGGCATTGAACGGCGCCTTCGGGCGAACCGCCAACGACAAAATCTGTTTACTGTTGATTTCCTGGATCAACAGGCTCAGATTCACGACGACCCGATTGGCGTTTTGTTTGAGCAAACAAAGAGAGAATATAAAGCAGATAACATTTTCGAGTCTGACGAAGCGGTCAATCTCAGACCGGCAACAGCCAGAGAAATCGTCCGGCTTCTTGAGCGTTATAATCTTTCTGACACCTCAGAGGATATCAAAGGTATCGCTTTCGAGCGTTTTCTTGGACGAACGTTTCGTGGCGAGATTGGGCAGTTTTTTACGCCCCGGACTATCGTCGAATTCATGGTCCAGATGGTTGAACCCAAGGAGGGAGATATCATTTGTGATCCGGCTTCTGGCTCAGGTGGATTCCTTATTCGTTTCTTCGAGCTCGTGCGTGAACAGATCATGGCCGATGTGGACCGTCAGTATCAAGAATTCAAGGAACAATTTGACGGTAAATCCCTTTCAGCGACAAAACGCGCGGAGCTTCTCAGCGAAAAATATGAGGAGTTACAAAAGACCATTGATCCCAATCGAAAAGGGTCGCGGCTGTGGAACCTAGCCAATCGCTGCATTTTCGGCTGCGATGCGAATGATCGCATGGCGCGCACGAGCAAGATGAATATGATCATGCACGGCGATGGACATGGCGGCGTGCATCACCATGACGGCTTCATTAACGTCAATGGCATCTTCGAGGGTCGATTCAATATCGTCCTGACCAATCCCCCCTTCGGCGCCAATGTAGAAGAGAATGATGTTGTTCATGAGTCCGACATCTCTGTTCCAGAGGATGTGGAGGAGCGTTATCAGCACGAATACGGTGACTTATATAGAGAAGCCCTCGCTCGTGTTCGTGCAGCGAAGGGCAAGCGCATTACATCGCTCTTCGAACTTCCTAAGAAGTCTGGGCGTATTAGAACAGAAATCCTCTTCATCGAACGTTGCCTTGCGCTTCTCGCACCAGGTGGCCGTCTTGGCATTGTCCTGCCGGAAGGAATCTACAACAATCCGAGCCTCGCCTATGTGCGAGAATATGCAGAAGATCGCACGTTCATTCGTGCGGTTGTTTCACTGCCCCAGGAGACGTTCTATTCCGCTGGCGCTAGCGTGAAAGCAAGCCTGCTCTTCTTGCAAAAATTTACTAAACAAGAGCAAGTAGATTTTGATAAAATAAAGGAAGAAGCAAAGGAGGAGATCGAAGCGAAATACAAGGATGAAATTGCTGCGTGTGTGGCGGTGCTGGAAGCAGATATTGAGGCGGCAAAAAATAATAAACAACGTAAAGCAGACCTCACAAGAACGCTCAGAGACTATCAGCGCGAGATGGACGAAAAGAAGAAACGCGAGGCGCGAATGCTGCTCAAGGAACGCTTTGATTATCCAGTATTCCTCTATGACGCTGAGAAAGTCGGAATTACAGCAACCGGAGAAGATGACCAAAACGAACTTTATCCTAACTCTAATGTACCTTCAGAGATAGAGAAAACTGGTCTTGAACTCTACCGAGAATTTAGGCGGCACCCGGAAAGATTCCTCCTTGAGGAGGCAGCGTGACAACCATCCTCGACAGCTTTCCGCGGGCATTTTCTGTCAGATTTAAGGAACTGACCCGTTGGGACCCAATCAGTTTCGAGCGTGTTACGTGGCATTGGCCCAAGGCTGTCATGGCTCCAATAGAGTCTGTCTTGAAAGCTCGGAAAGAGAAAGCTGATCGTTCCAAGTTTTCTTTCTCTGAACTCCAACCCGTCACTATTCACTTTGATGGATCTGTAGACCGCCGTAATGTAGATGGAGATCGTGAATACAAGATGGAACTGTTTTTCGCTCATCCAGGTGACATTATTGTCGCCAAGATTGACCTGAAAAACGGTGCGGTAGGAATTGTTCCGAAAGATTGGATCAATGTAGTAGTAACCGGACACTTTGCTGTCTATGAACCAGATCGTTCGAGAATTTTGCCTGAGTATCTACACCGCATTATTCAGTCAAGCTTCTTTAAGGCGCTTCTTTGGAGGAACAAAGTCGGTGCTGAGGGACGAAAAGAAGTCAAACTAGATTTTTTCGAGTCACTCGAAGTCCCTCTTCCGCCTGTGTCAGTTCAGCGCGCCGTCGTTGAGAAATGGGAGAAGGCCCAAAGAGAGATAGCGGAGGCTCAACAAAGGATCGAACGACGTAAAGTTGAAATTGACATTCGCTTCTTTAGAGACCTCGGCCTTACACAACCGCACTATGAAGAACAAGCGAAGTGCTTCGGTGTTTGGTGGAAAGACTTTCTACGTTGGAGTGTAACCTATAATCAAGCAGCCCGCGCTGGGGCTGATATATCGCAGGGTAAGTATCCTGTCATCAACCTCGGATCAGTTTTGGAACTGGTCCAATATGGGACTTCGGAGAAAGCTAACACAAGAGGAGAAGGTGTTCCTATTCTCAGAATGAATAACATTGTGGATGGAGTTCTTGATACAAGACACCTCAAATATGTCAGATTACCAGAGAAAGAACGTGCCCGATTATTACTCCAGGAGGGTGACATTCTCTTCAATCGCACAAACAGTAAAGAACTTGTCGGTAAGTGCGCCGTTTTTCACGAAGACACTAATTATGTATTTGCCTCGTACCTCATTCGTTTACGAGTGGAATCCTCGAAAATTTCTCCGGACTTTCTTGCGTTCGCTATCAACTCTCCTATTGGTCGGATACAGATTGACGCGTTGAGTCGGCAGATTATTGGGCAAGCAAACATTAATACGGAGGAACTCAGATCTTTCCGAATTCCACTCCCCCCTTTAACAATGCAGCAAGCCATTGTGCAAAGAGTAGCAGAAGGTCGGACTGCTATTGCTCAAGAAAAAGAGAAGACTCGTTGCCTGGCTGTAATGGTAGAAAAAGAAATCGAAGAGATGATCTTAGGTGTGCGACCTGTCCCTGAACTCGTAGAATCTCGAAAGCTAAGCGCATGAGCCGGGGACGCCAGAAGATCGAGTTCCACGGATTGCTCCAGCAAAACGTGCTGGGGACGTTCTCGGTCATTCGCGGATTCGCTGACCTGCGCGATCTTGCTGCTGTATCGGTGGCTATTCCCTATGAAGGCAGCGGGCTTGGAGACGGCAAAGGATATCAACGTCAGCTCGATGAAGCGCATGTAGAGGGAATCAAACGATTCTTGCAGAGCGGCCGTTATCGTTTCTTTCCTGAGATTATCCTGAGCCTACGAAGCACAGGTGAAAGTGACCCTATCGTCTCGTTCCGTAAACGGAGAGCCTCGGAGAACGATGCTGCCCATGTAGTTCGTGTCAATCTCAAAACTCTGCATGATAGGAATCTTAGCCCCATTCGCCGTATTGACGGCAACCATCGGCTAGAAGCTGCGAAGCGGTTCGCTGAAGAGTCAACTCAGAGTGCGACATTCAAGAATTTCGCCACGGCTCCGTTTTGTTTCGTGCTTCTGAACTCTGATCGACCGGAGGATGACGACCTCGCGGAAGCCATGCTCTTCAATCTCATTAACAGTAAGGCGTTGCCGATCATCTCGGAACACAGCTTGACAGTGTTGATGCAAGATGAGGGCGGGCTTGATGAGCGCTTCAGTGAGGACCCACAAGTGTACCTCACACGTTGGATTCGCGATCGGGTCAAAGACTGGCCTCAAGGTTTTTATGAAGCGATGGGGAATTCACCACTCTCTCGTCTGCACGCCACGGCGAAAGTTTTGCTCAGTCCAGGAGGATTTGTTGGTCACCGTCGTGGACAATTAGAAACAGAAGCAAAAGCACTGTTTGATCCCCTTTACGACCTGGCTGCCCGTCTGCGTCCTCAGCATGAAATGTTCGTGATTTCCTCGGCCTTCTTGCCCGTCGCCGCTGAGGTATACACCCGACACACACTGTTAGAGAAAGGGCCAGGAGCGAATACGAATCAGGCGAGACTACTGCGTGCCGAGCGATGGTTGCAAGACTTTGCGCGCTGGTTCGAGCGCATCGGCGGCGCGGACTTACCTCTTCCACCCGATCCTACGATTCTCTGGAAAGTCTTCAAGAAAGATTACGAAAGAAGAGCACGCTCCGTTTTTATTGCCATGTCCTTTCGAGAAGATCAAACGTTGAAAAGTGTGCGACAAGCCATTGACGAAGCTCTCCACTCGTTCAATGCTGAATATCCCCACGCACCACTCTCTCCCGTCCGCGTAGACGAACAGGGCGGGGCTAGCTATGAGATTCCCGCCCGTGTTTTTCAGGAGATCGATCAAAGCACCTTACTGATTGCCGATTTGACAGATGAGCGCCCTAATGTGTACTGCGAGATCGGCTACGCCAAATCTCGCGGCATTCCGTTCATTTTGACATTTCACAAAACAGATCCCACCATTGGACCGCCGTGGGACCGAAAAGACGCCCAGGGAAATCGAGTCCACTTCGATCTTGCTGCCTTTCGTTATATTGCCTACGACAACCCTTTACATCTGCGCGACCTCTTGAAGGCTGAGTTGGATGCTTTATTCGAAAAAGGCGGAGCGACATGAGAAACACGCTGCTCATAAAGTGAACCATGCGAAATGCAGATCGGTATGATTTCCTGCTTGGCATTGGAACGTCCAGGAGTTTGGCGCGGCATTGGGGTGGTAATCCTCTGTGTAGTCCTCGTGCTTCCCACTGCACCTGTATTGTGGCAGATGGCGGACGCGCCGAACAATGCTGAGTCCGTCGGCGCCGCGTTTAGCAGTGCTCTACAGAACAGCACCGTGGTGGCTCTTCTCGTTGCCGTGGGGTCGCTTGGAGTGGGCCTGCCCATAGGCGTGTTCACCGCCTTGTATGAGTTTCCCGTCCGACGTGTCCTAACCGGACTCCTGATCCTTCCTTTGCTGCTCCCTTCATTTTTGTGGGCCATCGCGTGGGCGTCTCTTGCCGCCCGTCTTGGCGCTCCGGCCATCACATTGCTCTCCGGAGTGACCGGGTGTGTGTTCGTGTTTTTTGCTCAAGCAGCACCCTTGGTGTTCTTAGCTACCCAGGCCGCTATCTTGTCAATCTCAGAGGCACAGCTTGACGCTGCTCGCGTGGCTGGAGGAGAAAGAGTCGTGCTCGCCGCTGTCGGTCGCTCTGTCACCCTGCCAGCTCTGCTGGCCGCTGGCCTGGGTGGGGTGTTAACCTTGTCCGACTCTGGTCCCGCTCAGATTTTTGGCTTGAGAACGGCGGCGTCAGAGATTTTGACGAGTTTTGCTTCTCTGTACGATGTGGCGCTGGCCGGGCGTCAATGTGTGAGCTTAGCAATGTTAGTCCTGCTGGCCGCAGCGCCGTTAGCGTTCTTCGCTGCCCCACGACTCGCCAATGAGCTCCTCGTCCGACAAGTTCGGCCTGCGCGACGGGTGCATAATCCTGTGCTTGCCGGAGTGATCGTCGTCCTCCTTGGATTCTTGGTGGTGAGCGGAACCTTTATGCCGCTTATCGGCCTAGCGTTATCTGTAAACAATGGAGACGCACTGCTGCGAGCGTGGCGTGAATTTTCACACACTGCTTTGAACACGCTGCTCTACGCTGCAGGAGCAGGGACGGTCGCGGTCGTGTTTGGCTTTCTCTTAGCGGGGTGCATCGGTCGGAGCGATCAACTTCGGATCGTTGTTCTTAGCGTCATGTTGGCGCTGTTTTCCTTACCTTCCGCTTTGGCGGCTCTGGGAATAGCACAACTCGCGACGGAGGCCCCCGCATGGGCGGACTCGTTCCTTCGTAGCCGCTTCACTGTTTGTGTGGCGTTGGGGCTGCGGTTCTCTCCAGTTGCCGTGGTGCTTGCCTTGCGCGCCTGGGGGACGACCTCGCCCACTTGGGTAAGCGCTGCTGAGGTGCACGGAGTTCCGTTCTCTCTCTATGTGTGGCGAGTGCTGTTCCCATTACTGCGACCAGCGGTAATAACGGCGGGGCTCTTGGTTGCACTGCTTGCTACTACTGACGTGAGCACCATACTGTTGCTCCATCCACCGGGCGAGCGTTCCCTACCACTCGCCATTTTCACTGTAATGGCCAACGCGCCGGAGGCCGTGGTTGCTTCACTTTGCCTTGTGTATCTTGGGATAGTCGTTGTTTTCATAGCGGGGTGGGCCCTCGTCGGGAGACCTCAAATATGAGCACGTCGCAAATGGTGTTTCATGCAGTCTCTAAAAACTATGGGGCGCGTCGGGTGCTTGACGAAGTCTCCTTCACCATTGCGGCGGGAGCTCACACAGCAGTTCTTGGCCCGTCCGGAAGCGGAAAATCAACAGTGCTGCGCTTGCTCGCTGGACTGGAAGCCCCGTCGGCGGGTGAAGTGTGGCTGGACGGCCATCTGGCGTCTCGCCCGCAACGAGTGGCGCTGCCGCCGCATCAGCGCGGCGTGGCGATGGTCTTTCAGGACTTAGCTTTATGGCCAAACCTCACGGCCAGAGAGAACGTGGTTCTCGGGTTGTCAGGGACGCGGTTGTCAAAACAAGCGGTGAGCAAGCGCGCGAATGAAGCGCTGGGGCGTTGCGGGATTACGTCTCTGGCGGAACGCAAACCAGGGATACTCTCCGGCGGCGAGCAACAGCGGGTCGCCCTGGCCCGAGCACTCGCGGTTGCTCCTCGTTATCTCCTGTTGGATGAACCATTTGCGGGGCTGGATCTGGTGACGAAGACGACGCTGCTCAATGAAATGGCCGGCCTGGCAAGAAAACAGGATGTGACAATCATTTTGGTGACGCACGATCCGCTCGAAGCCGCGACGTTGTGCTCCGCTGTACTCGTGCTACAAGATGGACGCATAGAAGAAGCAGGCCAGTTGGACGATCTGCTGCGCACCCCGCAGTCGCAGATCCTCAAGCTCTTCCGCGCCCATTTATCGGATCGGCTCTGTCCTTCTCACTGAAATCGTACATACTCAAAGTCTACCGGTTGCCCCTTAATGCCAGAAGCTGGCGGAGCGATCCAGTTAGCAAACTTGCCGGGCTCGACTACGCGGCCCATTAGTGACGTGACGAAGGCGCGGTCGTTCTCAGTAGGTAACCAGTTGCGCTCCTGCGTGTTCCACTCCGCTTCGGAGACGATATGGCCATCGGGGCTCACTTGCACCCCAGCGAACGTGCCGATGCGGCGGTTAAAGACCTTATGGGGCAGCCGCAGCCGGAAAGAAATGCCGTGGCGTTCGAGCACGCGGTTCCAGCGCGCCACCCCGCGCAGCGAGTCCGCAATGAAGTCGTCGCGCAGCCGTTCGTTCAGCGACACCAATGCCGGTACTTCTTTCTCGACAATCTTGCCGTCAACGATGTCAAGTATTTTGTATATATCGTTTTTCAAGATGTGGTCATCGTGAATTTTGGTCTCGCCATAGCGGCCTTTGAGTCCTGAACTAAAAAACGTGGCGGCGTTGGAGGACTGGTCTGCGCCAAACAGGTCCAGCGTGACGCTGTAGTGAAAGTTCAGGTACCGCTGGAGCGTTTCTAGATCGATGACGCCAAGCGCTCGAAGCTTATCCGGCTCTTCAGTTTTGTGTTCACGCATGACTTCGCAGGTGCGTTGGATTACACGGGCAATGCCTGATTCGCCGACGAACATGTGATGAGCCTCTTCGGTCAACATGAACTGCGTCGTGCGCGCGAGCGGATCAAATCCGGATTCGGCTAAAGCGCACAACTGGAACTTGCCGTCACGGTCAGTAAAATAGGTAAACATGTAAAACGACAACCAATCCGGCGTCTCTTCGTTGAATGCGCCCAGGATGCGCGGGTTGTCAGCATCGCCGGATCGACGCTCCAACAAGGCCTCGGCTTCTTCGCGCCCGTCGCGACCGAAGTAGCGTTGCAGCAAATACATCATTGCCCACAGATGGCGCCCTTCTTCGATATTGACCTGGAACAGGTTGCGCAAATCATAGAGAGAAGGGCAGGTCAGCCCCAAGTGTTTCTGCTGTTCAACCGACGCCGGCTCGGTGTCACCTTGGGTGACAACGATGCGACGCAAATTGGCGCGATGTTCGCCCGGCACTTCTTGCCAGGCGGGTTCGCCTTTGTGTTCACCAAAGTTGACTTGCCGGCCTTCTTCTGGAGCGGCCAGGAAAATGCCCCAGCGATACTCCGGCATCTTGACATAATCAAAATGCGCCCAGCCGGAAGCGTCCGCGCTGATGGCCGTGCGCAGATACACGTCAAAATTGTGTGAGCCTTGCGGACCCATTTCGTTCCACCACTTGAGATAATTGGGCTGCCAGCGCTCCAGCGCCCGCTGCAGGGTCTTGTCGGTAGAGAGATTGACATTGTTCGGGATTTTTTCGTTGTAGTCGATGTTCATAGATACTCTCATCTGTTGGTAAAATCCCCCCGCACCTCGCGCTCCCCCCTTTGCAAAAGGGGGGGGAGGGGGGATTTGTCGTCAGTTAAACGCGCTCCCAATTAAACTTCGCTTTATTACCCGTGCCGTAGACTTTTAAGGCTCCTAACTCGCCGACGGCATTCGGTCGAGTGAAGATCCAATTTTGCCACGCCGACAAACGGCCAAAGATACGGGACTCCATCGATTCAGGCCCGCTGAAACGGAGGCTGGCCTCCATGCCGGTCAGCGCATCAGGAGACAGACTGGCGCGCTCTTCCAGGGCGATACGGATTTCATCATCCCAATCAAGCTCGTCGAGTGTCGCTGTGACGAGCCCCAGCTCGAACGCTTCACCAGCGCTGAGCGCGCGCCCTGTTCGTGAGCGCAGTGTCTCTAAGATTGCGGCGTCCTGATGAAAACGGCGCTCCAGGCGAGTGATATGGGTGACCATTGGATAGTGGCCGAAATTGAGTTCTGAGAGCTGGAGGAGAGGGGTCTGGGCCTCGTCTTCGGCCTGCAGCATGTAAATGCGATCCGCTGCGAGCGCCAACTCGAACAGGGTGCCGACAAAGCAGGAACCTGGCTCGACTAAGGCGAATAATGAGCGGGACGATACGTCGAGTCGCGCAAGCGTGCGACGCAGCAGGCCGATCACCTCACGCACGAACCAGTGCGCTTGATGACGAGCGAGCGTCGCATCGACTGCCGCCACGTGGGACGCGTCGCCTTCAGTTTTGAGCAACCACGCGCCAATTTCCAAATTGTTTGTTCGTAACATGAGAATGGCGTCATCAAGTTCACGCGCCATTTGCAAGGGCCACCACCGTGCTCCCAAGGCAGGGATGGTTTCTACTGTGTCTGGTTGAGGCTGTTGGGGCGCTCGTACCGTGAGTGTCGCCCGACGAGAATTGTTGTCGATCTGGACATCGACGAATTCATAATGGTAGCCGGTTTCATCTATGCTGCGCTGCAATGGAAGCAGCAGGACTCCTGGCGCGTCAGATGGGCGGTCACTCAATTCGGCAAGTTCCAGTGCTCGGCGTTTCACGTGTTCAGTAAATTGCGCCGGCTTTGCGAGATCGTCTACGAGTCGCCATTCTTTCGCGCGCTGGCCACGGATGCCTTCGGTTGTGGTGCAGAAGATATCGGCGTGATCATGCCGTACTTTGCGTTTGTCAATCAGTCGCGTCAAACCACCTGTGCCTGGTAAGACCCCGAGCATGGGTACTTCTGGTAGACTGACGGCTGAGGATCGGTCATCGACTAAAAGAATTTTATCGCACGCTAACGCGAGCTCATAGCCGCCGCCAGCGGTCGTGCCATTGCACGCAGCGAGAAATTTAAGGCCCGAGTGGCGGCTGGAGTCCTCGATGCCGTTGCGCGTCTCGTTGGTAAATTTGCAAAAATTCACCTTCCAGGCGTGTGAAGAAGAGCCCAGCATGAAAATGTTGGCGCCGGAGCAGAAGATGCGCTCTTTCGCGCTGGTGATAACAACCGTCCGCACCTCTGGATGCTCGAAGCGGATACGTTGTAGGGCGTCGTACAATTCGATGTCAACGCCAAGGTCATACGAATTCAACTTGAGCTTGTAACCTGGACGGAGCCCGGCGTCTTCTTGCACGTCCATCGTCAACGTGGCGACCGCACCCTCAAACGCGAGCCGCCAATGCCGGTACTGGTCGGGGTGCGTTTGATAATCGACCAGCGGCGTCTGCGATGTCGTTGCTGAAGTTTCTGCTGCCAGTCCCATGCCTATTCTCCTCGTGTCAGCGTGTTGCACGATTGCTCTTTCGCTTATCATACTAAAGACCAAGAGGCGTGTCAGTGTGGAGTTGTCCTTTTTTCCGCATTTGTCTAGAGATGGTTCCTGTTGAACGAGGAGGACTGCGTGCCGATTCCCGACATCCCCGAATCTTTTAATGCTGCTGTTGTGTTTATTGATCAGCACGTCGCGGCTGGGCGCGGAGAGCGCGTGGCGCTGCACTGGAATGCGCAGACGATCACTTATGCGCAACTCGCGGCTAATGTGAATCGGGTGGGGAACGCTTTGCTCCGGCTTGGCGTCCGACCGGAAGAGCGTGTACTGTTGGCGGCTTTCGACTCGCCAGAGTTCGTCTACAGTTTTTGGGGAGCGATAAAAATTGGCGCCGTGCCGGTTCCGGTGAATACGTTCCTGCGGACGGACGAATATGCCTATCTTTTGGATAATAGCCAAGCGAGCGTCCTCATCGTTTCGCCTGAAGTGCAGCCACTCGTCAGGTCCTTGGCCATGCCGCGCTTGCGGCATCGTGTGGTGATTGGAGTGGGAGGAGCGGACTTTCTGTTATTCTCACAGCTCGTCGCCAACGAGTCTCCCGTGCTTGAGCCAGCTCCAACGCATCGTGACGATATGGCGCTGTGGTTGTATAGCTCAGGCTCCACCGGGTCACCCAAGGGCGTCGTGCATCTGCATCGCAATCTTTTTTACTGTGCGGAAACATACGCTCGCGCCGTGTTAGGGATTGAGCCGAATGATGTCACCTTGTCCGCCGCTCGCTTGTTCTTCGCCTATGGGTTAGGCGGTGGGATGACCTTTGCGCTCCATGCCGGAGCCAGCGCCGCCTTGGTGTCCGACCGTCCCACGCCAGAGAGCATGTTTGCTGCTATTCATCGCTATCGCCCCACCGTCTTTTTTGGCGTGCCAACGCTGTATGCGGCGATGTTGCAGATGCAGGACGTTGAACGCCAGTACGATCTTTCCAGTCTGCGTCTCTGTGTGTCCGCCGGAGAGGCGTTGCCCGGAGAGTTGTTTACGCAGTGGAAAAATCGCTTTGGCGTGGAGATTCTCGATGGGCTCGGCTCCACTGAAGCGTTGCATATCTTTTTGTCGAATCGTGCTGGAGCCGTGCGGCCCGGAAGCTCGGGCACGCCTGTGCCAGGGTATGAGGTGCGCATCGTGGATGAACATGGGCAAGATGTTCCCCGAGGCGAAGTCGGTGATCTGATCGTCAAAGGAGGAAGCCTCACTGCTGGTTACTGGCGACGGCTGGAAGCGACGCGTCGTGCCTCACAAGGCGAGTGGCTGCGCACGGGAGATACGTACTATCAAGATACTGATGGCGTGTATTGGTACTGCGGGCGCTCGGACGACATGCTGAAAGTTTCCGGGCAGTGGGTTGCGCCTGCTGAAGTCGAGGGGGTGCTGTTTCAGCATCCCGCCGTGCTTGAATGCGCGCTGGTCGGCTGGGAAGATGAACATCGACTCATCAAACCCAAAGCGTTTGTGGTGCTGAAACAAAACCATACGCCTTCATCAGCGTTAGCCGAAGAACTGCAAGCGTTTGTCAAGACGCGCACCTTGCCGCATAAGTATCCTCGCTGGATCGAATTCGTGCCGGAGTTGCCTAAAACAGCGACCGGCAAGATTCAACGTTATAAACTACGCCAAGGATAGGAGGATGAAAGGGGACGAGATGGAACAATTGTTTAGGAGGTTTTGTCCATGCACTGCAGGGGCAGGCCCCTGCGCCTGCCAATCCATCGGGCGACCCCCGGGGGTCGCCCCTACGAGGAAATCCGGATCTTGGTGGGTTTCGCACCTAGAGGCTACACGCCTCCTGACGACAGTTTTCGTCCTGGGTTGGAGTTGTGTTTCCTCCAGCTTGGCTCAGGAAGGCGGTCTTTC
>CAYTVL010000022.1:0-86562 GCA_964441775.1 uncultured Enterobacteriaceae bacterium
TCTACTTGATGCAACTCCTCGGTTTTCACAGCACTTGAAGCGCGTTTACCGTGGGCCCAGACCCGTCCCGCCCAGGGAATCTCGGCCAATACCATCGCGCAGAGCCAGCGCAACCCACTAGCCTTCACCATCTGGGAGCGGGAAGAGCGCACCGGGTCGCGATAGATCCCTTTGGCTTTGATCTTCTGGCCTCGCCGCCGCTCCAGCGTGTCGTCGATGCCAATCACGACTGGCCCGCTGAGGACGAACGTGTCCACCACTAGGCCAAGTAGCATGCGGGCCACCGCCCCACCCGACCACCGTGCCCGATTCAGCACCCGATGATACTTCTGAAACTGCTTCTCCTGGCTCAATCCCATCACTCGTAACACCGCCGTTACCGTGCGCTTGCCGGGGGCCAGCAGCGCGCCCACTATTAGGACCTGCGCATGTTCCCACACGCCCTTGGACAACAAGGGCGCAAATCGTACTATTAGTCGCATCAGAGTGACGGGCATGGACAGCATTCCTCACCTCTTTTGGCTGAAGAGTGGGGACTAGCTTACAAACCTGTCGCTCTGCGTTCAAAGTCACCCCAAATGGATAAAGTCGAGCTTAGAAGCTGTTCCTATTGCTGCCCCTGTCGAGCTTCAGCCGCAAATGGAGTTGGCGTCAACCGGCGGCAACCTTGCCGGGGTGCTCGATCGTCTGCGCGATCAAGAGCCAGAACGTTTTGAATTCCTTAATGAAGAGTTGGGTCGATGGTTTCCTGAATTTGATCGCATCTTGTTTGATACTCCCGAGCCAGGAAAACGTGCATTCCTGCTGCGGACGCACAAGGATCAACACAAAATCCCGGCAACCGCCCTGTCCCAGGGCACTCGTTTGGCGCTGGTGATTCTTACTCTCGCGTACCTTCCGCAACCTCCAACTGTGGTGTGTTTAGAAGAGCCCGATCGTGGTATTCATCCGCGTTTGCTTCGTCAGATTCAAGATGCGCTGTACCGGCTTTGCTACCCTGAGAACTTTGGTGAAAAGCGCGAGCCGGTGCAGGTAATAGCGACCACGCACTCTCCGTACTTACTGGATCTCTACCGTGATCATCCAGAGGAGATTGTGATCGCTCAGAAAACTGCTGATGGGGCCAAGTTTGAGCGCTTATCCGAGCGGCCAGATATCGAGGAGATTCTCGAAGACGCCCCTCTGGGCGAAGTGTGGTTCAGCGGTATTCTCGGGGGAGTACCGGCTGAACAATGAAGGTTTCGGTTATCAGTGAATCGCCAGCGGATGAGGCTGCGATTCGCATTCTCATCGAAGGGATGCTTGGTCGTCAGATTCAACTTGTTTCCCCTGTCGCCGTGCGTTCGTCTGGGATCGACGGAGCTCAGAAAATTCTTTCTCCTACTCTTATGCAGCTCCATTATCATACTGATGCTGAGGCCCTTGTTTTCGTCATTGACTCTGACAGAACTCCTGTACATCAAGTGACGCACGAACAGTCTGGTGGGGAAGATAAAGAGTGTCGGTTGTGTCGTCTGCGTCAAACTGTTGCTCGAATACAGAATGGACTCCGTCCCCGTTCTCAATATCCACCGCTCAAGATTGCTTTGGGGTTAGCAGTTCCGGCTATTGAAGCCTAGTATCAGTGCAGTGTAGATGGTCATGTGAACGAAGCGGCTTGGATTAGCGCTCTTCAAGTGCGTCAGTATCCGTACACGACGAAGAGTCTGAAACAAGCGGTATATGGGATGGATCATCCACCTTTGCCCGTCGCGACACAACGAGCAATCGAAGCCGCTCTCCGACTTTCGCGGGATTTTACTCTGCTCGAACAATTATTCCCGGCAGGTTTTGGATCGCTCATTCGGGAAGTTCGCGGTTGGTAGATTAAAAATGAAAACAAGTAGTGTGGAGACCGCATGGGATTTCGATTTTTCAAGCGATTAAACATTTTGCCTGGGGTGCAGTTGAACGTCAGTAAGTCTGGTGGCTCGGTGTCGATTGGTCCGCAAGGCGCCAAACTCACCTTTGGGACGTCTGGTGGTCACGTCACGTTTGGCCTGCCGGGCACGAGGTTGTTCTACTCGAAGGAATTTTCCCTGAAGAAGATCGGGAAACTCTTTGGACAATCTTCGGAGCCCGTCGAGTCCCAGGAAGCTCCTCCTGTCGCTACGCCGCCAGAGACAATCGCGCTCTCCCAACCTGACCAACAGGATTTAACTCTTGGATGTCAAGCTCTGGCCAATGGCGATGAAGAGGGAGCGCTCATGCATTTACAAAAAGCAACCCATATCGCTGATGGCGCTTTTCTTGCCGGAGTTCTTGCCCTCAAGAAAGGGCGACTGTCCGACGCCGTTTCGTATTTGTCTGCGGCGACGACTCGGGAGAAAGAGTTGGGACAGCTCCTCTCGCAACAAGGAGTGGCGGCGACGCTCAGTCTTGCGATTACAGACGAATTAACCGTGCATGTGGGGCCCAATATCCATGGCGTCTTGCTCGCGCTGGCGGAAGCATATCAAGCCCAGGAGAAGAAACCTGAGGCCGTGAAGTGTTTGGAACAACTGCAGCAGTTGGAGCCGAGTGATGTCGTGATTAACCTGTCGCTTGCTGAACTGCTCATGGATGATGAAACGCCGACGAAAGAGGTCTGCCAGCACGTTGTCCAGTTAACCGAGGGCGTGGACAATGAAGCGGCTGTTCATACGGCGCTGCTGCTCTATAAAGCCAAAGCCTTGCGTCTGCTGGGCTTGTTGGACGCGGCGCAAGATGTGCTGGGTGGAGCGCTGAAACGTAAGAAGAATCGTTCCGACGACCTTCTCCGCGCGTTACGTTACGAGCGGGCTCTGGTGTATGAGGGACAAGGGGAAAGCCGTAAGGCGCGGGTGGAGTTCGAGAAGCTCTATGCGGAAGCGCCGGAATACGAAGATGTGAAAGCGCGATTGGGATTGTGAACGAATGGAGCTGTTGGGTGAAGGAGTTACGGTTTTGCTCACGAGCCGCCAGGCGTTATAATGGGAAGACGAGTCAGTTCATGTATTGTCCGCGTTGTCAGAAAAAAATGATCTTGCAGGCGCACAGACCGCATAAACAGGAGCAGTGGAAATGTCAACTGTGTAGAATTGTGCGGCGCCGGACTGCTCGTTATCAGCGCGTCCAGAATAATATGAACTGGCGGAACAATGGAGAAAGGAGGGGTGGATGATGAAGAAAGCCGTTGCTCTCTTGAGCCTGACAGCATTGTGGACTTTGCCTGCCTGTGGGACCGATTCTACAGGGGAGATTGCGGCGCTGCAAGAAAAAGTCGCTAAGGTCACTCAGCAACTGGATGAAACGAAGAAGCAAGTGGATGGATTACAGGAGGCGAATCAGCGTGCGGTGCAAGCCATAGAGAATTTGACGACGACCATCGAACGATTGAATGTGGCTGCCCCTATGGCTGCGCCTGCGGGAAAAGGTCCCATGAAAGCCTTTGTTGAGCAGGACCTCCTCCCGTCATCCAAACAGGGGGGGGCTCCCTCTGCGCCACGCGCTGTTGCTGCATTTGCTGCGAGTCCACCGGTCACCTCTGAGGAAGGAACCGCTCCGCCGCAAGAACGGGCTCATCCATTTCTCGACGCATCGAAGAAAGCTCACGAACCCTCTCCCCAACAAAATGTTGCTGGCTCACATTTCTCTTGTGGACAAGTATGGAAACAAATAGGTCAAGGCAAAAGCACTGAAGCCGTGGCTCAGGCTCTGGGTTCTTCTATTGACGCTGTTCACCAGTGTGAAGAGAAAATAGGACGGCGTGTCGGCAAGCAATAGTCATGTGAGGCTATGGAGTGGTCGGAGAGGGGTGGGCAGAGACTGGTTTTTGCCGACTCGCGATATAGGCTGACATGAGGCTTGGGAGGTCGAGCGGCGCCTCTGTTTCGCGAATTTTTCCTCCTGGCGAGAGCATGTCCTCTGAGCCGCCCGGGGTCAGCAGCACGTAGCGTTCGCCCAGCAGCCCCTTTGTTTGAATCGAGGCAATCACGTCATCTTGTAAATGCACGTCGTTGCGCAAACTGAGAGAGACCTTTGCGCGAGCGCCGCTGAGATCAATCGCTGTGATGCGACCCACGCGTACGCCCGCCATTTCCACTGCTGACCCTAGCGTCAGTCCGCTAGCGTTTGAGAAATCTGCATACAATGTATATTCCCAGCCGCCGCGAACACTGAACTCACCAAGGGTAACAAACAGATAGACGAACGAGGCGAGTCCGAGCACGAGGAAGCCGACCACGTTAAAGCTCAGTTGCAGCGTTTTCATTTTTCCTCACGCTCTATCTCTAGAGCAAATCGAGTGAGTCGTCAAAAGCAGAGACGAGGTCTGGCTCTCCTTGCATAAACGTCTCTGCTTCGTCTACATAAGGAGAGTACAAGCGTTGAGGCGCACCGCGCGGGTCATGAATGTTGCCTGGATGGGAAGCGGAGAAAAATGGGACGTGTCGAAGGGACGGAATCAGCTCACTCAGCAATGGCTGTTTGTGTTGCTCTTCATGGTTAGTGCGATCGTGGCGTTTGCCAAGGCGAGCCATGCCGAGTCCCCTCCAACTGACGACCGCACCACTCACGGCAAATATGTGTTTGCCCTGGCTGGAGGCTGTGGCTGTCACACGCAGAAAGATGGGCTGGTGAACGCTGGCGGGCGTCCACTCAAAACCCCATACGGAACTTTCTACGGCACGAACATCACGCCAGATCCCACGTACGGCATCGGGAACTGGACTGACAAGCAGATCATCGATTCCATCCGTTTGGGCGTCCGTCCGGATGGATCAGTGATGAGCCCTGTCATGCCATACCCGGCGTTCAATGGCATGAGCGATGACGATGTCACCGATCTCGTTGTCTATTTGCGGACGTTGTCACCAGTGGCGCGCGCTAATCTCCCCCATCAACTGTCCGTGCCTTTTGCTAACTTAGGCATGCGCCTCTGGCGCTGGCTCTTTTTTCACGCGGAAGCCGCGCCTGCTCATGCGCCACAGAGTGGGATTGAACGAGGACATTATATCAGTGAACACCTGGCCCACTGCCAAGAGTGCCACACCCCACGAACGATCACTGGCACACTAGATCGCTCACGAAATTTAGCTGGCAATGAAGATGGCATTGATGGCGAGCTGAGTTCCAACATCACGCCAGACACCGAGACTGGAATCGGCGAGTGGACCGAAGAGGAAATCGTCTCTCTCTTACAAACAGGCTTCAAACCGAACTTTGATAACGTGCAAGGATTGATGGCGCTGGTCATTGATGGGGTATCCGCAGGAGGGTACAAGGACATGACCCAAGCGGACGCCGAAGCGGTAGCGCGGTATATAAAAAGCGTCGCCCCAATTGTGCATCGCGTCAAAAAGAAAGATAGGGAATAAATTTTCACCGAGGAGGATGAGATGAAACGAACCCTAATAATGGCTGCGGTGGCGGTGGTCGGAGGGCTATGGTCTTTCACTCTGAGTTCCGCTCACGAGGGACACGCCAAGCATCTCCCTGACAGCAAAGACGCTATCGCGTTCCGCACTTATATGATGGAAAACATCGGTGACAACGCCAAAGAGATGAATGATAAAATCAAAGCCGGGAAAATTGCGACCGCTAAAGTGAACGCACAGGCCATTGCGTTGCACGCGACCCGCATCACTGAACTTTTTCCCCAGGGCAGCACATCAGAGACCTCAAAAGCCAAGCCTGAAATTTGGCAGAAGTGGGACGAATTCGTCAAAGCAGCAGATACTCTCAAAACGGAAGCCGACCAGTTGGTGGTAACGATTGCTGAAGGAAAAGGAGACGCAGTTGACGCTCAGAAGAAGAAAGTCTTTGGCGCTTGCAAAAGCTGTCATGACACTTTTCGCAAACCGGAAAAGAAGGAGTAGCCTTCTTCACTATCGGACGCGGCTCCAAGTAACCGGTGCTAAAAATTGCTATGAGATTATTTTATGATGAAAGAGTTGCGATCCGAAGACAATATAATTATAATACGAAGTATAAATTTCACCACAGCGCTCGTACTCCCCAACAGCGCACGTGGCTCAAGCCCCCGGGTTTCCCTCCTTTTTTCCCGGGGGCTTTTTTTCGCGCGGAAAAAATCGTACCCACCTCGGCTTGCACCAGTATCAGAAACGTGAGATACATTTTTCTAATGACGCCTGTATGGAGGTGGCTAGCGTGCCTGGTTCGATTGGTTTTCACGCTCTTTGTAGTCGTGATGCCGTCCTGAGTAGCGCCGAAAATTTTATTCTCTATCTCTTACTCGAAGCCAAACCTCATGGCAGCCAAGGAGCTCGGCTGCCTCTGAATCTCGGAATTGTCTTGGATCGCAGTGGTTCGATGTACGATGAAAAACGCCTCGACTACGTGAGCGAGGCGGTCAAATACCTCATCGATCATCTCGGTCCGAACGATCGGGCGTCCGTTGTTGCTTTTGCGGACAAAGCCGCCGTGGTGGCGTCTGCGGATCAGCTTCAGCAAGAAAAGGCGCAGGTGAAACGCGCGATTGACGATATTGACTTGTTAGAAATTGGCGGCGGCACGCAAATGGCCCTTGGCATGGAGGCTGCTCTTGCCGAAATCGAGAAACACTACTCTCCGTCTCGACTGAATCGTTTGCTGATTCTCACGGATGGCCAGACGTACGAAGAGCGCAAATGTTTAGACTTGGCGCGTCAACATAAGGGGCGTATTGCGTGCAGCACGCTTGGGGTCGGCATTGAGTTCAACGAAAAACTCCTCATGGAAATGGCTGAAGCAAGTGGCGCGAACTACCATTTCATCAATGATCCGGCAACGATTCCTGGTATTTTTTCTAGCGAATTGACAGGGCTGCGCAATGTTGCGCTGACTAACGCACGCATTGAGGTGAAACTGAGCGCCGGGGTCGAGTTGAAAGAAGCATTCCGTTCAAGTCCACAAATCTATCCGTTCAAATCAGTGACGCCTGATAGCGAACGGATGTGCGTGTTGCCGCTCGGCGATGTGGAAGCGGGGACCGCTACGTCCGCGTTGCTTGTTCTGGTTCTGCCGCCGCGCAAGCCAGGGCGTGTGCGTATTGCTCAGGCCTCGTTTTTGTACGATACTCCGGAACTGCGCAACCAGCGCGAAGATGCGGAAGTCGTGATTGCTTATACGCTCGATCGCGCTGCGCTCGGCAAAGCCGACGCCTACGTCATGAATTTGGTCGATCAAGTGAGTATCGCCAAAATCCAAAGCCAGGCGGAAGCGGCGATGGCGTCGGGCAATGTAGACAAAGCGACGCGCCTCTTGGGGAATGCTATTGCCGGCACGCAACGACTAGGGAATAGCAAGGCGACTCAAGCGCTAGTGTCGCTGCAAAATGAAATGAAAAAAACGCAAAGCCTTGCGAGTCGAGCGGCGAAGACGCAACTTTTAACCGCTCAAGCGACGCTGCGCAAGACGCAACTGCTTGATCCCGAGAGTGTAAAAGAATCGTTGCAGGATCAATAACAATCTTGCGAACATGAGACAAACAGCACGGCCCCACGTGAGGGCGCTGAGCTTGCGCACCCGTCTCGGCGGGAACAATTTACTTTTCTCGATGTCATCTCTGAATACTTGTTTATTTTGTAAGGAGGCCAGATTATGATCCGATGTGCTGAGTGCGGCCATGAAAATATGGACGGACTCGAGTACTGTGACGCGTGCGGCGCCAAACTGCCGGCGGTGGCTGTGCCGCCCGCACCTGAAGCAGCGGCGACGGCGATGTCAGTAGACGAAAGTCCTGCTGCTTTGCAGAATGAAGCCGAAGCGGTCGCCGTCAGCGCGCCGGCTGAGGTCGCGCCGGTGGCTAGTGTGGCGCCAGCGGCTCCCGTCGAGCCTGCGGGTGTTGCAGTTGACGTTGCACCCAAAAATGCCAAGTTGACCATTGTTCGTGGCGGCACGGTGGGAAAAGAATTTCCCTTGCAAGCCGGAGATAATTTGGTGGGACGCTGGGACCCCGATTCTGGCTCTTTCCCGGAAGTCGATTTGGAACTCGACGATCCTGAAGCGCGCATCTCGCGCAAACATGCGCTGATTCGGATCGGGAAGGACATTTCCATCGAAGATATCGGCAGTCTCAATGGCACCTTTGTCAATCGAGGTCGCCGGCTTGAGGTGGGCTCTCCCGTCCCCTTGCACGACGGAGATGAAATCATCATCGGCAAAACCTTTTTCAAACTTTTCCTTTCGTAAAGACCGAGGGGCGGATACGAACAGCGCTGATGCTGCGAGGGCGTGGCGTCAGCACTGCTTCTTTGAGCCTCCGCCGTTGGCGTTATGATATCGTGTCCACAATGTGATCAACTGAATCCTCCGGACGAGAACTATTGCATAACGTGCGGGGCGGCGTTTGGGGGCATGGCCACTCCGGCATTGTCGACGCCCCTCTCGGCTGGCGTTGTGCTCGTTGACGCTTATAAAATCGAGTCGAGCGAAGCGTGCGACTTTGAGAATCGCTATCGAGCTGTGCGGGTGGATGACGGAAGTAGTCGGATTGTGTTGCGCGAACGGTCGAACGAAGAGGCTCGTATTCTCCAAGCAGTCCTGGAGAAAACCTCTGGATTTACTCATCCAGCCTTCGTGTTGCCCGAACGTTTCTTCGAGCAAGAAGGCCGGGCATTCCTGGCCTTCCCCGATATTGCAGGCATCAAGCTATCGGCGCGTATCGGGCTGACGACAGAGCGAGAAGCTCTCTCGTGGGGGGTGCAACTCTGTCAAATTGTCGCCGCGCTACATCGCACCGGTCTGCTCTGCATTGAACTGCCGCCCGAAGCCGTATTACTCGATAAGGAAGGGCGTATCCGGCTCACGCATTGTGAAAGTCTGAGCCGTAAAGACGAGCCTCTGACCTTGAATGTCGTGACCGACGGCTACGCTGCGCCTGAGGTGTATAAATCCGATGTGGTCGGGGAACAGGCGGATGTGTTTGCCATTGCAGCGTTATTGTTTTCCCTTGTCGTTGGCAAGCGGTTGCCGGTGGAAGGATGGGTCGTGTATCCTGATCCTCCAGTCTTTTACCCTGAAAAAGTCGTGTCGCCAGATTTTGAGCGCGTCTTGCGCAAGGCGTTGGCTATTGAGCCCCAAGGGCGTCATGAAAGTGTCGACGCTCTGAAGGCCGCCCTGTTAACGTTGCAGGGTGCGGCTCGGGTGCGTTCCGCATGGCTGACCGATGTGGGACAGGTGCGCGATCATAATGAAGACGCTGTGTTGGTGAAAGAATATGGACAGGGAACCGTGTCTGGCAATACCTTTGCTGGACTCTACGTTCTTTCCGACGGCATGGGTGGGGCCGAGGCTGGCGAGGTTGCCAGCGCACTCACGATTCAAACCGTTGCCGCCCATGTCGAGACTGCGTTGCGGGAACAGCCCGTGCATGAACCTGGCGCACGCGAAGGCTGCTTGCGGGCCGCTATTGAAGCAGCGAACGCCGCCATTCTTGCGTATGCACGGCAGCATCCCGAGGCCGCAGGGCTCGGAGCCACAGTGGTTGCTGCGCTCGTCCACGAGCAGCAACTGACGTTAGCTTGGGTCGGTGACAGCCGCATCTATCTATGGGATCGTGGTCTATTGCGGCAGATGTCGCACGATCATTCGTTAGTGGCGCGACTGGTGGAGATTGGTCAACTGAGCCCAGAGGAAGCGCGTACGCATGAACATAAAAACGTGCTGATCCGCTCCTTGGGGAGTAAAGAGCAAGTCGTCGTTGATGTGGCGAGTTGTCCACTGCGGCGCGGCGCAAGGGTGCTCTTGTGTAGTGACGGCTTGACCGGCCATGTCGAAGATGAAGCTCTCAGTGATATCTTGAGTCGACATCGTGAACCTCATGAAGCAGCGTTGGAACTCATGGCGGCGGCGAATACGGACGGAGGAAGTGACAACATCTCGATCGTGGTGGTGTTTCATGAGTAGTAGGAATATCTCTTATGCCCCGCAACGACAGTGGTCAGCTTGAACCCGGGTCGGTGCTCGCTGGACGGTATCGGATTGAGCGGTTCCTAGCTGGCGGCGGCATGGGGCTCGTCTATATCGCCCACGATCAACGCCTTGCCGATCGCCGCTGCGCCATCAAAGAGATTTTTGACCGCTTCAACAATCCGGAAGAGCGAGAGCACGCGATTGAGTATTTTCACCGGGAAGCGGACACCCTCGCTCAGCTCAAGCATGCGTCCATTCCCGCCATTGTCGATCGCTTTGGGGAGGGAAACTGTCACTATCTCGTGATGGATTATGTCGAAGGCGCTAACCTCGAAGATGAACTAGCGGCGCACGGCGGGTCTCTTCCTGAAAGTCGCGTGATCGAGATCGCGCGCGAGCTATGTGACGTTCTCATTTATCTGCACGGGCTGCACCCTCCGGTCATTTACCGTGACATGAAACCCGGCAACGTGATCCTCACGCCGTCGGGGCGCGCGGTGCTCATCGACTTTGGCATTGCGCGTATCTTCACCCCCAAAGGGAAAGCGACGCTGATTGGGACACCAGGCTTTGCGCCTCCCGAACAGTACACCGGCCAAGTCGATGAGCGGTCGGATATTTATGGACTGGCGGCGACGTTGCATTATTTACTCACTGGTCGTGATCCTGAGAAGCAGCCGCCGTTTTCTTTCGTACCTGTACATTCCCTCAAACCTGAGGCCTCTCCCTTTTTAGCCCAGGCGATTGATAAAGCTCTCTCCTATAAGCCTGAAGAGCGACCACAAACTGCGGCGGCGTTCAAAGAGATGTTCTTGTATGGGACCGGCATTGAAACCCCGCGCCCCGTCGTCGCCCAAGCAAAAGGCGCCACGCGTTCGTTGAATCCAGTAGACGTGCATTTTACGACCTCGTTCGGGGAGCCGCAGGCTCCTCCAACGAGAGCGCCCCGCCGGAAAGGTCGCTGGAAACGCAGACTGTTTGCGCTGCTCTTGCTTGGCGTGACGCTGACCGGAGGCTATCAAATCTTTACTCATCCCCAGTGGCTTGACGGGCAGCAATGGCGACAGTGGGGAGAGCAACTTCCTTGGGACAAAATTGAAATCTGGCTGCCCGAACGGGGCAAAGTGTGGCTGCGCAAATTTGTAGCAGACCTGCCCTGGGAACGGGAAAAGCGCCTGCAAGCGCTGCGTGAGGATCCCGCCGAACTTGTGTCGCTTAAAGTATTTAATTCCTCCCGCGATGGGACGCCGCTGCCTGGGCAGAAATCCTCGTACCTCGAAAGTGAAGTGAAATATCTTACCTGGGAGGCGACGTTTAAGAATCGGCTGGCGGGAGTTGAAGGCTACAACTATCGCTTAGAAGGTCAGTTTGTCGATCCTGACGGCGGCGTTGCGGGGAAAAGTGAAGCCAACCGCTTTGCTAGACCGGACGAGCCAGAATTGTCGCTGCACGGCGTGACGCTATTGGAAGGGCTGAAAGAACGGACGAAAGGGAACTATCAAGTCAACGTCTATGTTGGGGGAAAGAAGCTCGGTTCACAAACCATACGCATCGATCCTGAGCCTAAGAAAGCTGTCGCGCCTCCGGCGTCACCAGTGCGTGAGGCTGCGGCAACCACTACTGAAGCGCCGCCTGTCGACGCCTCGGTTTCACCAGCAGTGAAGTCTCCGCCGCCCGAGGTGGCCGCCCTCGAAGAAAAAAAGCGCATTATGGCGGAAGCGAAGCGGCAAGCAGCACTGGAGATCGCTCGGGAACATCCGCTTGCTTTAGTGGACATCAGATTACTGAATACTGATAAAGCGGGGAAAATTTTGCAGTCACAAACCTCCGGCGTTTTTGAGTCGTCTCAGGTGCGCTTCATTGCTTGGGAGGTAAAGTTCAAGAATAATCTTTACAATCTTGCCCCGTCGGTTCATCGTGTGGAAGGCACGTATCACGGGCCGAAGGGGCAAATCATCGGCACGGTGGCGGAGAATAAACCCGTGGGGCAAGATCTCCAACAGATTTCTTTTACCGCTCGTCTAGGCAATTCCGTGGGTGGGGCGTTTGATCCGGGGCTCTATCGTATAGATTTCTATCTTGACGGTTATCCGCTTGTGTCGCGGGAGTTCGTCGTGAACGATGATCGAGGAGGCCGCGTTGCTGCCGCGCCAGTTCCGTCGGTGGAGCCTTCTGCTTCGGCAACGTTTCCGGCGCGTGGGAGCCAAGTGTTTACCGGCAGTATCCTTGGCATTGTACCTGATCGGGAAACGTCCTTGGAAATTGATTTACAACAGCAAGAAGATGGACGCGTGAGCGGCAGATTGGCGATTCGAGAACCGGGCTACGGCTCCGGCATCATCTCGGACGGGCGCACGAACGGTCGGCGGATCAATTTTGAAGGCGTGATCGGTCGCACGACCTATCGGTTTGAGGGGTGGCGCGAGGAGGACCGGCTGAACGGCACCTATCGCGCCTTGAATTCTGAAGAGCGTGGAAAATGGTCGGTGAAGGCAAGCGACCGACCGTCGTCATAAGCATTATGGAACTTTCACGAGAACGAGTGATTCTTTTTGCTGGAGCGGGTTTGCTAGGGGGACTAGCCGGCTGGGCGGCGGCGGAACCCTTGGCGGCTATTCTCAATGTTCATGTACGGGCCATATGTTTCGGCGCAGCTATTGGCGTCTTTGTTGCCTCGTTTCTGGGGGCGATCGAAGGGCTCAGCGCCGGGCATCGACAACAAACCTGGGAAGGGATGAAGCTTGGCGCTCTTGCCGGTCTCTTGGGCGGCGGCGGTGGGCTGCTCACCGGAGAGCTGGTGTTTGGCCTTTTTGGCGGCGTGGGTGGGCGCATCGTCGGATGGGGCCTCTTTGGGTTAGCGGCGGGGCTTGGCGCCGGCTGGGTGGGTCGTTCGTTTGCACGACTACGCAACGGTGGGATTGGTGGTTGCTTGGGCGGCGCCGTAGGCGGCATTTTATATGAAATTCTAACTGCGCTACTGCCCCAATCCGTGGGCCGTGGGGTCGCGCTTGCACTGCTAGGGGCGGTGATTGGGTTTGGCATCGGCCTGGTCAGCGAGCTGCTCAAGCGTCGTTGGCTGATGGTGGTTCGCTCCAAGAGCCGCAATGCGCGGGAAGGCAAAGAATACCCCCTCACAAAAGCACGCACTACGATCGGGCGCGCGGAGGAGAGCGATGTGGGCCTGTTCGGTGACCAGTCGATCGCCAATCTCCATGCCTTTATTGAGCGACAAAAGAGTCAGTGCGTTCTCACGCACGCGGAAGGCGCGGTGCGCGTGAATCAAGCGCCGGTGACACAGCCTGTGACGTTGAAGAACGGCGACCGCATTGAAGTCGGCGGAACGCTCTTGCTGTTCCGTGATCGGGCGGCGGCGTTGCTGATTGCTTTCCTGCTGCTCAGCGCGCCGAGCGCCTGGGCGGCGGATACTGCCGTGGTCTCTCTCTCCAATCCACGGTTGGGGAACTTCGCCAATGGCGGCGCCGTCGAACTGTTCTTTGGCGTGACCGACACGCAAGGGCAGCCGATTGGTCAATTGAGCCCGGACAATCTCGAAGTGCAAGAAGACGGACGTGGGGCGCAGATCCTTGACTTCCACGGTGAATCGCAAGGAAGACCTGTTGATATTGTTGTGGTGTTTGACGTGACAGAAAGCATGCAGCCGTATATCGACGCCATGAAAGAAGTCACGATGGATTTTGCCGATCAGCTCGCCAAAGCCAATCGGGATTATCGACTGGGGCTCGTGACGTTTGAAGATTATGTGGTCCGTGATGAGCTGGTGTTTACGCGCAGTGCGCGCGAGTTCAAAAGTTGGGTCGGTGCCTTGCGAGCCGCTGGTGGAGGAGACATCCCGGAGGACTCGCTTGATGCGTTGGTGGTGGCCAGTCGCTTCCCTTTTCGCCCGGACGCGCAAGGCGTTATCATTCTGATTACCGATGCGCCCAATCACTATCAAGGGGATGGGTCGGAAAAAACCTATGGCCATGAAGTGACACATCTGACCGCGAATGATGTTATCGCCGAGTTGAAAAGCGCGAACCTGACCGTCTATGGTATAGCGCCGCCGCCTTTTGAAGCACCGGATCTTTACAAAATCATCAAGGAGACTGGTGGGCGTCACTTCAATCGCGGCACGGAGAGCACCTTGTTGCCCGGCGTGATTAACGAAATTGGCCGCTCCTTGGCCTCGCAATACTTTCTGACCTACACGAGCCCCAAGCCGGTCGAGGATGGGACCAAGCGAGAGGTTGCGCTCAAAGTGAAATTTAAAGACCGCGAAGGAGAAGCGCGCGTTGCCTATCAGGTGCGCGGGGTGGGTGGGGCGCGAGTGTCGACCACGAGTCCTACTCCTGGCGGCGCTCCAGTGTCCGCGCCGATCTCGTACGCGTGGTGGAACGTGGTGATTCCTTTGCTTGCGGCAGGAGCGTTGCCGTTGTTGGCGCGCGCACGAATCGGCGCGCTCTCGACGGATATGTTGCAGCGACTCGTCTCAGGGGTCTCCGCTTCGTTATCTACACCTTCTACATCGTCAACTTCATCGTTCTCCATGCCGCCGCCAGTCGCGCCGGAGAGGCCCTCGCCCTACGCGCGTTTGCTGCGCCAAAGCGCCATTGAAGCGGCGCCGCGCGAGATCGCCTTTACGCGGGACGAATTGGTGTTGGGGCGCGGAGAAACGTGTGACGTGGTGATTCCGCACGAATCCATTTCTCGAGAACATGTGCGGATCAAGAAGCTCAAGCCTGGCTATGTCATCTTCGATCTCAAGAGTCGTAATGGCACCTTCGTGAATGGGCGGCCAATCGGCGAAAATCTCCTCAGGGAAGGAATGCTCGTGCGGATCGGAGAAATAGAATTCGTCTTTCGCAATGCCACGTCCGCCGTTTAAGCCGGTAGTGACTCGGTCCGACTTGTCTGACAAGCGCTTGTCCTCCTCCCCTCATCTAGGATAGAGAGAAGAACAGCGCACTCGCGAAACAACGAAGGAGGAATGATCTCACTATGGCAACGGTCAATACTGTCCTTGGAGGGTGTGACGCAAAAGATCTCGGCTTCACGCTGATTCACGAACATCTCTCAGCCGGGTTCCCCGGTTTTGAGTTTGACAATACCGGCTTCAATCGCAAGGAAGAAGTGGCGAAGGCGGTTGATAAGCTCAAAGAGATTAAAAACCTTGGGGTCGGTACGTTTGTGGACCCCTGTCCGATGGAACTGGGGCGCGATGTCGAATTCGCCGCCGAAGTGGCGGATAAGTCCGGCGTGCGCATCGTCATGGCGACGGGGCTCTACAACGAAGCGCTCGGCATTCCCCCGCATTTCCGCTCACTCCCTGCTGATGATATCGCCGAAGTGTACGTGCGAGAATTGACCGAAGGCGTGGGAAAGACCGGCATCAGAACCGGCATCATCAAAACTGCGACCGGCGGGATTCCGGGGATGACGGAGACGGCGAAGACGATCAGCAAACACGAACAGACTTGCCTGCGTGCGGCGGCGCGCGCTCACAAGGCCACTGGTGCACCCATCCTCTGTCACAACGACGAGCTTGGTCCTTTTGGTCGGGAGACGCTCGATATTTTTGCGGATGAGGGCGTGAACTTTAATCGCGTACTCATCGGGCACGCGTGCGGCGTGGGCGATATGCGCTACTACTTCGATATTCTCGAACGGGGCGCGTGGATTGGCTTTGATCGCTTTGGCGTGGAGACGATTGCGTCGGATAAAATGCGTCTCGCCTCGTTGATTGGGTTGTTAGCCGTGGGCTACGATCGTATTATGCTTTCACACGATCACGTCGGCTGCTGGCTGGGGCGCGTGAGCAAAGATTGGCAAGCATTTATGGATAAATGCCCCAATTGGAGCTATTCGCACATTTGCCGCAACATTCTCCCACAGTTGAGCAAAGCCGGTGTGAGCGAGGGTACGATCCGCACCATGACCGTTGATAATCCGCGCAGCTATTTTGGCGGATGATAAAATAAACACGCAGCGGGCGCTTCCCTGAGGCGCCTTCTGCCGTAGAAAAATTCCAACCATCTTCCCTAAAGGAGGGACCAATGCCGAGGACGACTACACACCAATACTTGCGTTCACTGTGGTTGACTGTGGGGCTTGCTGTTGCACTCCTGCTGAACTGGGGGAGATGGTCGCTTGTGTCCGCTGATCCAGATCGCAGCTATCAAGCTGTGCGCAAGTGGCTGGAGGAATATCGCGACACGAAGCCCAATTTTCAACCTGGTGAACATCTCACCAGCAAAGATATCGAGCGCATCAAGCCGTTCCTTCCGCAGCCTGCCTGGGAGTATTATTTCTTTAACGACATGGACATGGAGATCGCCGCCACGGGTACGTACCCTCCTCCAGCAGAGTGGGGGAAGCATATGACGACCGGCTATTATCTCGATGATCAGGGTGCGCTCTTTGGCTTTAATGGCGGCGGGTTTCCGTTCTCGGAGATTAAACCTGATGATCCCTACGCCGCGCTGAAAGTGTACTGGAACACGTTCTGGCATCCCGGACACAGCGATTATTTTATGCCGATGGTGGCCTGGGGGCGCAGCGTCAAAGGACAGCTTGACCGTGAGTTTGAATTCGTCTCGACCTCCGCCGAGTATGCCAAAGGTGAGGCTTGTCTCGTGCCCGGCTATGAGGGCGTGAAGTCGAAGTCGATCATGGAGTTTCGCAGCCCCCGTGATCTCGCGGGTACGCGCAACCTGACGGTTGAATACACCGATCCTTATAAAGAGAGCGACGCGTGGCTCTATTCTCCCGTTCAGCGCAAACCTCGGCGTGTGCTTTCCTCTGAACGCACGGGCGAGACACAGGGAATGGATTTCATCCGTGACGACTCGATGGGGTTTGGCGGCAAGGTGCATGAGCAAACGTGGACCTATCTTGGCAAGAAGTGGGTGCTTGCTACCGTCAACGTGCCTACCCATCCCGAAGCTGGAGGCCCGGACCTATGGGTGCCGAACCACACGCGCTGGGAGCCGCGTCTCGTGCACGTGCTGGAATTAGTCCCACGCAGCCCAAGCCACCCGTATGGGCATAAACTGATTTACATCGACGCCGAGATTTATTGGAACGTCTGGTTGACGGCGTATGACAAGAAAGATCAGTTGTTGCGTCTCGGCCAAGACTTCCTCAAATACTCCGAGAGCTATGCGACCGAAGAGGCCAAGCAGGCTCCGTTCGTGCAGAATGACTACTCTAAGAATCTGGGCGAGAATGTTTTCTTGCATGTCGGTAACAATGTGATCAACGCGCAAAAGCCACATGCGACCTACACGCATTGTTATGTCGTGCGCAAGGAGTTTTCCTCCGGCGGCGCGAAACAGTTTTACTCGGTACGCAATATGGTCAACGGTAGACGATGAAAATACTGTGAGGCGTAAGAGGGAAGGCGACGCCGCAAAATAGCAACGGCCTTCCCATCAAAGAAGATGATCGTGAGTCTCACTGGCTGTTAGGGCGTCGCCCGGATGACCACCCGGGGCTCTCGGACCTGGGCCTTTAATTTAGCTCAGCTCCTTACTCGAATATCCCAGAATTCGTCGGGCAATAATCATCAGGTTGATCTGTTGCGTGCCCTCGAAGATGTCGTTGATCTTAGCGTCGCGCATCCATTTTTCTAGAAGATTTTTGCGCGAGTACCCGAGCGGACCAAGCAGTTCGACGGCTTTCTGCGTCACTTGGGTAACCGCGAGCCCCGCCTTGGCTTTGGCCATCGAGGCCTCCAAGCTGTTATGCAGGCCTTGGTCCATCATCCACGATGTGCGCCAAGCGAGCAGCCGCGCCGCTTGAAGATTCGCTTCCATCTCCATGAAGTCGCGTTCGACAGTTGTCAACTTTGTCGGGGAGACATGGTAACGAATAGCGACGCCTTCTTTCTGGAGCGTGTCGCGGACAAAATCAACAGCGGCGCGGCCAATGCCAATGGCGCTAGCAGCGACGATGGGACGTGTAGCATCAAATGTCGCCATGACGCCTTTGAAGCCTTCGGTGGATTGTTTCACTTCCGGGCTGCCGAGGATATTTTCCAACGGGATGCGACAGTCTTCAAACACCAGCATGGCGGTGTCCGAGGCGCGGATGCCCATCTTGTCTTCTACTTTGGCAACCGTCATGCCTGGCGTGTGGTGGTCCACAATAAAAGCCTTAATACCGGCGCGTCCGGCGGACTTGTCCACTGTCGCCCACACGACGACAAACCCTTCCGACTTTTCCACCGCCATCTTGCCGCTAGTGCAAAAAATCTTTGTTCCGTTCAACACCCAAGCATCGCCATCGCGCACTGCCGTCGTGGTGATGGCCGCAGAATCGGAACCGCAGCCCGGTTCGGTGATCGCCATCGCGCCCCATTTGGGCTCACCGTCGCGGAAGCGCGCGAGAAAACGTTCCTTTTGTTCTGGCGTACCCGCCGCCATCACGGCGGCCCCGCCGAGCCCAGAGTTGGGGATACTTAAATAGAGACCGGCGTCGCCCCAGGAGAGTTCTTCAATGACAATGGCCATGCGCACCTGGCGTTCGGAGGTCTTGCGCTCTCCTTTTCCTTCTCTCTTTTCGCTGCCGACGCTGACCATGCCATTAGTGGCGGTCCACATCATGTTGATCCAGTCCATTGGTTTTTCATGCTCACGCTCGTCGTACTCGCGGGAAATCGGGCGCATCGTCGATTCGGCCATCATGTGGACCATAGTGCGGGCGTTTTCGGTTTCTGGGGAAAGAGAAAAATCAATCACGTTCGACCTCCAGTAAATCCGTGAGCAGCGTCTATTGAATGATTGAACCGTCGCAGGATTGAATCATTGCGGGGACAGTGAGCGATCACCGTATGGTCTCCAATGACTCAATGACCCGATGACTCAATTCTCACACAATCGCCAATCCTTCAAACGTGGCGAATCCACGTCCGTTGCGAAGCCACATTTCGACCGGATGGTCGCGAATGTAGCCGTGTCCGCCAAGGATTTGCAACGCATTATCTGTCACCTTCAGCACCGTGTTTGCAGCGTAATTCTTTGCCAGACACGCTTCACGTGTGGCGCCGGACACTCCCGCACTGATGGGAAGGTCCAGCCCCGCCTCGATTTTCCACGCCGCTTCCCAGGTGAGCAAACGCGCCGCGTCAATTTCCGTCGCCATCTCCGCGAGCATGAAGGCGATGGCTTGTTTCTGGGCGATCGCCGTCCCAAAAGCGCGTCGGTCTTTCGCGTAGTCACGTGCGTACTCAAAGGCGGCGCGCGCCACCCCAACCGCCAGAGAAGCCAACGCGACTCTAGAGCGATTGAACATCAGCGAGAGATCGCCAACTAAACGGGCAGAAGCGGGAACGCGGCAGGTGTCCAGCGTCACCTCATACGTAGCCACGGCTTTCAGACCCATATTCTTTTCACGTTCAGTGATGGTAAGGCCCGGCGCGCTACGGGGCACGAGAAACGCTGCGGGGCCATCAGGGCTTTGGGTGTAGACCAGAAGATGGAGGGCTTCTGCAGCAAGGGGAACATAACATTTAGTGCCGTTCAGAAGGAAGTCTCCATTGTGCGTGGTGGCTGTGGCGGCGAAGGCATTGACATCAAAACCAAAGCGCGGCTCCATGACTGCTGCGGTTCCCGCCGTGAACTCTGCACCTGCATATGTCGGTAGCACTTGCTGTTGCTGCTCCGTTGTACCGAGCGCGACAACCGGTTGAATAACAAGCCGCGGAGCTAACATATGGAGGGCAATAGCCAGATCGCCCCAAGCGAGTTCTTCGCAGACTAAAGCCCCGGTGAGAGCGGAGGGCATTTCTCCTGCTCCGCCTAATATCTCAGGAATGCTGCTTTGCACCAATTCTAGTTCCCACGCTCGTTGAATAAGAGGGCTCGGAATCTGACCGCTTTCGTCCGCGTCATGAGCGACAGGACGTATTTGCTCCCGCGCGAAGTCGGCGACCGTGTCGCGAATGAGTTGTTGTTCTTCTGTCGGCTGAAAATTGACCATGTAGACTGCCTTCCTCCATCAAGAGAAATGACCCTGTATCTTTCCTATAGTACCACGGTCCAAGGGGGCGACCAGAGGGGAGAAAAATGAGGTCGGCGGCGTCAGTCGTTTTGCAAGGGGAGCCACACTTGAAACGTTGACCCCTTGCCCAGGGCGCTCTCGACGGCAATCGTGCCGCCGAGCATGGTGACCAATTGCCGGACGATGTAGAGCCCCAGCCCGACGCCTTTTTTATTTTGTGTACTTACAGTAGCCACTTGTCGGAATGGCTCGAAAATGAAGGGCAGCATCTCCGGAGAAAGACCGATGCCGGTATCTTGGACAGAGAAGAGCATCCCGTCGTTTTGCTTGCATGCAGCAACGGTAATACTCCCCACTTCGGTGAATTTTAGCGCGTTGGTCAGGAGATTCTTGAGAATCATGCGGAGCTTGGCGGCGTCGGTCCGCAAGGATGGGAGCGAAGCCTCGGCTTTCCACTCAAGCGTCAACGAAGAACTTCGTTCCAACTGATCGACGTCTGTGGCAAGATCCGCAAAAAAGGCGGGAACGTGAATGTCCTGAAGGGCAAGCGGGACATAGTGGTTTTGCAGACGGCTGAGATCGAGGGTAGAGGTGACAAGGTCAAGTAGTTCTCGTGCGCTTTCATTCATTCTCGTCAGAATGCGTTCTTGCTCGGTTGTCAGAGAACCAAACGTTTTGTCTTGCAGCACCTCATTGTAGCCCAACAGGATATTGAGTGGTGTCCGCAGTTCATGCGACACAGAACCAATAAATTCCTCTTTGATGCGATTTGCTCGTACTAATTCTTCAAACAGCTTAGCATTGGCAAGCGCCAATGAAGCGAGGTGTGAAATTCCCCTGGCGATACGTTTATACCGTGGAGCAACCTGTTTGCCGCGCCGATACCAAATCCTTTGCACCCCGATGATCTTGCTTCCCTGATACAGAGGAAAGTACAGGGCTGTCGCGACGCGCAAGCGTTGCATGACACTGCGTTCAATTGGATCTCGAATCTCTTCCGTAGAGCGTTCAATCACACCTTCCCGCTCTAAGTATGAAAAGAGATGAGCAAAGCGTTCCGGCGGGACACTGAAGGCGCGGCGCGCTTCGGTTTGTTCAGCCGTCTCTCCATAACCGGCGACGACCTTGTACGCCTTCTCCGCAGGGCTCCAGAGCATGGTGTAGCCGTAGTCGCCAGCGAGAGTCTCGGTGGCGACCTGACAGAGTCGCTCCACTGCGGCGGTGGTGTTGAGCGACGCGAGCATTTCTTGACCAAAGCAAGCAAAAGCAGCCTGCACCTCGCTCTCTTCTTTGATTTGATCTTCTATGCGTCGCCGCTCGGTGATGTCCCGAATAATGGCTTGATACCCCACCGGAATGTTGTGCTGGTTGCGAATAAAACGTCCGCGGACTTCGACAGGAACACAAGAGCCATCCTTGCGCACGGTAGCAATCTCGTACGTTGAGGTGATGGAGTCGCCACGCAATGCTTTTCTGACACGTTCGGCAATGATAGCCGAAGAGTCAGGGTTGAGGAACCGAGAATAATGGCCGCCGAGCAAGTCTTCTTGTGTCCATCCCGTCAGTATTTCTGTGGCCTGATTCACGCCAGTGACGATACCGTCTATGGAAAACGTGCAAATCACGTCGTTGGCGTCTTCGACCAGGCGGCGATACCGCGCCTCGCTCTCTTGCAACGCTTCTGTGAGGCGGGCGCGCTCAATAGCGAGCGCCGCTTCATCGCTCAGCAGTTGGAGGAGGTGGATATCGTCCTCAGTCGCGGCTCGATGCGCGGCATATCCCAAGACGAGCACACCAACGGCCTTTTCTCCGTTCATGAGCGGTGCGCACCAAATATCTCGAACAAAAGGATAGCGGGTGCGTAGACGTTCACTCCACAGCGACGTCTCCGGAAGATGGGGAACAATGACCGGCGCTTTTTTGCGAAAAGCCAGCGTGACCGGACCATTTTCTGCTTCTGAAGCGATTTGCACATGTTCTTGACGGACCATGTCGAGATCAAGACCGTAACTGGTTACGCCACTCAGTTCGGTCCCTTCTGCATTTGCGAGCCCGAGGAATCCATAGTCCGCCCCAAGCAGGTTTTTGGCCCGCGCGAATACATGGTCGGCAATGGTCTGAACATCTGGAGCACGCGCTAGGTCGCGGACGAATTGGTACAACGCGCTTTGTGGTCGCATGGAAGGGAGAGGAGATGAAGCATTGTCGTTTTTCGCCATGACCGACTTCCATCTCCTTTCTGTTTTGTCAAAGATGCCACGAAATCATCGCGGTTGGCAACCTCTACTTGTCAAAGAAGAGAGGTATGCTTTTTTCGCTCAGCGGTGCATGGTAGTGTCCTTCCCAATGCCGCCGGGGAGGGAGCGGGATGCATAACAATTTCTCGGGAAAAGTATTTTCGGCTCTCTCTGGATTCCAGCTTTCGCTGGAATGACGAACGAGGCAGAGCCGTCATTCCGAGCAAGACCGCAGGCCGCGACCCGGAAGCCAGTATTTTGATAGGCGCCCGAGGGAGCGTGAGGCGGTGCGCGATCTCACATTTGGTGTAAAATGATCTGTCAGATGATGAGGGGAGAGATGTGGTTTCGCCGGGTGACTCTGAAATGATCAATCTACGCATCATGAAGCGCCGCTTGCTGCGCGGCGCCGTACGAGACAATCTCCGCATTGCCAAAGACATTCCGCTGCAACGTCACATGTTGCCGAATGCGTTGCGCCTCACGTGGTTTAGCGACGTGGCGATGGCGGCTGTCGTGCTCGCGCTGGCGCCGCTGGTCTACTTTGCCGTGACAATGTCAAAAGCATCGCATGCGACAGAACAAACGTCTCTTCCTACAATGGTGGAGCCTGTGTCTCAGCTTGTTGCTCACGGCTTCGTTCCGGGCGCGCTGAGCGCACCAATAGCGACGGAATTTGTTGACCCTGTCCCACTGTCGCCGCTTGCGGCGCCCGGGCCTGACAACTCAGAACCTGGAAGTCTCGATGAGAGAGCCGTGCTTGACGTCGAACCTGAGGTGTCCCAACCGCGCGTTCCTGACCCCCGATCGCTTGATTTCAAGGCGTTTGCGCTTGTTGTCAAGAAAATCGTCATTGACCCCGGACACGGTGGGGACGATCCTGGGGCGGTTATTGCTCATGGTCTGACGGAAAAAGAAATCACTCTGGATATTGGTTTGCGACTGCGCGCGTTACTGCTCGATTCCTCCTTTGATGTGCGCATGACGCGAGAGAAAGATGAAACCCGCTCTCTTGTGAAGAGATCCATGTTTGCGAATGAAGAGGAAGGCGACCTCTTTGTTTCCATTCACCTGAATTGGGTTATCCCGCGTCAGGCTCGCGTGGTAGAGACGTATTATCTGGGGGCGACTGAGGATAGGACAGTGCTGCAACTTGCCGGGGCGGAGAACCGCCAATCCGGATACTCGACCGCGGATTTTCGCCGTTTGCTCGACGGAGTCTACTCTGATATTAAACGTGGCGAATCGCGGAAACTCGCCGAAGTGATCCAGAGCGAGCTTGCGCGCGCTCTGCACGACACGAACCCTTCTTCAACCTCTCGCGCCGTGAAGACCGCGCCTTTTGTGGTGTTAGTGGGGGCTAACATGCCGGCGATTCTGACTGAAGTCGCTTGTCTTTCCAACAAGGAGGAAGCGCAGTTACTGGCGACACCGGAATATCGTCAACATATTGCTCAGGCGCTGTATGCTGGCATTCGCTCCTATGCCAATGCTCTCGACCAGGCGCAGATGAAGAGAAAGGAATCTCCTTCATGAATCAGACAACTCAGGACGTCCTCTATGTCGGTATTGATCTTGGCACCTTTCGTAGTTCCGTGTCGGCTGCAAACGGAGCTCGGCAAGTGATCGAAAGTTGCGTCGGGTGGCCTGTCGACATGGTTGCTCGCAAGGTCGTGAAAAAATCCGTGCTCGTTGGCCATGAAGCACTAGAGAATCGTTCCATGTTGGACTTCCATCGCCCGCTTGAGCACGGGGTCATCAAAGAGGGGTCTGAGAAAGATGAAGCGGCCGTTCGTGAACTGCTGCGCCATCTGGTATCCCTGGCGAATGGTGGTCAACGTGAATCTGGCGCGACCGTGCGCGCCGTGGTGGGAGTGCCGGCTGAGGCGTTCCGCGCCAGTAAACAACGCCTACGCGAAGTTATGAAAGGCATTGCCGACTCGTTGCTGATTGTGTCGGAGCCGTTTGCCGTGGCCTATGGGTTAGAGGAGCTGCTGCACGCGCTGATTATTGATCTGGGAGCCGGGACGACGGATTTCTGCGTGATGAATGGACGCTATCCCACCGATGAAGATCAGCGCACGCTCACAAATGCTGGGGATTCTATTGATGAGCAGTTGGCCAAGCTCGTGCGCGATCGCTATCCCCAGGCTCAATTCTCTATTCACATGGTGCGGGAGTGGAAAGAGAAGTGGAGCTTTGTGGGTGACTCACAGAAGCGCGTGCAAGTGACCGCCCCCGTAGCCGGAAAGCCAACGCAGTTAGATATCACTGAACAGATGCGCAGCGCCTGTGAGGGATTGTTGCCGCCGGTGACGGAAACTATGCTTGACCTGCTTGCCCGTGTCGAGCCGGAGTATCAAGAAAAAGTGCGCAATAATATTATTTTGTCCGGCGGAACTTCACTCATTCCTGGGCTCGCTCAGAATTTGCAAACTCGTTTGGCGGAAGTGGGTGGTGGGCGCGTGCGTACGGTAGAAGACCCAGTGTTCGCCGGCTCGAACGGCGGACTCGCGCTCGCCCTTGACGCTGAGGAGACGGATTGGGAGCAGTTGACAACGTAAAGTGGGGCCCATGCCGGCTTGTTTCTCAAGCAAGACTCATCCAGAAATCGTCTTAGAGCAAATTTCCTTTGCTTGGATGGCACAGAAGGGGACGGTCCGAGCCGCGCGCGTCAGCAAGCGGCTGAGGAACCGCTCCCTTACGGTCGCGGCTCGGTTCCCGGCGAGCGAAATCCCATACTCTCAATAGTAAAGCGCTCTAGGCCGCACAGGACGCTGCGAGACTGGAAAGCGCCACGCGACGACGTCCTTCACGCAGATCGTTCCGGTCGAAACCATTCGTGAGATATCCAAACGAAATGCCAGTGGCCGGGTCTGCCCAACCGCTCTGGCCGCCAAAACCTGGATGTCCAAAAGAAGCAGGAGAATTAGTCCGGCCAAAACCCCGCAGGTTGCCTTTGCCATCATCTCCGGCAATGGCGATACCCAAGGCTCGATTCGCGAGGGAGCCCAGAAACGGATCGGTGAGGTTGCCCGTGCGGATACGAAACGCTTCACGGAGCATTTCAGGTTGCCAAATCTGTTTCCCATCGTGGGAACGTCCGTCGTTTAGCAACGCTTGGTAGAATAGCGCGATATCACCAGCAGTGGTGATGCCGCCCGCCGAGGGTGACGCGGCGGCGCGGGTTTCGGGCTCGTTAAGTTCGAGCACGCCTTCATCGCTGATAGCGGATACGCTCGCCCGAGGCGGGTTGATGCCCATCTTTTGGTAGTCTTCAGCGGTAAGCGGTGATCCCACCCAGACAATGTCGGCAATCTGCGCGTTTTGCGAGGGCGGAAGGCCGACGCGCAAGTCCGGCAATCCCAGGGGTTCGGCGATGCGGGTGCGAACGAAGTCGTGGTACGCCAGACCACTGACGCGCTCGATAATATCGGCGATCGGCCAAAAATTCGCGGAGATGTGGTAGACAAATTTTTCACCCGGCGTGTGGTCCAAGCGCCACTGAGCAAACCGTTCCATGCGGCGTTTTTTGTTGGTCCAATCTTTCTGCCAATGGGGCGCGTAAGGGATCGCCGAGGTGTGAATCAGCAACTGCTCGACCGTGACGACATCTTTACCATTCGTGCCGAATTCTGGCACGAACTGGGCGGCGCGGTCTTCCGGACGCAGCTTGCCTTCTTGCATCAGCATCCACGCGGAGGCTGCCGTGAACGCTTTGGTCGCGGACATGATGACGAACTTCGTGTCGTTGGTGGCGGGCTTCTCTTCCCCGCCTTGGACCGCGCGACCAAAGGTCTGCATCGCGCCGATCTTGCCGTTGCGGGCGATCGCCACTTGGCACGCGGGCAGGAGCCCTTCTTGCACGTCACGTTCCGCGCGCTCGAACAAGGCGGCGACTTTTTGTGAGTCTAAGCCAATTTCAGCGAGATTGGCGGCGAAAAAATGTGCTGCTGGCATCTAACGATCCCTCCTTTTGTTTGCGAATGCACTGCGTTTCTGCGCAAGAGTACCACGTTGCGGTTTGTGTGCAACTGACGCTGTAGCGGGCGGGACGCCTGCGCTCCCAAGCGTGGAGTTTGACAGGCAACGGCGCCTCGGCGTAAGGAAAAGGAGTGGAAAGCAGCAACCCGACGAATCAAGGCGAGGCCCGTCGCCTCGCGGCGATCATGTTCACCGACATCGTCGGATTCAGTCGCCAAATGGGCGCCGATGAAGCTCGCACCTTGCGGTTGTTGACCGTGCATAACCAGATCATTCGGCAAGCGGCGACGGCTCACCACGGCGCGGTGATTAAGACCATCGGCGACGCCTTCTTGGTGGATTTTCCCTCTGTGGTGAACGCCGTACAGTGCGCGCAACAGATTCAAGCACAGTTCAAAGCCCACAATGCTGCGAAAGCGCAACCCGAGCAGATTCACGTCCGCATCGGCATTCATCTAGGCGACATCGTGCAGCGCGACGGCGATATGTTTGGTGACGGCGTTAACATCGCCTCCCGGCTGCAAGGATTAGCTGAACAGGACACGGTTTGTCTTTCACAGGTGGTCTACAAAGAAGTCGAGAAGAAACTCGCGCTGGGCGCGGTGGTTTCGTTGGGTCGACCCAAGCTGAAGAACATCGCTGAGCGGTTCCAGGTGTACGTTCTCCTTATCGAACCGCCCCAAGGTGTTCGGCAGAAGTTACAAGTCCAACGACTCAAACTGTCCCGTCGGGTGCGCCCTGCATATCGAGCGCTGGCGATGGCGCTGCTACTCTTGGCAGGAGGCATTGTCACGGAAAGATATTTCCTTCGCCCCCCACTCAGCACTCAAAACTCAGCACTCAGGACCACGGCAGCGTTGCCGCTGCCGGACAAACCCTCCATCGCCATCATGCCGTTTGTCAACATGAGCAACGACCCAGAGCAAGAGTATTTCAGCGATGGCATCACCGAGGACATCACGTCGAGCCTCTCCAAAATATCGAGCCTGTTCGTCATTGCTCGCAACTCGGCGTTCACGTACAAGGGGAAAGCGGTGAAAGTGCAAGACGTGAGTCGAGAGCTGGGCGTGCGCTATGTGTTGGAAGGCAGCGTGCGCAAAGCTGGGGACCAGGTCCGCATCACCGCCCAGTTGATCGACGCCACCACCGGAGAGCATCTGTGGTCGGAACGCTTTGACCGCCCGCTGAAAGATATCTTTGCTCTGCAAGATGAGATCGTGCAGAAGATTGTGACAACGTTGAACCTGCAGCTCACCTTATGGGAACAAGGAGTTCTCGTAAGGAAAAATACAGAGAATCTGGAAGCGTATGATTACTGGCTACGAGGGCTCGACATCATCGTTTTTCACTGGGCGCGGGAGACTTTTCTTCAAGCTCGGCGACTTTTTGAGAAAGCGATTGAAGCTGACCCTCAGTATGCCCAGGCATACTGGAGTCTAGGAGCAACATATATATGGGAATGGGGCAACCAGTGGACGGCAGACCCTCAGGTCGCGGAACGGGGAATTGAGTTGATACAGAAGGCTGTCACTCTTGATGACACCGACTCTGAGGCTCACACGATATTGGGGTATGCGTATCTGTGGGGAAAAAAACGACATGAACAGGCAATTGCGGAAATAGAGCGAGCCCTCGCTCTTAATCCGAACAACGACGATGCGTATGCAACTCTGGGAGAGATTTTGACGTTCATTGGACAGCCGGAGCAGGCGTTCGAAAAGATGAAAAGAGCCATGCGCCTCAATCCCCATTATCCGGCCGGCTATCTCTTGACTTTGGGCCGCGCTTACCTGCTGACGAAACAATATGAGCTGGCAATTGTTACCCTCAAACAACTGGTGGCGCGGGCGCCTAATCACCTCGGGGCTCACGTAAATTTGACCACCATTTATAGTGAGTTGGGCCATGAAACAGAGATGCGCGCAGAGGCAGCAGAAGTCTTGAGAATCAGTCCCTCTTTTTCTTTGGAAGGGCTCCGGCGGCGGATTCCTTACAAAGATCCAGCAACCCTAGACCTGCAAGTCGCGGCGCTGCGCAAGGCGGGGCTCAAATAGAGGTTTAGGGATAAATTCTCCTCACATTTTGCTCAAGCATTTTTGAGAAGCGCCCGCGCCTCTTGTTGCTCGCTGGTTTCCTCTCCTGTTGCCGGGAAGGAGTCGAGGATCTGTTGCAGGAGTTGGCATCCTTGCGCTTCTTTTCCGTTATGTCGCCAGATTTTTGTGAGACTCAGCGCCGCTCTTAGCTCCCACGACTTTGCTCCTTGGGCCTGAGCTATCTCCAGCGCTTTCTGAAAACATTTCTCAGCTTCTCCCTCTGCCGTTCGTAGTGCTACTCTTGAAGCGCCTTTCGTTTTTGTCTTGAAAACGCGAGCCGCAGCCCGCAATATTATTTCTCCTTTGAGCCTATAGACTTCAGCCTCGCACCATCGCTCTTCGGTTTGCTCGATGGTGTCCAAGGCGCTGGCCATCGCAGCGAGCGCTTGTTGGTCGCGCCCCAGTTCACTATAGACCTCGCCTAAGAGAGCGGCGAAATACGGGCGGGGAAACAGAGCCCCCATCGTGCGCCGAATACTGAGCCCTTCCTCCAGACGTTGCAAACCTTCTGCGGTAGAGTTGCGTTTGCATAACGCCCACCCAAGAAGAATGTCCGCTGGGCCTTTCCAGAAGGGGAACTCTCTCCCTTCGCACAGTTTCAGGTCTTCTTGCGCGTATTCTTGACACTTGCTGCTCTCGCCACGGAATTGGTAAAGTAGCGCTAAAATAAAGAGGGAGAACGCCTCGCTGAACGGATGAGACAGGTCACGTGCATGACGCAACGCTTCGTGACTATATTGGAATCCCCGCTCACATTCTCCTAATAACCAGAGCGCTTGACTTTGCCACGCCTGGCACGCCACCCGTGGGTCCTGGCCATATTCTGATCCATGTGAGCGATGCAATTCAGGATCATAGGTCTCAAGACTCTTTTGCAGCAGAGCGCGGGCAGGCCGCAATTCTCCTAAGTAGAAAAGGGTCACGCCCAGGGCTCCATACGCCTCGACCAGGAGGCCGGAGTCCGCTTGCTGTTGGGCGATTTGCTCTAATTCCTCCGCGATATCCTTTGCCTGTCGGTATTCTGCACGGACAAGGTGAAATCCCCAGAGACCAAACAACACCAAAAAAAGCTCAGGGGACTGCGGCAATTGGCGGCACAGTTGTAATGCCTGATCAAATTCCGTTTTCACTTCCGCAGACGCATAGCCATTGGCCGCCATGAAAGCGGAACCCAGCATCACCCGCAATTGCAGTTCGATTTGCCGTCCCTCCGGTCCTTCCGGAAAATCTGTCAACAACTGTAACCCTTCGGTGAGATGGGTAATGGCTTCGCTGTACGCGGATTTTTGCTTTGCGTATTTGCCGGCTTGCACGCGGTAGCGCAGCGCGCGCCGATATTCGTGCCCGCGGGTAAAGTGCATGGCCAGTTCCGAAGCGATCTCCTCTAGTCGATCGGTGTGGGATTGCTCCCGCCACTCTCCCAAGCGCCGGTGGAATTCCACTTGGTGGATGGGGGCGATGCGTCGATACAAGACCTCCTGATAGAGCGCGTGCAAAAAGCGATACGCAGTGCCGACCGCGCCATCCGGCCAATCGACTAATCCAGTCCGCTGGAGGAAGTAGCCGTGCCGCGCAAGCTCCGCGCATTGCTCTTCGACTTCGTCGCTTGCCAGACCGCCACTCATGGCTATGCTCGTCGTCACAAACTCCACCCCGGCTACGCTAGCGATCTCCAGGATGCGTTGGGTTTTTGGCGGAAGTCGCTCGATTTGCTGTTCGATCATTTGACCCAGATTTTCCGGGGAGCCCACGCCAATCTCCTCCGGTTTCACCATGAGCCTCCACACGCCTTCGACCTGACGCACGGCTGCGCGTTGCACTAATTCATTTACAACATTGACGACAAAAAGTGGATTGCCTTCGGTGCGTTGATGCACCACCTCTTCCAGCTCACGGGGAAAGCCGTGCTGTAGAAAGCGCACGGCCAGGTACCAAGCGACTTCCGTCTGAGTAAACAATCGCAAGGATAACTCTTCACACCTGCCGTGGGTTTGCAACCCTTGTTTCACCGCTTTCAATGGATGGCCGCTCACCAGGACATCTACTGGTCGATAGCTACCGATGAGCAGCAGCCGCGCCGCGCCCGACTGATGGGCAATATGAGAGAGCAGATCCAAGGAGGAATAATCGCTCCACTGGAGATCCTCCAAAATGAGAACGAGCGGATTTCTCGTTGTCAAAATCTCCAATGCTTCGGCAATCTCCCGGAGCATCCGCTCTCGGGTGGCGCCTTGAACTTTGTGCTGGAGCGTCTCGAACTCCGCGTCGGTCACAAGTCCCGGCATCTGCACGAGCCAGGTTGGCGCATATTGACGCAAGGTTTCAACAACGTATTCGCCTTTGCGCTTCCGGCATAACCGCCCTAAAGCTGTCAACACAGGCAAGTAGGCTTCACCCCCGCCGTAATGTTCGATACACTGTCCGCGTTCGACCCACACCTCGTCCGTGGCATGCAGTCGTCTCAAGAACTCTTCTAAGAGGGTTGTCTTGCCTATGCCTGGTTCACCAGTCACGAAAATGATTTGCCTCTGACCAGCCAGCGCCTGCTTCTGCCATCGTTCCAATTGCTCCAACTCAAATTCACGACCCACGAAAGGAACGCGAGGAGCATCAAGAGAAAGAGAAGAGGAGCGCTGCTCTACTGCTTGCTCTTGTTCTCCGGTTTTTTCTTTCCGTTCTCCTCCAATGAAACGATACCCGCGCCGATGGACTGTCGCGATGAACCGTGGAGTCTGCGCGTCATCCCCCAACGCTTCACGCAGCTCACGAATGCAGCTCTTGAGAACGGTGTCGCTTACCACTGTTTCCGCCCACACCGTGTCTAGTAAGTCTTCTTTCGTGACGAGTTGATCAGAATGCTCGACCAGATGCCGCAGGACGGCAAAAGTTTTCGGTCGTAAAGAAAGAGCGGTCTTCCCGCGCCAGAGTTGCTCGCCGTGTACATCCAGCCGAAAGGGGGGAAATTCTACCGATACCCGTTTCTCCATGTATGTGTTCTTACCACACTGGCGCCGAAATACTACTGAAATAGCACCGCAATAGCACTGTTTTGTTATGACTGCGCACAGCGGGTTCGCTAGTGTCGCGATATCAAACAGATGTGAGGAGGCCTGACAGCCGACACGCAATACGAAAATGCGCCAGGGACTTGAGGACTGCCAGCACTACACTCTTACTTCTTCGCGGAGCCTTTGTCAGACAGTTTCGCAAAGACTCTCACCTTGAATGTCGGCAAGCAACAGGTTGCGTGAAATTTATGGAACGAGACGGCGATAGCGAAGGCGTTTCCTCACTGATTGTTTCACTCTGCAGACTGAGGAGGGTCTATGATTACTATCCAGGAGAAGAAGCACTGCGGTCAGTTCAACACGACAACTATGCTCCAGTGGGCGGGAAGAGGCCGGAGCGCAATCCTACCGATCTCCCCCGAGGTCGCTTTTCAATCTCTCCCTGCCCCGCCAGGGCGCGCCCAGGTGGTGGCGCTCCTCGCCTGGGCCGTACAGACCGCTGAAGAACATGGCATTTTACAGGTGGTGAAGCAGACGGCAGTGCGCGCCTCCTTTCTCGCCGCCGTTCGTGTGGCGGAAGTCTTTCTTGCTCGCGAGGAGGAGCCGACGATGGGGGCGCCACTGGAGTTAGAAGGAACGCCCTCCGAGTCATGGAGTGGCAAGCGGCGTGAAGCGCCCTTGGTGGTTTCGCCTCATCCTCGAAAGCAGAAGTTAGGACGGTTACGGCTCTGGCGATCGTGTAGAGGACAAGGTCTTGGGCAACCGATGCGGGCGGCGCAAAGAAGTGCGCCCATGCTCGCGCAACCGATGGAGAATAGTTGCTGCTTTGACGGTCACCAGTGGATGCTCCGATGGGCGGGCGAGACCGTGAGGCAACGGAATCTCAAAGGGTGGCGCTATATTGCTTTCTTGCTCCAGCATCCCGGCGAAGAAGTACACGTCTTGGATTTGCTTGCTCTCACAGATGCCCAGCCGCTGCCTAGCCGGGCTGGCGTTACTGGAGTATCCGCCGCCCAACTTGCAACCCAAGGCTTGCGCACCACGCGCGAGCTGGAGGAACACCCTTCGTGTGATGCTGCCGCGCGCACCGCCTATCGCCTCCGTCTGAGAGAGCTGGAAGAACAAGAGTTGGAAGCGGCGCAAGACAACGACACCTTCCGCCTCGCCGCCGTGCACACCGAGAGAGAGTTCCTGCTCAGCGAAATCGCCGAAGGCTATGGCTATCGCGCCCATGCTCGTGCTGGTGGGGATACGGCGGAGAAAGCCCGCAAAGCCGTCACCAATCGCATCCGAGACGCGCTCGCCAGAGTGCAGCACGGACATCCCGCGCTGTGGCAGCACCTCTTCACCTCTCTGCAAACAGGAACGTGGTGCGCGTATCGCCCCGTGGCCCCGGTCAAGTGGATATGGGTGGAAGAGAAAAAGTAGACCGCTCAGGCTGTCCTTCTCGATAGAGAGGTTCTGGTCGTTTTTCCAGCGGGAGGGCGCAGCTCGATGGTGCGCAATTTTCACGAGACTACGGCAATTGCTACGACATTCGCTACATTTTCCTTGTCATGTTTGTATCACAAATAGTGAAAACGTAGCGCTTCTCTTACAAGGTCATAACCGTCATAGGAAAAAGGAGCAGGTATGTTCTTGAATACTTCCTCAGCGACAGCATCAGAGTTTCTGGCGGTATGGCTCCCTGTGGACCAACGGGAGACATATCACCAAATGGCAGAACCGGTACGTTTTACCACAGCGGCCTTGTCGGCGCCCTTTCTCGGTCCTCCTTCTCTTCTGCATCCCCGCTCGGGCATCACCGAATTGATGCGCGCCGTGCTTGAGGATGCGATTTACTGCTTCAACCTGGAAGCGGAAAAAACGACCCGGACCCGGAGACTCGTGCGAGAGGCGCAAGCATGGTTCAGCAGCGATGACGAGCGGTGGCCTTTTGCCTTCGTGAACGTTTGTCGCGCCCTTGGTCTCGATCCAGCCTCAGTCCGCCGCACGCTGCGACGAGGCCACGACCAGGCCACATCGGCGCCGCCAAGAAAGAAACGGATGGAGGCGTCCAGACGGAGACCGCTCCATTGCGCCGCTTGACTTTTGTCAGACAGCGCGTTCTCCTCTTCACATCTAAAAGCGCCCAAATGAGCGCACTCGAAATGGTGAAAGAGGTTTCTATAGCCACAGCGGTTCAGCTATCATGAGGTTGAGCTGGGAATTGCTCGCCTGTGTCGCTGAGGGGAAACCTTTCTTGCGGCAGCGGAAGGCTTGTGGTACAGAGAAGGGCTCTTGAGGAGGAGTGTTATGGCTCGCATTTGTGAACTGTGTGGTAAGCGTCCTTCCGTTGGGAATAACGTGAGCCACGCCAATAATAAAACCAAACGCCGCTGGTTGCCAAATTTGCAGCACGTGAGAGCAAAAGTGCACGGAACCGTGAAACGTCTCAAGGTCTGTACGAGCTGCATCCGCTCTGGCTTCGTGAGCAAGGCAGCCTAGGAGTGCATGCGCGCGACTTTGACGACCCCACGCACTTTGCCAAGGTTGCGCATCACTCGATCCAGATCATTAGCGTTCCCCACCATGACTTCAAAAACATCCCGCGCTCGTTTATCCGGCAACGTGCGCACGTCCGCGCTGGAAATGTTCAGCCCAGCTTCACTAATTGTTTTGCTCATAGCGGCGAGCAGACCAGGGCGGTCTTCGCACAGCACTTCTATTTTAATTGGCCGTAAGTAATTGCTGCCGTGCTCCCAGTTGACCGCGACGTGACGTTGCGGATCGCTTTCGAGCAAGCGATGACACTCCTGCGCGTGCACGGTGACTCCTTTGCCGCGCGTGATGACGCCGCGAATCGGTTCTCCGGGAAGAGGATTACAGCACCGTCCGAACCGCACGAGCACGTCGCCCACCCCTCCGACGCGCACAGCGCTAGAGGAGTCACTGGTTGGTTTCTGGCGGATTTTTTCCAGTTCAATCGCGTCCGCCGTTTGTCCTTGACTGGGATCGGGCTGCGGAATGACGTGGGGCATGATACTGCCAACGGTGAACTGTCCATAGCCAAGCGCCGCAAATAACGTTTCTTCATCTTTTACATTTAATGTGGTAAAGAGAGCGTCGAGTTTCCCTTTTTTGCGGAGGGCGCCAAGATCGAGATGGTAGCGGGACAGTTCTCGCTCCAACAGTTCACGTCCCAGCGCCACGCTGCGCTCACGCTGCTGCGCTTTCACCCATTGACGGATGCGCGCTTTTGCTTTCGTAGTGTTGACAATCTTCAACCAATCTTTGCCCGGGGTCTGTTGGGCCGAAGTAATGATTTCAATCGTGTCGCCGTTCTGTAGTTGGTAACGCAAGGGCACGAGGCGACCATTGGCCCGCGCCCCAGTACAGTGATTTCCCACTTCCGAGTGAATACGATAGGCAAAGTCGATGACCGTGGCCCCTTGGGGAAACCCGTACAAATCACCCTTGGGCGTAAAGGCGTACACTTCCTCCGTGAACAGGTCTTCTTTGACCGTGTGAAGAAATTCCTGCGGATCTTTCAGTTGTTGCTGCCATTCCATCAATTGCCGGAGCCAGGCGAAGCGTTGGGCTTCCTCAAGGCCGCGACGTCCTTCTTTATAGCTCCAGTGGGCGGCGATGCCTTCTTCAGCCACGCGATGCATCTCCTGGGTGCGGATCTGCACTTCAATCCGTTCGCCATAGGGGCCGATCACCGTGGTATGGAGCGACTGATACAGGTTCGCTTTTGGGAGGGCGATATAATCCTTGAATCGACCTGGAACGGGCCGCCAGTGGCTGTGTACGATGCCGAGCGCTTCGTAGCATTCTCGGACTGAGGGAACCAGGATGCGGAACGCGACAAGATCATAAATTTGATCAAACAGCAGATTCTGTTGCTGCATTTTTTGGTAGATAGAGTAGAAATGCTTGGGTCGGCCGTAGACCTGAGCGACGACATCCGCCTCTTTGAGTTTCTGCTGGAGAATGTTGATGACTTCCGCAATGTACCGCTCACGCTCGGCCTTCTTCTTCGCCACGGCTTGTTTGAGCTGGCTGTAGATTTCGGAGTGCAGCGCGCGCAAGGCGTTATCTTCGAGATCGCTCTTGATCCAATAAATGCCGAGGCGGTGCGCTAGGGGAGAATAAATTTCCAGGGTTTCTTCCGCGATCTCCCGTTGCTTGTCTTCGGACAAAAAGGCAATGGTCCGCATGTTGTGAGTGCGGTCCGCCAGCTTGACAAGAATGACGCGAATATCTCGCGCCATGGCGATGATCATCTTGCGGAAGTTCTCGGCCTGTCGTTCCTCACGAGTTGTGAAGTTGATTTTGCTAATTTTGGTGACGCCGTCAACGAGCGAGGAAATCTCCGCCCCGAATTCTTTTTCGACTTGCTCAAGACTGGTGAGCGTATCTTCGACCGTGTCATGGAGAAGCCCAGTGACAATGCTCGGGACGTCGAGTTTCATGTCAGAGATGATTTTGGCGACTTCCACCGGGTGGACAAAATATGGCTCTCCAGAGAGGCGCGTTTGTCCCTGGTGCATGCGCTCGGAGAAATGATAGGCCTTTTCGATCAACTCCGTTTGCGCCTCAGGATGATACGAGCGGACTTTTTCGACCAGCGCTTCGAGTGTCATGCCGACCCCTTTACATACCGAGCGGTCAAGACTTCAGAAAGAAAAGGAGAAGAAGCGCTCAAGAGTCGAGAGACGCGAGTGCGTTCGGCTTGAACAATGGCGTGTAGAGAAGCGGTCGCACGCTCAAGACGATCGTTCACAATGAGGTAATCGTAAGTGCCCAGCGCCTGAGTTTCGTTGCGAGCGCGTTGCAAACGGCGGCTGATCACCTCTTCAGGATCCGTCCCTCGCGACCGTAACCGTTTCTCTAGTTCAGCCCAGGAGGGGGGTAAGACAAAAATCGAAACCGCTTCAGGATAAGTTGCTTTCATCTGGTGCGCACCTTGGACGTCTATGTCAAGCAAGTAATCTTGACCACTGGAGAGAGCTGCATCAAGGGGTGCTCGCGCCGTACCGTAGAGAAAATCGTGCACTTGCGCCCATTCGGCGAAAGCTCCTGCGGTGCGAAGGGCCACAAAGCGTGCTTCGTCAATGAAATGATAATCTTGTCCATCGAGTTCACCGGAACGCGGCGCTCGTGTGGTGTAGGAGATAGAAAGACGAAGATCTGGTGTGCGTTCGAGAATGTGGCGAGAGAGCGTTGTTTTGCCGGCTCCGGAAGGAGCTGAAAGAATAAACAGTATGCCTCTGCGTGCAAAGGTGAAAAGCATTGTATCGGTATCGTCTGACATGATTACTCTACATTTTGCACCTGTTCGCGCATTTTTTCTACCTCTTCTTTTGCACTCACCACGGTGTGTCGTATGGTGACGTCGTCGGACTTCGCGCCGATCGTGTTGACTTCTCGTTGGATCTCTTGCAATAGGAATTCGATTCGTTTCCCGATCGGTTCCGCCGCGCGCAGTAAGTCGGACAGCGCCGTGAGGTGACTCTCGAGTCGCACAATTTCCTCAGTGATATCGCTCTTTTGCGTCAGGGTGATGATTTCTTGCAGAAGACGACTATTGTCAATCTCGATTCCCTGAAGAAGAGCAGTGACACGACCCTGGAGTTTCTGCCGCGCAGTGTTTTGAGCGGCATGACTGCGTTCTCGGATTGTCCGTCGGATTTTCTCAAGAGTAGATGTCCGTGTACGGAGATCACGTTGGAGGAATTTGCCTTCGCGACTCCGTTGGCGTTCCAGGTTGGCTAAGGCTTCTTGCAACGCTTCTTTGGCCGCATGAATTTCGTTGGTGATCGCTTGTGGTTGCTCCACAACTTGGAATAAATCTTGTCGTGCAGTAAGAAACGAAAGGTCAATCTCCGCTTTGATGCTCAGTTCTCGATATAAGCGTTGAAGCGCTTTGTGGTAAGCGCGCGCCAAGTCGACATTCGGTTGTACAGCCCAGGCCTTGCTTGGCGTTCCTACTAAAGTCAATGTCATTTCTACGCGACCGCGCCTGACTGACGTCTCGATCGCCGAGCGAAATTCACTTTCCCAGGGCAAGAATTCACGGGGAAGGGGCATTTTGATCTCGACGAACCGATGATTGACTGTTCGTAGTTCAATGCTGATCCGGCCGCCTGGGAATGCCGCGGCGCCGCTGCCGTATCCAGTCATGCTTTTCATTGCCGCCTCTTACTTGTCAAAACCGTCTTCAGTTCTTCCGCTGTTACGGTGGCCGTACCGACTTTTCCCACAACGACCCCGGCTGCGTGATTAGCCAAAATTGTCGCCTCTTCTAGCGTTGCTCCGGCTCCCAACGCCAGAGCGCAGGTAGCCAAAACCGTATCTCCTGCGCCGGTGACGTCGAAGATTTCACGCGCGGTCGCAGGAAAATGTTGGGGAGAGGCTCCTCTTTTGAAGAGGCTCATCCCTGCTTCCCCCCGAGAGATTAAGACGGCTTCCGTTTGCCATACGTCTACGAGCCGAGCGCCCGCTTGATACAAGCCCTCTTCGTCGTCAACGTCCAGTCCAGTGGCGAGCCCCGCTTCTTCGAGGTTCGGTTTGACGAGGTGAGCACCTTTATAATGTGGAAAATTCCGCCGTTTGGGATCGATGAGATACCAGAAGTGATAGTGCTGCCGTAATTCGGCTAAGAGAGAGAGCAGCGAGGCGTCCACCACGCCTTTCCCGTAATCTGAGACCAAGACCACATCAAACTGTGTGATATGGCGAGTCACGAAAGTGCGAAGACGAGAACGTATTCGATCGTCAATCTCATCTCGCTCTCGGTCCAGTCGAACGACCTGTTGATTATGCGCAATGATCCGAGTCTTACTAATCGTCAGCATAGCACGATTTGCTATTACTCCGTGCGTGTTGGCCCCAAGAGCCGCAAGCTGTTGCCGTAAGGCTAGCCCTTCTTGATCCTGGCCTATGACTCCGCAGGTAGCGACTTGTCCTCCTAAAGCGCGGATATTCGCAACCACATTAGCTGCACCTCCGGCATGGAGACTCTCTCGGGTCACATGAACGATGGGAATAGGCGCTTCTGGAGAAATACGCTGGACTCGGCCCCAGACGTAGCGGTCGAGCATAAGGTCGCCAATGACAAGAGTGCGGACGGGAGCAAAGTGGCCGAGTAAACGGAGCAAAGAAACTGTGTGTTTCACGAAATATCAATATTGAGGAGATTTGGAGCGCAGCCAGCGCGTCGATTATGAAGACTGCGAATCTAGTAGCACGGAGGTATCTTCTTGGCGAGGGCTGATGGAAAGGAAAAGGAACTGAGGGTGCGAGGAAAGAAAAACTGTAGAACAGCCCTCAGCGTCTTTACCTGCGTAGCTCTGCATGGCGAAAGAGCTGCCGTGGAAGTGAGTGAGCGAGAAAGAGGACAGGACCTATTCGGAAGCTGACGGCAGTGGACAGACCTGTTGATCGGTGGATGTCTGACGATTAGCGGCCGCCTGTGCTTGAATATGAGCGAGAAGATTGCGGCTGCTTACAGGCTTGACAAGGAATGAACTGACCCCTAAGCGCATAGCAGCTTGCTGTGTTTTTTCATCTCCCCGTGCGGTGAGGAAAATAATCGGAATATCACGGGTTGCTTCTCTTTGTTTTAAAGTCGCGCAAACTTCTAGGCCATCCATTCCTGGCATCATGACGTCCAAGACAATCACATTGATAATTGGTAGGTTCTGTGCGATTTCCAGACATTGAGGCCCGCTTGAGGCAGTGAGAGTCCTCATTCCTTGACGTGTGAGAAAACGACTGAGCAAATCGCAAAGATCTGGGTCGTCATCAACGAGAAGAACGGTCAAGATTATGGGATCGATGATTGGAGCGTCAGGCATAAGATTTGCGGTCCTCTCTCCCTGGTCGGAAGCTCCTTTGACGCTGTACCCAATACCTTACAAGGAAAAAGGGAAACCGTTTTAAGTAGACAAGGAATATCTCATCGTCTTATACCTGCTTTCAGCGGTTTCCCCTCGGCTGGACCAAACTTTTTTCATCGAACAGGTGCAGTGAAAGCATTGTCTTGAGAATTCTTTCGTAAAACCCAACGATCTGTCACAAAATGTATCGGTAGTGCAACTTTGACTTGACGACTCAGGAGTTGCATTAACACTCCGACCCGTCCTCGTGCGTCAGGGGGATCTTGGATAATGCCTAGAATTCCATCAAGTGGACCACCCTTGATCCGTACTTCTTGACCGACCGTTAAATTAGGTTGTCCCGTAAGAATATCTCCTTGCGTAGCTTGCTTCTGCAGAAACGAGACCACTTCATCGTCAATGGGCGCTGGAACGCCATTAAAACTCACAATCGTTTTGACTCCCGGAGACCAGATCGCATACGCGTATTCTTCCGGCAATTGCAAGCGGACAAAAAGATAATTCGGAAAGAGGGGGACAAGTTGCTCTTGTCCTAGTTTGTAATGGGGTAAGGAGAGGCGCGGAAAAAATACCTCAAGTCCCTTTCGGCGAAGATGCGTTTGTGCAAATTCTTCTCGCCTGGGTTTGGAATAGACGACATACCAGAGGCGGTCCTGTGTGACTTCTGGAGAGAAAAGATGTTCACTCATTTGGTCGGCTAGGCTGAGCAAAGGCTGTACCATGAAGTTTTCCTTCCTGAAACAGGGTGAAGATCGCGAGGCATAATAGGATTCGGTAGCGGATAGTTGGCTTTGGCCCTTTTTTAAAAAAAATTAATCGGGCAAAAAAGGCCGATTAATAAAAAGAAAAAAGAAATGTCTCCTAACATTTTAATATAGCGAAGAATTTTTCAATAACAATAAAGGGCAATTTCGTCCCGTAGGGCAATTTTGTCTGATCCAAAATAAGTAAGACGAACAAAAGAATTGAGACATTCGTCAGTTTTTGAGAAAAACACTCAACGACAAGCTGATCGGAAATGACCACCACATTGCGCTCCCATAATTTCTTAAGAGCTATCGGCGTACATCTCAATATATAAAGTCTCATTTGCCTTTGCCATCACGCTAGCGTCAAAATGTTGATGGGCGGACGCCTGTCCCGCCATTGCAAGCTGGTGGGCAAGCTGAGGAGAATTGAGTAAACAAGCGAGCGCTTCCGCAAGAGCTGCCGCATCTTGTGGAGGAACGAGCATTCCAGTCCTTCCATCTTCAATCAGTTCTGGTATCCCGCCTATGCGGCTGGCGATTGTAGGGAGATTGGCGGCAAGCGCTTCAATAACAGCAACGCCGAGCCCCTCATGGTGCGGAACATGAACGAAAAAATCAGCAGCAGACAAAAGTCTTGGAACATCTGAACAAAAGCCGATCAAGGAGACTTCTTTGGTGAGACCGAGAGTTTGCGTTTGAGCTTCCAATGTCGAACGTAAGGGGCCTTCACCACTAATAAGGTAACGTAGGGCATAGCCTTGTGCTTTGAGAAGGGAAGCTGCGGTCACAAGCAGATCATGGCCTTTCCGGTTGACCAACGCTCCCACCGAAACAACAAGCGGAACGTGCGGGGCAATGCCGTACTGGGTGCGTACTTGATCCCGTTTGGCCAGGTCTGGAGTAAAGCGCGATGTGTTAATCCCACTGGGAATGAGACGAATATGTGTTGCCGGCGCTCCACCTGCAAGTAATGCGGCCTTCACTCCTTGTGAAATGGCCACGATTCTATCGACGCTATTGAGATATAAGAAGCGCGTCGTGAGGTTGGGACGCAGCGGATAATCCATCCGCCGCGTGACGATGCGTTTGACGCCTAGTCCAGACAACCATGGACTCAGCGCATGCGCGCGAGCAGTGTGAAAATGAACAATGTGGTAGGCGTGCGCCCGCACATGCCGCCGCAATCGTAACCCTGCGACGAAATCAAGGTGATTGCGGGTGCGGAAAGGAAAAACAGGCAAGCCCTCGTGCTGGAGCCTTGCATACAAGAGACCGTTGGGATCAGCCGCAACAACTGAATAATGGCCGACTCTATGCAGATATGTTGTCAATTCCGTGACTTGGACTTCGCCTCCCCCCCACGCTTTCTCCGGGTCGAGATGCAAAATCTTGAGTCGGCGACTCTGATTGGCTAGAGGAAGCGTATTCCCAGAGCTTGGCATATTTGAGAAAAACATAAAACGCCGCAGTGACTGAGACGAAAAACCCAGCGGCCCCATATATAGCAGTGCCGCGTTGCAGATACAGGCGCAGGAACCGCCAAAGCGGACGGAAGAGGAGAGTGGCCGCGCGACTTTCTTTCCCGCGTACTTGCTTTTCTTGAGCAGCAACTTCTGTCAAGCTGTTTAAGGCGCGCAAGTGGTGGCTAATGTCCTTATACGTGTAATGGTAGAGATCGCCATATAAATGTTCGGCATGGCCACGTAAGAGGGCTTTCTCGTGCGGATTCACGCCGCCCCAACGTACTTTATCTTTGCGAAACAACCGCAAACGATACTCTGGATACCAACCGCGCCGCCACCAGCGACCAAGGTAATACACGAATCGAGAAATGTAGAACCCGTCCACCGCAGGGTCGTTCCGCTGGAGAACGTGAAGGATCTCGCTCCGTAGCTCAGGAGAAACCTCTTCATCGGCATCGATATTGAGACCCCATTCATGAGTAATTTGTGTTAATGCAAACCGCTTTTGTTCCACATAGCCAGGCCACGGACGCTGGATAATGCGAGAGGTGTATTCTCGACAAACCTCTAGCGTGTGGTCCGTCGAGAAAGAATCAACGATGACAATTTCATCACACCACTTGACGCTTTCCAAACAGCGCCGGATACTTGCTTCTTCGTTAAAACAAATAATGAAGCAGGAAATCGGTTCCCGCGGGACTGTAAACTCCAGCAAGGGAAGCGAAGACTCTGACAACGCGGTAGCTGTCATGTGAAACGTCCTTGTTTGTTTTCTTCGTTGCTTTTGTCGTCTCTGCCTGTATTCTTTATCTTTCTGACGACGTAAACGCAATAAACGTTGAATGAATTGTCGTCTCGAGGCGCGCGATGGAAGTTGCTCTCCCCAGTAACAGTGTAAGAAGAAGAGGCGATCGCTTGCGTCTGCGTGGCGTCCGAGAGTGCGTTCAAGTTGAACCAGGTTTCTTATTCGTCGCCTTTCACTCAGGGATGAGGTCTGGAGGATGCGGTCAAAGTCGACAAGGTAGAATTTCCATTGCGCCGCGCCAGTCTCTTCCACGAGCAGATTGGCGTCGCGCATGTCCCCTGCGTAAAGACCTGCTCGGTGGAAGGCGCACAAGAATTCAGCCAGAGCTCGGAGGAAGACTCGCCGTTGTCGGAGCGACCAGCGTCCTCGCCGTTGCCGCCAATAACGGTCAAGAGACAGTTGTGTTACTAGTCCCTCACTACAGTACCAGCTTTCTTTGACTATGCCAGCACGGCGTTTTTCGAAAACTCCAAGTGGTTGGGGGATGGGAAAGCCGTGCGCCTGCAAGCGGCGTGCGCCCGCCCAAGCCCGGCGCGCCGGCGATCCTTGTATCAGCGCCCCCACCCAGTGTCGCCAGGTAAGTAACCGCTGGTGCTTGATGACGAGCGCCGCCGTAGCCAATGGTCTCACTAATGTGACAGTCGTGCCTTTGTCTTGCTTGAGGAGATGCGCACGCGGCCAGTCTTTCGGTGAACTGGCCACGAGTTGAGTGAGGATCGACTGGTCGCTCGTGCAGAAGATGGTAACAAGTTGTGAATCAGCCATAGTGGCGCCAATTCCCAGGAGGCAGTACTCAGGAAGATGTACTGGCAAGACGGATGGTGGAGTGCTGACGGTGACGCATTACATATATCCTAAATCGGTCAGGCGCTTCTCGACGGCGGCTTTCTCTTCGTCACTCATGACCTCACCTGGACTAGGAGCGACCGCGCCGTGTTGGAGCGTTTCAATCCGACCGCGAAGTAGCCCTGCCATTTCCGGACGACGAGCCGCCAGATTGTTTCGTTCACGAGGGTCGTTGAGCAAATGATACATCTCTTCAGGAAGATCCGGGTTTTGCGGAGCATAGACGTATTTCCATTCCTCTGTGCGCCAACCGACGCGACGGTCACGTGGATTCGATCGGATACGCAGGAACGCTTCGAGGTAGGCTTCGATATGCAGCGGCTCACTGTGAAGAAGCGCTGGCTTGAGGCTCTGGCCATGAATGTTTGCCGGTAAAGGAATATCGAGGAGATCAAGTAAAGTTGGCAGCGCATCGATCTGGCGTACCAACTGCGGCTCGCGCACCCCTGCTCGCAGCGAGAACGAGGCAAGTCCCTTGGGCGCGGAGAAAACCAAGGGCACGCGGATGAGGTCTTCATACATGTCCATCTCGTGCCCCTCGCGTTTACGAGTTTTGCGTCCTAACATGTCGCGGACCAGTCGATAAAAGCGATACTGCATGTCTGTTTTGACAACTCGTTCGCCATGATCGCCGTGCAGCACCACCAGCGTATTCTCCGGTAATGCTTCCATCACCGTCGCGAGTTCTGCATCGAGAGAAGAGAGGGAGCGCTCATAGCGGTTCCGCCCGTAAGCGCGGTTGCGGAACGCCGGAAGAATGTGGCGATGGTGATGCAGCTCCCACAAATGGAGAAACAAAAACCAAGGAGGTTTGAAAGCGCCTTCTCGCAGGCGTTGGCGAAAATCCGCGCCCCACCTGCTTGAGAGATAGCCTGCCGCTTCGCGAAATTGGTAAGAGTCAAACCCGCGATCGAGATTCGTTTCAGGAAAAAGTGGACCGCTCACTTCTGCGTAGGTGTGATACCCCTGTTCACGAAAGACTTCTATCAACGAGTGGGTCCTCGGGTTCAATTTCAAACCGAAGATCGAGCGGAGGCCATGAACGAACGAATACGTTCCAGTGAGCAAACTCGCGACGCAAGGGGTAGTCGAAGAGGCTGAGGACACGGCTTGGGTAAAGGCCACGCCTGACCGCACCAGCCGATCGAGTGTCGGCGTTTGCGCTCCACGGTCATCTCCACACACGGCGTCGGCCCGGAGACAATCAACTAGCAGAAAAAAAATATTCGGACGTGTCATAGTGAGTGCTGAATCATGAGTCTTACTACGAGCCGGATTCTTCCCGAGCAGCGCTCCGTTGTAGCACGGTCTGCGCCAGTGCTAACACCTGCTCTGGCGTGATGCGTTGCATGCAACGCCGCTCGATGGGGCAGCGGCGCACATAACACGGGCTGCACGCCGTCGTTCCTTGTAAGACCAGAGCTTCTGAGCCCCACGGCGCGGAGCGGATTGGGCTGGTGGCGCCCCACAGCGAGATGACCGGAATGCCGGTCGCAGCGGCGATATGCATGGGACCACAATCCGGCCCCATAGCAAACCGCGCTCGCGAAAAGATGCCGATCAAATCGCGCAAGCTCGTCTGCCCTGTCAGATTTGTTACTCCAGTCCCCACCGCTTTCATCACTTCCTGAGCGAAAGCCACTTCACTCTTTGCCCCTATGAGGACGATACCCATACCATAGGTGTGAATGAGCGTTTGCGCTACCGCCGCTGTCGCGTGCGGAAACCAGAAACGGCTGGGCCAGCGCGAGCCCAGAAAAAACACCGCAAATGGTCGGCGCGTATCGGCGAGCTGCATTTCAACCCGTTGCTCTTCGTCAGGATGCAAACGGAGATCGAAGCGTACTGCATCATCTGGAAGCTGTAGCATTTTCGCAAACTGAAGATACTGACCGAGCTTCAGGGAAAAATCCGGGATCGGAGCGATCGTGTGAGTGTTGAAGAGCCAGTTCCCTTCTTTTGTGTTTGAGCGATGGAAGCCCAGGCGAACCGTTGCCCGTGAGCACCAACTGACAATCCCGCTTTTGGCGTGTCGTTGCAGGTCCAGGACAAAATCAAACCGACGTCGACGAATTTCTTGTAGAAAAGATAAAAAAGTAAAAAATCCCTCGGTCCTTCGGTAGAGGATGACTTCGTCTAAAGCAGGGTGTACTTCCAACAGCGGCGCTGCCGCCGGTTCGACCGCCCAAGCGATATGCGCGTCCGGATACGACCGGCGCAAACGCGTCAACAACGGCAAGGCTCGAGTGACATCGCCAATCGCGCCCAGTAGGACAATCAAGATGCGCTGAGGGTGGAAGGGAGTTGGTAACGAAGGCACGGCCAGGGAGTTATCGCACTAAAGAATCAGGTGTGGCAAGGAGACGTCTGGCTCCTTGCCCTAGATTAAGCACGTGTTGGCGGCATTGACGCCTACAGTCTGGCTTCATCCGCCGCGGTGGGGCCTTCAACTTTGTAGAGCTTCTGGGCGTTGTCCCAAAGGATTTTGCGACGGACGCTGTCTTCACAGTCGGAGAGACCACCGACGATGCGTTTGTTTACTTCCGCTCCATAGATCGAGGTCGGATGCGGGAAGTCGGTTTCGAAGAGAATGTTGTCAATGCCGACTTTATCAATCAAGCGTCGCGGCGCCGTCTGCTCGAACCAGTAGCACGCATACACATTCCGGGCGAAGTATTGCGACGGCAGCATGTCGAATTCTGGCCGTTCCCGGGTCACGCAATTATCAGTGAATTGATAGTCGAGAGCTTCGAGCACGAACGGAATCCAGCCGATGCCGCTTTCCACTGAGACGAACTTGATCTTTGGATAGCGCGCCAGCACGCCTGACATGATCAAGTCGTTGAGTTGAACGCCATTGCGCAGGAACACGTTCACTGACAATTCTGTGAACGTGGCCAGCCGCCCGTAGGCTTTCATTTTCTGTCCTTGCAGCCCGTCTTCCATATTGCCGGAGCCAATGTGGAAACTGATGGGCTGATCGAGTTCACACGCCACTTCCCACAGCGGGTTCCAGTAGGGATCACCCAACAGCGGTTGCCCGAGCGATTGGGGCTCGCCAGTAAAGAGAATGCCTTTGTGGCCCATCGCCGCGCAGCGGCGCACTTCTTTCACCGTCTCTTGCACATCCCAAAATGGCGTTGAAGTGATGGGCAATAGCCGACGAGAATCCGCCGACGCCCACTCGGTTTGCCAATCGTTATACACCTTGACACAAGTAAGCTTGAGTTCAGGATCTTCAATTTTGAGAAATTGTTGATTGCCAAAGCCGCCGACATTTGGGTACATGACCATCGCCCAGATGCCTAACTGATCCATATATTTGAGTCGCGCCTTGGCGTCGTATGCGCCCGGGTGCATTTCTTCGTAGCTCTTCGGCCATTTGGTCATATCGCCCACGCCAGCCGTCGCCGTGAGGCCTGGGTTAGCGATGCGCTTCCCGCCCAAGAACCACCATTGACGCCCTTTGCCGTCGACATCAAGCCGTGGCACTGCGTCGCGCATCCGTTCCGGCACCCGACTCGTCCACAGGTCCGGTGTTTCAGTGACATGGGTATCTACGTCGATGATTGTATAGCCGCTCATAGTAGCCCTCCTTCGTCTTTCTCCGAAGACTGTAAACTGAAGCTAGTCCGCAGCCATGCTGGACTGCTCGTGGGAATGTAGCATTTTTTCCCACCCTCAAAGGCATAGACGGGCCTGCTGGGGATGTCAATTGCTATAGTGTCCGCCGCGTCTCTACTTGCCCGAAGATTGCCTCCTCTGCGGAAGGCACGAATTGGTGCTGGGGGTCGAGTTTGCGCAACGAACGTTGGAAACGGCGGAGCATGTGGCGATAATAATGGGTGGGAAGGGGGGTCGGAAAGATTTGGCCTTTGTCAAAGTCGATGACTAAGATTTCAGTGGTCGCCTCAGTGATCCGGACGAGCATATTAGTGAGATTCAGGTCTGCGTGGAAAATCCCAGCCGTCTGCAACCGTGCGATCGTCTGGGCGACAGTTTCAAGCGTAGATCGTCGCAGCGCCGATGCTGGCCTTGCCTGTAACCATTCCCAGAGATTGCTGAAACCTGTTGCTTTGCGAGAAATCAATACCCCACGATAGCACCCGAACCGGAGATGTTGGACGCCTGCGGCGAAGACTTCGATGGTCGGCACGCCGCGTTGGCGAGCCATTTCCGTGCAGGTCAATTCTGTAAAGGGGCGAAAAGGGCGCTCCCAATACACATCCTGGATGAAGTGGCGCACGAATCCGCCCCGTCGGTAATGACGAATGATGGCCTGGCCGCCATCGTTGAGCGACAGATGCTGGAGCGTGCCGCGCCCGCCGATCATCGATTCATGGGTGGAAACGTGAAGGGTCCATACGTCTCGCAGTTTGCCGGGGAAAAGGTGATCCCAGCCTGCTTTGATCCACCACGTTGCCGCGCCTTCGGGTAGAGAGAGGAATCCTTGGGGAGGAAGAGGCGCACTCATACACGCGGCGGCGGCGGTGGTGGCGGCTTCTCTGGCGTATTGTACATTTCCCACACCTTCACCTGACGAACAAATACGGCGTAAGCGCTAAATGTGGCGTCGATGAGGCCAGCCACTCCGTTGCGCCAGGCCCCGCGTTTGATATAGACGCCTAAAAACACCACAAACGGCGTGACGGTCAGATCCCGCCAAGAGGTGCGCTGCCCTTGGGCCGCGAGTACAGCGGCTTCTTGCGAGGTCGCTCTATTGAGAGCCTCAAAACGCTCATAAAGGGTTGGGGTGCGAGAAAGGTCACTCATGAAGGGAATGCTCACGGGGCGTTGTAGACACTAAAAGCCGACCTACTCCAGCCAGCACGTCGTCTACGGTGATTGAACGCATACAGTCTTCCGTGCCGCGGGGGCAGGTCATCGTTCCGTGTCGACTGCACGGACGACAGAAAAGTTCCTTTTTTTCGACGACCACGGCCCGCTCGCTGTAGGGGCCATAGCCGAGGCTGGGCGTGGTGGCGCAGAAAATGGCGACGACCGGCACGTTGCGCGCCACGGCCACGTGCATCGGCGCGCTGTCGTTGCTGATGACCACTCGGGCATGGTCAACCAGCGCCATGAACGTTTGCAAATCGGCGCGTCCGACGAGATTGATGCTTACGCCCCGGGACTGTTCATACACGGCTTGCGCGACCGGGGCGTCGTCCGGGCCGCCGCAAAGGAGGACTTTACCGTAACGCCGAGTAAGCTGCCGGACCAGCTCCGCGTAGCCTGAGATGGTCCAGCGTTTCGTGGGCCACACCGACCCGGGGCACACGATGAAAAACGGATCGCCAGCTTGGATGTTCGCTTCCCGCAAGATTTGCTGAGCGTTTGCACGTGCGGCTTCGGTAGAGGCGACGAACGGGCGTCGTTCACATTCCTCTGGCTCCACGCCAAAAGCGCGCATGAGGCAGAGAATGCGCTCGACCTCGTGGCGTTGGCAATCGCGTATCGCCGTGCGGTGATAGAGAAACCAGCCCGGGCTTTGGCGAAAGCCCACACGCTGGGGGATACCCGCGAGCGCCAGGAGGAGCGCCGTTCGTAACGACTTGTGAGGAGCCGCCGCCAACGTGAAGCGTTCGGCGCGTAACCGTCGCGCCGTGTGCAGGAGCCCCAGCACGCCTTTCCCAGAGGCTCGTTTGGCGTCAACCAACACACGGTCAATGGCCGGGTGCGCTTCCAGCAGGGGGCGGGCCTGCGGCGTTGTCAGCACAGCGATCAATTCCGGCGCTAAACGGCGGCGCAGCTCGGCGATCAGCGGTGTGGTAAGGATGACATCTCCGAGAAACCCCGTCTGGGCCACGAGTACGCGAGAAACAGAGGCTGAGAAAGGCGTAGTGGTGGTCATCATTCGAGTTTGGCGGCTTCCTCGATCAACATGATCGGGATGTCGTCTTTAATGGGATAACACAGTTTGCAGGTCGGACATACGAGACCGTCTTGCGCTTGCGTCAGCGTGAGGGGGCCTTTGCATTGCGGGCAGGCAAGAATGTCAAGAAGTTCTTTGCTTAACGCCATGCCATTCTCCTTCAGTCGTCGCGCTTGCGAAACCGTAATACCAAATTGTCTTCCATCAGCGTGCGCGGATTCAACAGCCAGGAGCAGAGCCGTCGGTTTTCTTGCTTCTGGCGCGGATTCGTCTCGCGCACCAACAAGGTATACCACGTATACAACATGACCGGCAGTCCAAATAGGGCGAGCAGCACGCGCGAGTATGGCTTAGTTTTACTCCTGCCCAGCCGCTCCAACTCCAGACGACTTTGTTTACACAAATAATACAAGATCGGGAGGTCAATCGGATAGTTGTGGAAACGGTGGGCTTGGTCAAGCGGCGTGTCAAACGGAATGAAGCGTCGCTTGGTTTTATGGTATCCGCTCCACAGGAAGTGAAAGCGCGAATTCAGCCGCATAATGTTCGGGGTAGTCATAATCAGGACGCCATTCGGCCTCAAAATGCGGGCCAATTCGCCGAGCGCACTGCGATGATTTTCTAAGTGCTCAATCACTTCGATCAACAGGATGACATCGAAACTGGCGTCCTCGTAGGGTAAGCGCTGTAATAAGTTGACCCCGTAGTCGAGGGGAATGCCATTCAAGCCTGGGCCCGAGGGCTCGAAGTTGGTGCCTCGAAGGAGGAACCCGTATGGTTTCACTGCCTGGAGCACGTCGCCTTCTTTGCAGCTCACGTCGAGTAACGTTTTGCCGGCGGCGGGAACGTCGGCCAGCATCTCGGTCACGGCTTTAATGAGAAACGGCGCCGCCATACTCGCCTCAAGCCGCCCGGATGAGGCGCTGCTCAATGTCAGCGAGGAAGAGTTGTTCGCGCTCAATCACCATCCGCGCGCGCAACGCGACGAGCTTGCCGATTTGAAAAGGGAAGCGCTCCAGTTTCACCAGATCTTTTTCTGTCGTCACAATGAGTTCCACTTTCCGTCCTATGGTTGAGATCAATTGCCAGTCCGCCTGAGCATACTGATGGTGATCGGGGAATTCCAAGATCTCCACCAGCTCTGCGTCCCACTCGCGTACAGATTGATAGAAAGGCGCGGGGTCGGCAATCCCCGTCACCGCCGCCACGCGTTTACCGCTCAACACGGAGAGGGGTAATTCGCTCCAGTATTGCTGTTCAGCAGACACGAGCCCAACGGGTCGAAGGTTACCGAAGTACACAGGTTTTTGCTGACTCACGGCGCGCCACTCTGGAGGAAGCGGCAAGCGATTGGTCTGCGTATTGCTTTTGGTGACCAGTAGGATATCCGCTCGGCGAGTCGCTGACAAGGGCTCACGGAATGGCCCAGCTGGCAACAGGCGACGCGGTCGCCAACCTTGGCGGCCATTGAAAAGCAGCAGATCGATATCGCGTTTGAGCCGACGATGTTGGAAACCGTCGTCAAGGATCAATACTTCTATCCCGAATTGTTCTTGCGCGAGCCGTACGCCGGCGGCGCGATCGCACCCGGCGATGACTACCCCTGGAAAAAGACGAGCCAACATGACGGCTTCGTCGCCAACTTCATCCGGCGTTGCATGAGGTTGTCCATTCGTACCAACAACCGAGACTTCCGCGCGCGCGCCTTTGTAGCCTCGACTGAGAATGCCGACTTTATGGCCTCGGGCCGCGAGCGCCTGGGCCAGCCATAACACCACTGGTGTTTTGCCCGTGCCTCCAACCGTGAGGTTCCCAACACTGATGACCTTGAGTCGGGATTGATACATTGTCAACCAGTGTTGATCGTAGAGCCAGTTGCGTCCTCCGACGATGGCGGCAAATCCCCACGAGGCCGGAGTGAGCGCCAGCCCGCCAATTTTTCCCAGGGTTCCGTGGCGTCGCCAGACGGTGTCCATGAAGCGTTGTGCAAAGGTCGTAGACATTGAGCACTCTGCTTTCAAGAGCCGGCATTGCGCAGCGGGCTGCCGGGTTGCGGTAAGACTTCCAACACTGCGGCTATCGTGCGACGTACAGCCCCTTGTCCTTGGAGAACTACTTGATAGGCGCAATGTCCCGCTTCCTGAGCTTTGCGGGGATCTTGGAAAAACGTCAACAGTTGACGGTGCGCCTCGTCTTCCGTGCGGACCATGAACCCACCGCCTGCTTGCACGAGTTGTTCCACCACAGTGATAAAATTGCCTATATGGGGACCAAAACACACTGGCGTTTTGGCGAGAGCCGGCTCGACTACACTGTGACCGCCTGGTCCTTTGATAAGGCTGCCACCCACGAAGGTCGCCACTGCCGCTGGATAGAAAGAAGCCAATTCTCCCAGCGTGTCGAGCAAGAAGACCTCTGCTTGGTTGTCTTTCGTGTCGTCGAGTTGGCTGCGCTTCACATAACGATGGCCCTGCCGTTGTAATATCGTTTCAACTTCAGTAAAGCGTTGCGGATGACGTGGAGCCAAGAGTAGGAGGAGATTCGGAATGGTCACACGGAGGCGGCGAGCAACTCGCAAAAGAAACTCTTCTTCGGTCGGATGGGTGCTGGCCCCAATCAGAAGCGGACGTTCAGCAAAGCCCGCCCCATGTAGGATGGTCAGGCCCTGCGCGCCGCCAGCGCTCGCATTGTCAACTTTGAAATTGCCGGTAACCACCACATGATGTTGCGGAGCGCCAGCCGCGATGAGTCGCTTGGCGTCGGCTTCCGTTTGCATGCAACAGCGCGTAAGGTTTTGAAAAACCGGCTGGAATAAAGGATCAAGCCAACGGTAGCGAGCAGAAGCGCGCGAGGAAAACCGACCGCTTACCAGAAAGGTGGGCACCAGGCGGCGCGTCAGCGTCAGGAGAAAGTTGGGCCACATCTCGGTTTCCGTGAAAAAGAAGGCCGCAGGTTGAACGTGGTGCAGCACGCGCTGGATGAACAAGGGATGATCGAGAGGAAAATACATGACCGCGTCAGCTTCGGGAATTTTTTCGCGGGCGGTGGCGTAGGCGGTTGGAGTGAGTGCGGAGAGCAGGATCGGCGTGTGCGGAAAGGCGTGTTTCAACTCGCGCAAAAACGGACGAGTGGCGAGAATTTCACCGACCGAAGGCGCGTGGACCCACAAGGGCCGCTGATCTTTGACGCGGCTCAATACTGCTTGCGGAAGAAAACCTAGCCGTTGGGCGAGCCCCAGCCGGTAGCGCGGTCGCAACAAGAGGGCGAGTCCGGCGGCAGGCAACGCCGGGACAGCGAGCATAGTGAGCACCAGATTGTAGATAAGTTGCGCGGCGATCATGGGAGAGAGACCAAGAGGGGTGGAGGGTTACGTTGAAGTTGGTGACGTGCGCTCAACGACCGGAGCAGAGGTTGTCGTAAAAGACGCATCCGCCACCGCCGTGATCGCGGTGAGCGCTTGCTCTAGCTCTTGTCGTTTCGCTTCCATGATTTCCAGCGACGCATCCGCCGGGACAGTGATCGGCTGCCCAGCCACATACATGACGCGACTGAACGGGAAGGGGATGAGTAAGCGATCCCAACTGTTGATTGTGACCTTCCATTGCGCCCCGTACGTCACTGGAAATACCGGGGCTCCGGTGGCGCGCGCCAGTTGCAGAACGCCGGATTTGGCTTTGCCTCGCGGACCGCGCGGGCCATCCGGCACCACGAGGAGATCGTACCCTTGCCGATAGGCATTGAGCATCCCCTTGAGCCCACCCATCCAGCCACGCGTCGAAGAGCCGCGCACCGCGCTGATGCCGAACCGTTGAATGACCCGCGTGATAATCTCGCCGTCTCGATGCGCGCTGTTCATGATGCACGCCTTTTGCCCGCGATAGGGAAATAGCATGAGCAGAATGCGGCTATGCCAGAACGCCAGAATGACGTGCTCTTGGCGTTCCCACCGGGCAAAAAGATCGCTCCCTCCAATGAAACGTTTGCGCGTCGTTTTTCCGAGCACCCACAAGGCGCACAACGCCAACGCCGTCCACCAGCGAATCTTGAGTTCCTCACTGAAGGAAAATCGTGGCCTACGGCTATTGGAGCGGGGCGTCATGGAACTGGAGGTCATACAACCTGCGATATTGCGCGTTACGGGCCAGAAGTTCGTTGTGACAACCTTCTTCGATAATCTTTCCCTCCGAGAGAACGACAATCCGGTCCGCACGCTGAATAGTGGAGAGCCGATGCGCGATCACCAAGACCGTCCTGCCGACCATCAACTGCTCAATCGCCGCTTGGACCAGACGTTCGGATTCGGTGTCCAGAGAAGAAGTGGCTTCGTCCAAAATCAGGATGGGCGCATTCTTCAAGAGCGCTCGCGCGATGGCGAGCCGCTGTCGTTGCCCGCCGGATAAGCGCACACCAAGTTCGCCGATCATGGTGTCATAGCCCTCGGGCAGGGCAGTGATGAAGTCATGCGCATTCGCGGCTTGAGCCGCGGCGATCACTTCTTCCAGAGGCCGATCGGGAGCGCCGTAGGCAATGTTGTTGCGCACGGTGTCGTTAAAGAGAAACGTGAATTGCGTCACGACTGCGATATGAGAACGCAACGACTGCACGGTGAGGTCGCGGATATTGATCCCGTCAATCGTAATCTGTCCTTCCTTGACATCGTAAAAACGCGGGATCAAGTCTGACAACGTGCTCTTGCCGCCGCCGCTGGGGCCGACCAGGGCCACCACTTCGCCGGCGCGAATCGGCAGGTTGATATTGCGCAGCACCCAATCGTCTTGATACCGGAACCCCACGTTATCAAAGCGAATCTCGCAGTGAAAACCGTCCAGCGCTTGAGCGTCGGGATGATCGGTGATGTCGTTTTGTTCGTCCAGCACTTCAAAGAGGCGTTCGGCGGCGGCGAGTCCGTTCTGGATGGCGGCGTTCGTGCGGGTTAAATGCTTAAAGGGCTCGTACAGCAACATCATCGCAGTCAGAAACGCCACGAATGCGCCCTGGGTGCGTTCGCCGCTGATGACGCTGGCCCCGCCGTACCAGACGACGGCGGCGATGCCGCAGGCCGCCACCAGTTCCACCATCGGCGGCACGAACGCGCGCAGCCGCCCTGCTTTCATCGAATGGCGGAAGAGGCGCGTATTCTCTTCGGCGAATCGTTTGCGCTCATAGTCTTCCATGCCAAAGGCTTTGACGACGCGGTTGCCTTGAATCGTTTCTTGCAAGAGGGCCGTGAGATTGCCAAGCGAGCCTTGGCCTCTGCGGCTCGACGTGCGCACTTTCTTGTAGACGCCCATGAGGGGCAAGATCGCGACGGGGAACACGACAAAAGCGATCAGGGCGAGAAACCAATCCTTCATGAATGCCACAATAATCAAGGCGGCCAGCGTGGTGGCGTCTTTCATCATCGAGGCGGAGGATTGCGTCAGCGCCTCTCGCACCAGGGTGGTGTCATTAGTCACACGAGACTGGATCGTGCCGGTCGGAGTGCGATGGAAATAGGACAGCGACAACGATTGCAAATGCGAGTTCAAGGCATTGCGCAAATCCTCGACAATGCGTTGGCCGACATATTCGATCAGATAGGCGCTGCCGAAATTAACGCCGCCGCGAAAGAGAAACGTGCCAACAATGACCCACGGCAAAAAACTAAGCGCGGCCAGATTTTTCTGCGCAAAAATATCGTCAAAAATATGCTCGACCAGAAACGGCAGCACGCCATTGGTCGCGCTGAAAAGCAACATGCAGATCAGGGCGACGATAAACTCTGGAACCAAGTACGGACGGAGAAACGGGAAGAGCCGACGATAGACGTTCATTGCTCTTCTTCCTCCTCGTCCGTGGCTGCCTGGATCGCGTCAATGCAGACCCTGCAGACCGGGCCTCGCTCGGGCGCAAATATCACTTCGGCTCTTCCTTTCGCTCTGCGGTATACAATACAAAGTGGATTGCCAGATTTCAACTATGTAGTCTCGCAACCTTGGCCTCCATAGAGCAGGAAACTTTTAGCAGGACGAGCGATTGGTTGCCACCGCCTGCTTCGCTTCAACGATCCCAGACTTTTGCGCTAGTTGGACGGCAGTGCATCAATGGAGTGTAAGACAGCTCGGGCAATCGCTTCGCGCTTGGGAAGATCGTCTCCTTGCTGGGGCGTCTCCATATTGAGGGCAAAGAAAATTGCGCCGTTAGGCCGCTCCACCCAGCCGACCCACCAGCCAATCTGCGGATTCATGCGGGCGCCCCAACCGGTCTTGGCCCGCACGATCCAGTCGCGCCCAGCTTCGACGATCATGATGTCTTTGACAAGCCGTTGATGCTCCACGCGAAAAGGCAAGGCATTGCGATACAGACGCTGCAGGAACTCAACTTGCTCATGGGCCGAGATCCGCAGCCCACCTTCTAGCCAGAACCGATCCACGCCGCCAGAAGCATCGGCATTCCCGTACCCAATACGACGCAGATAATTGCGCTCGCGGCGCTCCCCAAGTTGGCGCGCAAAAATCTGATAGACCCACACCACGGAATTGCGCATTGACGAGCGCAGATTCTGATTGCTGTTCCACGACTCTATCTCGCGTCGCGTTCCGTCCCAAGGGAAGATCTGGAACTCATCACGCACCACTCCTCCATCGAGCGCGAACAGCGCATGGGGAATTTTGAAGGTGGAAGCGGGCAGAAAGCGCGTCCGCGCCCGTTCTTCACCGTAGACCCAATGCGTATGCGCGCGCTCATCAGAGACGACAATGGTTCCTGTCACTCCAGCATCTGTGAAAAAATGAGCCCAATCCGAGCGCTCTTGCCACACTTGCGCCGACGCCGTAGCGCAAAAGCCCCACATAAGAAAGAGGACGAGGATCCAACATTTCATGGCTATTCCGTTGCCGCTTCGGCGCCTCCAATAAACCTTTCACCTTTGTCCCAATCCGTTCGCGGGCGGTGATGTGGCGGCGCGTAAGATGGAGTTCGATTTAGGCTGCTCATGCTACAACTTTACCTCTACAACGACCTGCCCCAAACCTTCTCGGCCGTATCGACTACGAGCTGCAGTTTGCGCTGTTGGTCGTCCTGCGTGAGGGGATTGCCGACAGAGACGGTCGCGAAGCCACACTGGGGACTGAGCGCCAACTGCTCCACGGATATGTATTTAGACGCCTCCTCAATGCGACGCAGCAGACCGTCCTGAGACTCCAGCTCTTTGTTTTTGGTGCTGACCAGACCGAGCACGACCGTCTTGCCTTTGGGTATGAACCGCAGTGGTTCGAAGCCGCCCGCCCGCTCGCTGTCGTATTCGAGCAAGAAACGGTCGGCCTGCACAAGATTAAACAAGCGCTCGGCAATCGGCTCATAACCCCCGTTGGCCAGCCACCGGCCTTGCGAGTTGCCCCGGCAGAGATGTAGCGCTCGGATGCTCGCAGAGTTCGCCGCAGGCTCCAAACAGGCGTTATCCGCAGCGATCGCCTCATCCACCCAGCGGTCCATGTCGATTCCCTGTCCGCGTAGAAACTCACGTAGCTGTTCGTCGACGTAGAAGGTCAAGCTGGGGTCATCGATCTGGATGTACGGTGCGCTTTCCTCCACCAGCAGACGAACCTCGTTCCGTACGATGTTGATCAGCTCCGAGCACAGGTCGGTTCGCGTCGGGTAACTCTTGTCCGTCACGCCCGGCTTGTAGGCCTGGCCCACATATATCATCACGCTAGGGATAGTGATCTTGAAGGGGCCGGGCGCATGTTCTTTCAGGAAGGTAGCTTCGTGGCCATGCAGGCGGCGCTTTTGCCGCAACTTGCCTCCTACGACTTGGCTGGAGACTTTGGTGAGACCTCCACCCGGTCCCTGCCAGGGCACCATCACGTGCTCAGGAACAAACCCGTCCAGCGCATCGTTCATGGCGGTCAGCCAGGAGTGACGCCGGTATTCTCCATCGGAGTAGATAGGAATCCCGCTCTGGCGTTGTACATCGAGGATATCCAGGATGGCTTGGTCCTCTACGCCGCGAAGATCCTCGCTGCTGATGCGTCCCTCCGCGTGCTGGGCACGGGCAGTGAGCAGTTGCGATGGACGCAGAAGGCTGCCGATGTGGTCCGCACGAAGTGCCGGTTTGGTGTGTGGCATAGGGTTCTCCTCCTCTGCGAAAGTTAGGAACTTCTTTCGGTGCGTACGGCGGACCCCGGGCGGCGTAAGTTCCCATCTCAGGGGCCGACCATTCCAGGTTGTTGGGCCTAACACGTCCACGCGCCGCGAGCCGCCCAGCCGTGACTTTTCAGGTTCTTCCAAAGCCGCTCGCGGGCCGCGATGCGGTGGCGCGCCAGGTTAGCAGGCCTTCCTTCTGGTGTCTCTCTTATTCAGTCGCTGCTTCCGGTGCTGAAGAGGACAGGGGAGACAACGGATCATAATGCAAGACCATGAGTTGATCGGGACGCAACCCCAAGGATTCATACGTCCGCCCCTGGCGATCACTAAACTCGACCTCAAAGACGCTTCCCCCCGCCAGAATCTCGACGACCGTGCCTACTTGTCCGCGCCACTACGTCAAGCAGTTTGATGGGAGTTGTCATTGTCAGTCGCTCCTGTTCAGAGAGGATAACATGTCGTTAAGCGAGGCGTCTCCGTCCCATGCTCCATAATCCAACCGCTCCGAATCACGCTCTCTTTGCCGTGCCAGTTGAGCGGAAACTCTACGATATAGCGCTGGCCATAGCTATCGCGTCGTCCCAAGCTCGCTTCAGCAGTCTTAACCACTTGCAGCAAAATTGTCTGTAATTCCTCCGCCTCCTTCACTGTGATTCCGATAGCAGCAAAGAGCCGTGCCTTGTGTTTCCCTTCATCATGCAAGGGTATTGAGGCAATAGTCACGCAGCTTGCGAATATCTATGACGGCACGCTCTGCATTTGGTATGAGCATGGTGCTCCTTCACGGTCAGTACAAGCACGAAATTTTATGTCTATATCGCAAAACCTTTTGTGACTCACCTCCCTAGGAGCCCGCTAACGCCCAGCGCTCACCGCGAGCGGCCCACCTGCAGCCCTTTGGCTTTTTCAGAGTCGCAAGCGGGCCGCGATGGGTGGCGCGACTAGTTAGCCATCTTTCAGTAGCCTCACATGAGGATAGCGAAGAATCTTGTCGTCTGCTGTTAAGGACTAGGGGACAAAACCTTCCTGTACTTTCTACATTGTTCGTTTTGACAAGTACTTACAGAACTGTACTTGGGTTTTGTCTCATGGTCCTAAGAGTAGACAATCCCATACGCGCGCTGTCGCAACAATCATCTGATCGGCTGGATCACGGTGAAAGCTGCCCGGCAATTGCGTGGATTCTATGACGATGCGCGGAGTCAGTTGCAGCAATTGAATACCTGGATACGCTAACGCTTGCTCTATCCAGTCTTCCACTGGGCATCGCAGCTGGAGCCGCCCGTTCTCTACCAGTTTAGCGACTTCCCAACAGGAAATGACGCTGACACCTAACCTCTCGGATTTATATGCTTCTATCCATTCCTGATGCCGCGCAGTCAGTTGCGAACTACCATCTACCCACCAGATCCAGATGTGGGTATCCAGTACGATCATTGCAGGGCTTCCCAATCGTCTTGGGCAACTGGCGCGGTGGGGTTGTCATAGTGTAGGACTTTTCCGCGTAAGGGATACGTGTTTTGCTCAGCAGAGGCAGCCACACGAGGAACGATAATCACTTCGACCGCATCGCCAGCCTGAAAAGGTAAATCACGAAGGGTAAGGGTTCCATCTTGAGTTAGGGTTGTCTCTACATGATGTACGCTCATACTCAGTCTCTCCGGGATTGTCATGGTTCGATCATAAACGAAAACCTGATAGAGCGTCAGATGGCTAACGCCCCCGGTCGCCGTTTGCCGCCCCGACGCGGCCTTTCGACTTCATTCCAAACCGCAAGCGGGGCCGCGTCCGCTGCAGGCGCTGGTTAGGCTATCCACGCGAGGCGACTCTTTTCCAGACGGACGAGTTTTCTTCCACGGCTTCCTGAATGGCTTGATTGCGATTAGAAAAAACCGCTCGTGCGACGAGTTGATCGGGCCGCGCTAAGGTTGATTCGTCAAGGGATATTGCCACTTTTGCTCTCGGCGCTGGACACCTCCGAGCGTGACCATATTTCATACCTCAAATGAGATCAACGTTTTGAAGGTGGAAGCGCCGAGCATTCAAAATCACCGGCCTGCGCGACTTTTTGCACAGGCCCGTGGATTGCGGGGTTAGCCATTAGCTTTCACAGTATTTCCATATGAACCCCCCGGAGAAGTCAACAAACCAAAGATATATTTCGCGAACTCGGTCAGCAATTCGATCGGCTTCAATCCGGACATCCTTTTCACGCGGAATGGCCCAAATTTGGCGAACTACGATGCTATCCACAATGTCGTCGGCAACCTTGAAATGCCAAAGATAGGCGATATCACCTCTGGTTATCGACGATATTCTTGCCTCGGGACGGGAAGCTCTATCTGAGACCGCTTGCTCGATAAGCTTTCCGCTTTCATCGTAGTGGAATGTCAGGTTATGCCGGACACGGCCAACGAATTGCTCAAACTCGCTACGTTTCGGTGCTTTGGGCAAGAACTGCTCAAGTTCCTTGAAGGATTGTTGAGTTTGACCGTCGCAACGAGCAACAAGCGCCATTAGCACAGGGTTCTTCTTGATTTCTTCGATGACCTTCAGGCCTTCGTGAAGGTGAGCAATCTGTACCCTCACAAAGTACATGCCTGCTCCGATCTGGCGGAACCTCCTGCCACTCGGCAGTTCTTTCTTCCATTCAGACAACGATTGGTTTGCCAGTAAAAGGTCATTGCAGGCCATCATTAATTTGATGACCGTGTTCGCGCCGCCTTGCGCCTGCAACCTCTCGAAGCTCAAATATTTCGTTGTTGTTCTGGCCACGTTGGCGAAACCCGCTGTCGTAATAGCTAACTTGTGAATCTACTGCATCTTGCTTGGCAATATATCTCCATATTAGCCTGTCGTATAGCTCCGCAGGCGCATCGTGCAATGTCCTGTGTCTACTTCGTCACCAAGGCTCTGTGGAGTGCTTCCTAAAGACTGCACGTTTGTCAAGTGCGCGGCTTGTGCATCGTTTCTCAGCCCGCCTTCTCTTCCTTTGCGAGCATGTTCAAAGCGAGACCAGCGGCCCGTTCGGCGGCGCCACTGGACCCGAGCCGCCGTCGCACTTCGCGTAAACCTTCGCGCGCAGCCTCATAGGCTTGTGGATCGTCGAGCAACTGCCGGGCGGTATGAGCGATGCGTTCTGGCGTGACGGCGGATTGAATCAACTCTGGAACCACTTGTCGTTCCGCGATCAGATTTGGCATGCCAATAAATGGCACGCGAACGAACAAACGCGCCAGCGCGTACGTAACCGGAGCCATGCGGTACATAATCACCATTGGACATTCTAATAGCGCGGTCTCCAGCGTGGCGGTGCCTGAAGCGACCAGCGCTAGCGTTGCGGCGTGCACGATGTTGTAGGTGTCGCCTTGGACAATGTGGACTGGTTGCTGACCCACTTGCTGTTGCAATTGTTCCGCGTCCAGTGTGGAAGCGACGGCGAGAACAAATTGATAGGCGTCCCCGAGTTGCCGCGCCGCTGTCAACATTGGCGCCAGAAGATACCGCACTTCCTGTGCTCGACTGCCAGGCAGCAGAGCAATGATCTTCCGCTGGGGATCGAGGTCATACTGTCGAAACGTTTCTTCTCGCGAACGAGTGGGGCGCACACGGTCCACCAGCGGATGCCCCACAAAATCGACCTGGCAACCGTGCGCCGCATAAAAAGCCGACTCGAACGGAAAAATCGCCGCCAAGCGATCGACTCGTTTTGCGATTGTATTCACCCGTCGTTTCCGCCACGCCCACACTTGCGGACTGACGTAATAGAATACCCGCACCCCGGCCTGCTTAGCGATCTTGGCCAAGCGCAAATTAAATTCGGGAAAGTCGATGAGAATCAGCAGATCCGGCGGTTGTGTCCTGAGAATATTCGTGAGTTGACGATAGGCGCCAATCAGGGCGCGCAGTTTATCCCGCGCCTCAAACAGCCCCATGCCGGCGATGGTGGCTGTGTCCACGATGGTGTTCATCCCCGCCTCGCGTAAATACTGACCCCCGATGCCAAAGACCTCGATTGCCGGCTGTTGTTTCTTCAGCGCCACAACAAGGTCAGCGCCATGCACATCGCCAGAGGCTTCGCCGGCGACGAGCAAGACACGAGCACGAGAAAGAGCGGAGTGAGAAGTCGAAACGAGCAATGTCACTATTTGTCCATTGTAAAGAGATTCAGCAATCAGACAAGGAGATGCGGGTGCAGGAGAACGGCGGTTGCGCTTTGCCGACTTTCCCACTACCCTCGCCGCCAAATGCGTATTCCCCGTGTGTTGCTCGTGTTGTTTTTCCTCGTGCTGCTTGGCGCGGCGTTGATCCTTTTCCCCCCGACGTGGCTGCCTCAGTCTCTTCAATCGTACCGTTACGCTTGGCTCGGCGAACCGCTATACCACCAGCCCCCAGTAAGTAAAAAAATTGATCTCGGTCAAGTCGAGCCGTTCTGTCCAGATACCCATCCAGAGTGGCGGAAAAGCCAAGTGATTGACGGCGTCACCATCGATGAATCACTTGCCTGTAATCCCGACAATCCCTGGGCTGTCGCCGCCTTTGTGAAGGGGACGAACAATGTGTCGATGGAGACGCTGATGAAGTCCGGCCTCGCGCCTGATGCCGTGGTAGTGGGGGAGGATAAAGATGGCGACGGCGATCCGGACGAGATTACCATCAAACTTGAAGTGGTGGAGCTGAATGGTCACTCGCCAGACATCGCGGAGCCGTTCCCTGCTTTTTTCATTGCTCCCGGCATTCAGCCTGGCCTGTGGGTCTTTGCGCCAAAAACATCGGGTATGGCGACGAAGAATGTGGACTCGCTTGAAGCCAACGAGTTGCTGCGCGCCCCTTCCCCGGTCATTCGCGTAGAACAGGGCGACACGGTCAAGATCATTTTAGAGAACACCCATTACTTCCCGCACACCATTCATTTTCACGGAGTAGACCATCCCTACTCGCATCATGAACGCCAAGGCAACGATGGCGTGCCGGAAACCAGCGAGATTCCGGTCATGCCGGGCGAGAGCCGCACGTATGAATTCTCCCAGTTCGACGCTCCTGAGTTCCACACTGGACATGGCGAAGTAGAGCCGGGCAAGAGTCGCACGTTTGAACTAGCCCCAAGACAGCCCGGCACGATGTTCTATCACTGCCATGTCCAACCGCAACATCACATCCACATGGGGCTGCAAGGCATGTTCGTTGTCGAGGAGAATCGTCCCAATAACTGGGTGCAAACGTTGAATGTCGGGGCGGGGCAAGTGCGGCATCCCTCCGTGGCCGTACACGAGCACTACGCTCAGGAGTACGATCTGCATTTTCAAGATATTGACAGCACGCTGAACAACATCATCCAACAGACGAACGATCCGCGTTTGATCGAGCAAGCCATGAACCGCGAGTATAACGTCACCCAGCGCAGGGCGAATTATTTTCTCCTGAATGGTCGCTCGTTTCCTTACACCTTCCGTGAGTCGTTGATCGTGGTGGAGCCAGACCAGCACATTAAGCTGCGCGTGTTGTCCGGCGGAGAAGAGGGACTGTCCTTGCATAGTCATGGCCACAAAATGACGAGTACGCATTACGATGGGGTGGAGGCGAGCCCCGCCGCGCAGATTACCCGCGATGTCTTCTGGCTCAGCACGGCGCAGCGGGTGGATTTGGACCTCAACACCACCAATGATGGCTTACATAGCTACGGGGAAGGAGTGTGGATGTTGCACGATCACAAGGAACGGGCCTTCACCACGGATGGCATGCACCCCGGCGGCAGCGTCAGCGCTATTGTGTCGCGATCATATCTTGACGAGCATGGCTGGCCCAAGGTGCAAGGCGTGGACTGGACGCCGTTCTTTTCGCCGCGTTATTACCGGAGAGAAATTCCAGTCTGGACCATGTACGATCCTACTGGAATGCTTGGTGAAGCCGGGGCGCGTACGCCCCGCTGGCCCCGCGCCATGCTCCTAGGCTTTGTCATCGGAGCACTGCTCGGGTTTGGCCTCGTGCTGGGGCGCACTGTGCTCCGTCGTTTTCAGAATCCCTGAACGTAGGCCGCTACATCGGTCACCGACTGCTCGTCAAGCGTAGAGGGATAAAGGCGGGGCATCTTGGCCGAGGGATTTTTCACCCAGTTGATTGTCGCTGCCGTATCAAGTCGTGCGCGTAAGCCTTTCAATGCTGGACCTGAGCCGCCTTCGCCGTGGCCTCCGTGGCAGGCCGCACAGTTCTTAGCAAACAGTTCTTTGCCATGTTCTGCATCTGGGGCCGTGAGTGTTGTAGTGGTTGTCGTCGACGCTGGGGACGCGGCGGCTGGCGGCGCCGAGGCTGCTCCTGATGATTGTTTGCGTTCCGCGAGCGCATAGAGGATGAGCGTCGGCTTGCCGTTCTCTCCGAAGGACAAGCGCGACGACGTGTTGCCCGAAGTAATCGCCACGTACTGGACGCCGCCAAGCGCATAGGTAATCACGCCACCCGCCATGGCGCCGACAGTCTTCATCTTGAGCAGAGGTTTGCCGGTGGCGGAGTCGAGTGCGAGAAAGTTGCCGCTCATGTCGCCAGTGAATGTCACCCCGCCCGCAGTCGGAGTGATCCCCGCGACAACGGGCGCGTCAGCATGATACTGCCAGCGCACGGCGCCGGAATCTGGATCGACGGCGCTCACCCAACCGCTTCTTGCCTCATCCCAGTCCCAACTTCCGCCAAGCAGAAACTTACCGGGCTGGTACTCGACCTCATCAGACTTGAAGAGCGCACACCAGTCGACGGAGCCCACTACGATCTGTTTGGTCTTCTGATCGTAGGCTGGGCCATTCCATTCGACTCCGCCTACAGGGCCGGGACAACCGTGCACGCCTTTTGTGTTCGGCACGTGGTCGGGCTTTTTGATCGTCGTCACGGGAGTCATGAATACGCGCTCGTGCGATTCACGGTTGACGCCGTAAAGATGCCCATCCTTGCTGCCCAGCGCGACCATCGACTCTCCTCTGCTGTTCCAGTACAACATCGGCGCCGCAGCCAGATCGAGATCAAGCCCGTCGTTGGAAAGCATTTGATGCCACCACTTCAGTGCGCCAGTGCGTGCGTCGAGCACCACCATGCTGTCAGTAAAGAGATTCGCCCCTGGCCGATGGGCGGGAACAAAGTCCGGTGCGGGATTGCCCACCGGCGCAAACACCTCGCCGCTCGCCATGTCGAGCGTGTAGGTAGTCCAACTGCCGCCGCCGCCGTAGCGAGCGCTCTTCCAATTCTTCCAGGTCTCGGAGCCAGTCTCCTTGCCGCGGGGGATAGTATAAAAGCGCCACACCTCACGGCCCGTCTCCTGTTCGTAGGCCATGATGCGTCCACGAATGCCCCAGTCGCTGCCCGCCGCACCGGTAATCAGCAGTCCCTGCCACACTATAGGCACGGAGCTGAAAAACTCTCCCTGCTCTGGATCGCCGACTTGTTGTTGCCAGAGGGTTTTCCCTGTAGCCGCGTCGATGGCCAACAGGCGAGCGTCAGGCGTACCACGGAACAAGCGGCCGTTCGCGAAGGCGACGCCACGATTGATCTGAAAGACATCCTCCTGCTCGGGCTTGTAGATGTTGCGCCAACGCAGCGTACAGTTCGTCGCATCGACCGCCAGGGTGTCGTGCGCGTTGGTGAAATACAGCGTGCCGTCTATCTGCAGCGGTCCAGCCTGAAATGTTCCCGAATCATCGACCTGGAGACGGCAGACTTCCGTCAGTGACGCCACGTTCTGCACGGTGATCTGATCGAGCAGCGAATACCGCTGACCATTCAGCGTCCCATTGTAGCTCATCCAATTCGTATCGGCTGGGCCGGCAGCCGTTCCTGTGTTTGCGGCCAGCAACGTGGCTGCTATGACCAATGTCGTCATCAAGCGACACTGTACCGTTCCTTTACTTGTCAACATTACTCCTCCGTTGGGCAGATCCCTGATCTGGCAATATCAGATACCTGCGATTCCGCCATCTGTCGAGATGGCGCTCTCGACTCGTACCACGCGCATGGTGACTTTGCGCATGCGCCTTCGGGGTGTACCATTACGGCGGGATGAATAAACTAAAATCAATTGTACCGCCCGCTCTGCCTTGCCTCTTGCTGCTGCTCCTGATGTTGCCTGGCTCTGGGGCTGCTCATACTCCAACCACTGTTTCGGTTGCTCATGGCATGCACTACAGACACCACGGCATGCGCATGGACATGGAAGGCATGGTGATGAACGAGAATGTAGACCAATTTCCGCGTGATTGTCCGAACATTTCCGGCGAGCAAACCATTACCGTGCGGGTGGGGAAGAAGTACGCCCAGCCGTTTAACGGCGCCACATTCTCGTATGATCAGCGCGAGTGGAATGTGCCCCCTTGCTCTAAGGTCACGATCACCCTCATCAATGAAGATCACGTGCGCCATCAATGGATGCTGCACGATCTGCCCCGCTATTTGTACCCGGAAGGAATGTTCCACATGGAAGTGAACGGCCCTGGACAGAAGAGCGGGACATTCATCGTGCCGAGCGCGAAGAAAACCTATCTCGTGCATTGCGACATTACGCAGCACACCGAGAAAGGGATGAAAGCGCAACTCAAAGTTGGCGGTGGAAATGGCGATCTGCCCAGCATTCTCGGCATCACCGGGCCACGCCAAGCGGAGGGCTATCCCGTGCGGTGGAATGTGTGGGTTGCTGGATTGATGCTTGCCGCTGCCGTCCTCGGGGCTGTGCTCACGATACGTTTGACAAGGTAAAGATTGTGGGAGCATCCCTAAGCTGTAAAGCTAGCACTATGAATATGGCTTCGGTGAGGGCCGCAGGGGGTAGTGCTAGGCTGCATGCTTACTCGGTGACGGACTCAGATGGCGAACCAAGCCACGCCGGTTGACGCCGAGCCTCAAAAGGGAACGCACCAGCAAATCGATACTGACCCTGGGGTCCCCGGCTTCCATTTTCGCCACGCGGGATTGGCTAGACCCCAGCGCCCTCCCTAACTCCTCTTGGGTCATGTGGCGACGAACCCGCTCGCTTTTTACGGCTCGCGCCAAATCCAGTTTCAACTCAATGAGCGCGGCCTCTCCGCTGGTGAGCCCCAGAAACTCGCCCACGGTCCCCACGCGCCAGCCCGTTGCCTCCAGTCGCTTCTTCTTCTCCAATTTCATTTTCGCCTCCCGACTCTCACCAGGTCATCATACACCTTAAGCCGCTTCCGGCTTATCGTAATGACCTCTGGCGGAGTTTTCTTCGTTTTCTTATTGAACACCTCGGTAATAATGATCGCGTCAAGATCAATACGGTAAATAATGCGCCAGGTCTGAGTGTGGTCTTCGATGCGGAGTTCGTGACAGTGTCTCCCTATCTCCGGCATCGGTCTAGAGTGCGGGAAGGCTAACAACGCTCCCCGCTGGAGTTGTCGCAATAAGAGCCCGGCCTCCACCCGCGCCTCGTGTGAGAAGGGGGGAGTTTTGATCTCTCCATGAAGCCACACCAGAGGCTTGTCCAAGGGAATGGTCATCGGAAAAAGAATATGTCACATCTGACATGCCTCGCAAGCGGACGGTAACTTGCTGGGATGCGGTGCGACCGTATCTCTTGCCCGCGGCTTTCTCCGTTTCTCAAGAGGCAAGACCGGAACGAAGAATGGCCACCACTGCCTCAACGATTTGCTTGAACGCCTCTTCTTTGAGAACCCCAATCTTCTCCGCCATCAGATCGCGATTTGCGGTAAAGAGCTTTCCTGGCCGGACGTAGCTGCTCACTCGTAACGAACCCGTCTCAAAACTTTCCTCTGTGAGAGCAATCGCACAGGCGTCGCCATAAGGCTTGCTGGTTATCTGGCACAAGACCCAATCGTCTCGACCTACATCCGCCAAGATCACAGCAGGACGCAGTTTTGTTCGTGACAGATTAGAAAAGGGAAAGTGTACCGAGACTACCGTCCTGGCTGCAGGTGAGACCATGCCTCATCCTCCTCTGGCTGGTCCCAGTCCTTGGCAAGAGATTGTTCGCTGAGCAGCGCAGTTTCGGGAACGCCTGCTGCGGGGGCATCTTCTAAAATCGTGACGAGCGCCTTGCGCGCTGTTGTCAGTTGGATAGCCTCCAGCAAATGCACGTTTCCATGTTCGTCAATTATAGCCTCGACTGTTCGTAGCATTGATTACCTCCAGTACATTGCGGGGATTCGGCGTGCCCTTATCCCACCTCTGACGCTTAATATTCTCCTCCGCAGTAGCGACAATGGTTCCCGACAAATGGAGTTGCTACCCCTTGTTTTGTGATGATTGCAAGTTTTCGACAATGCGGACAGCGAAAGACTATGAATTGCAGGATCGCAAAGATCAGAAACCACGGTCCTAAGATTTCAATAAAACGAGCGTCACCACCGAGTCTAACGGACAGCGGGACACCAGCAAAAAATCCAACTGCGAACAACATCATTCGTTGTCTCATTCGCATTTTAGACTCATGCCTTTTGTGAGTCTCGTGTATCTTTCTGGAAACGGCCAAGCCAGGCATCTGCGCCCAGCTTGGCCTGTATCTGAAGGGGCCTTTTCACTGCGCCGCGAGCGGCACGGTTGCAGTGACGACAGGCACTGGGCCCACGACTCGTGTGGTGTGCCCCTTGCCGGTGACGTCTTCCACGAGGCGCGCATCCCCCGGACCAAAGCGGCGCACGCTCCCGTCTCCCAGGCCGATTTCGAGTTGGCCTGAGAGAATAATGACGTACTGACGGCGCGGCGCCGGATGCCAATCAATGAACGTGCCGACGGGCAGTTGGTTAAACACAATATATTTCGTGTTTTGCGGTTCGGTTAGCGCCGGGTGTGAGCTTAGCGATTGATCTTCAATACGAGACACTCCGTCGGCTCCTGCATATAAACGAAAAAGACCCATGTCGTGCTCCTTCTTGCTCTTTAGTGTTTGAGATACTTGTCATAGAAGACAAGAACTCTGTGCCACATGTCCTGGGCCGCGACAGGTCGATAGGACGGACGATAGTCGGCGAAAAAGGCGTGCCCCGCACTAGGGTACATGCGGAACTCATACGTCTTGCTGTGTTTGTCCAGCTCCGCTTTGAGACGCTCGGCGTGGGCCGGTGAAGGATTCGGGTCTTCCTCACCGAAGAGGGCCAACAAGGGGCAGGACAAATTCGACACCATATCGATCGGTGACACCGGGCGTTGCGGCGTGATTTGTGAGGCGTCTTGAATGATGAACCCACCGGCGGAATCGACGGCGGCGTTCAAATTTTTACTGGTGCAGCCAAACATTAACGTGTAACGTCCGCCTGAACAAAAACCGATCGCTCCAACTTTCCCAGCCCCGTCTGGCCGTCCTTTAAGATAAACTGCGCCAGCGTCGAGGTCCGCCATTGCTTGCGAGTCAGGAACCGAGAACATAACTTTGACGACCGAATCGATATTACTCGCGTCCGGCGAGCCTTCACGCGTGTACATGTCCGGCGCCAGGGCCACATAGCCTTCGGCGGCGAAGCGACGCGCCACATCTTTGATATGATCGTTGAGCCCGAACGCTTCCATGATCACAATGACGCCAGGATAACGCCCTGGCGCCGCCGGGTGGCTCAGATAAGCGTTGATCTTTGTCCCATCTTTGCTGGGATATTGGATCATGTCGGATTGGACTTCTGCTGGTCGCATTGGTACACCTCCCCAAAAAGATAATTGTGCTTCCGGGAACATACGGCGACTACCCCTGGTTTTGCAAGCCTTTCGCAATCCTTGTGCTTTGCCGTGTAAGATGGTAGACGCGAAGGAGAGAAGATCAACTCTTCTCTCATATCGAGTAAAGGAGGTTTGTTATGGGTCGTACCTACAATGTGATCGATTCCGATGGCCACGTACTGGAGCCGCCGAATTTTTGGGTGGACTATCTGGACCCGCAGTTCCGTGACCGCGCCCCGCAACTCAAGGTGGACACTGATGGCAAAGAGCGCCTGCTGATCGAAGGCCGCATGATTGGCGGCACGAAAGGCTTGGGCTTCGCCGGCGCCATCGGCGCGCGCCAAGGCGCCGCCTCGCAAGACATTCGCTACGTCGAAGGAAGAAAAGGCGGGTTTGATCCGCATGCCCGTATTCCTGATCTGGACCTCGACGGCATCGATGCGGTGTTTCTCTATCCTACGCTCGGACTGCTGTCCGGCGCTATCCAGGACCCACCGTTGGCCGGAGCGGTCTGCCGCGCCTACAATCGCTGGCTCGCCGATTACTGCAAGCCATATCCTGATCGTCTCTTTGGCGTCGCAATGTTGCCGATGCAGTCCGTCGATCTTGCGATTGAAGAAATGAAGTATGCGCGCAATCAGTTAGGAATGCGCAGCGGCTTCCTGCGTCCTAACCCCTATAACAATCGCATGCTCAGTGATCCAATTTACGATCCGTTCTGGACCGTGGCCCAAGACCTCGATTTCGCAGTCGGCTTGCACGAAGGCACGGGCGGCATGCCTGCCGTGGGCGTGGAACGCTTTGAAAGCCCGGGCGCTAAACATATTATTTCGCACACGATGGAGATGATGCTGGCGAGCCTGAGCGTGATTTGGGGCGGCGTGTGTGAGCGCTTCCCGAAACTGCGCTTCGCTTTCCTTGAATCCGGCGGCGGCTGGATCGCGCCATGGCTAGATCGCATGGACCGCCACTTCGACGATAACGGCGTCTTCAATGACACTACTCTCAAAATGTTTCCCAGCGAGTATTTCAAGCGGCAGTGCTGGATCGCTTTCGAGCCGGTGGAAGGCAGCCTGTCTGTGCTCGCGGATTATCTTGGGCCGGATCGTATTCTCTGGGCCACTGACTATCCGCATCCGGACGGGTTTTTCCCTGGCGCGCCCAAGATGATCGCCGACCGCATCCCGGAAAAGTACCGGCGACAGATTTTGGCGGAAAGCGCTATTCAATTGTACAAATTGAACTGAAGTCTCACCACAAGTCTGGATGTCCTCTGGTGTGCGGGCATCCAGATACAACACCGCGCCCCTCAATCTAGTCTATTATCGCAAGAGAGGTTTCCTATGAGCACGAACGGACACCTGACGGCAACACAGCTTCACGCACGTTTACCCCACCCAGTGATTGACGCTGACGGGCACTGGATTGAGTTTGGCCCCACGATGGGCGAACAGCTCAGAAAAATTGGCGGCGATCGCGCCGTTGAAGGATTCTCGTGGTTCGGTTCGCAAGTAATGAAACAGTTGTCGATGTCTGTGGCCGAACGCCAGGAGCAGCGGCTTGCTCAAGAGGCGTTCTGGGCTCTGCCGACCAAAAATACCCGCGACCGCGCCACCGCCATGATGCCTCGCTTATTGTATCAACGGATGGAGGAACTGGGGCTCGACTTTTCTGTTTTGTATCCGTCAGTGGGCCTCGGCATTGCGCAGATTCCGGACGCCGACACGCGGCGTGCTACCTGCCGTGCGTTCAACATTTTTACCGCCGAGCATTTTCGCCCCTTCGCCGATCGTATGACGCCGGCGGCGGTGATCCCCATGCACACGCCTGAGGAGGCCATCGCTGAATTGGAACATGTGACTAAGCAGCTTGGCATGAAAGTCGTGATGCTGTGGAGCATGATTCGGCGACCGATCCCGACCCACCTGCAAAAGCATCCAGATATGGAAAAGGTCGCGGTGTGGTTTGATACCCTGGGGCTCGACAGCACGTACAATTACGATCCCGTCTGGGCGAAGTGCGCGGAACTGGGCGTCTCGCCCACGTTTCATACGGGTTCGCGCGGTTATGGGCTGCGCGTGTCGCCGACCAATTTCACCTTTAATCATATCGGCCATTTTGCCGTTGCGCATGAAGCCGTATGCAAGGCTCTCTTTCTCGCTGGTGTCACGCGGCGATTCCCTCAAGTGAAGTTTGGCTTTCTGGAAGGTGGCGTAGGCTGGGCGTGCCAGTTGTATGCAGACCTCATCGGTCATTGGGAGAAACGCAATCGTGAAGCCCTTGCTGAAGTTGACCCACGTAACCTCAATCGCGCCCTACTACTGGAATTGGCGGAGACCTACGGCGACCCAGATATGGTCGGAGTGCTGGAACGGCAAAAGAGCCGCTCTACGACAACGTCTCGGGAAGCGACGGCGGTCGGCGGCGTTGCGGATCTTGACGATTACGCCGCCTGCAAGATCACCCACAAGAAAGATCTGCGCGATCTTTTTGTGGACAGTTTTTACTTTGGCTGCGAAGCCGACGATCCGATGAACGCCTGGGCGTTTCACCGTAAGGGGAATCCCTTCGGAGCGAAGATCAACGCGCTCTTTGGTTCCGACATCGGCCACTTCGACGTACCCGACATGACCGGCGTATTACCCGAAGCGTACGAGTTGGTGGAAGATGAATTGATCAGTCTGAATGATTTTCGCGACTTCACCTTTGCCAATGCGGTCCGATTTTGGGGTTCAGCCAACCCGAATTTCTTCAAAGGCACGGTGGTGGAAAAAGCAGCAACAGCAGTCCTTGCTGACGAAGCCAAAGGATAACGGCGATCCAAAGGAGAGGGTGTAATGTCGACATCGAGCAAAGTGGGCAAAGTCGCGCTCGTCACTGGCGCAGGAACCGGCATCGGCAAAGCCGTGACAGTAACCTTGCTCAAACATGGGTACAGTGTAGTGTTGACCGGACGGCGCCCGGCCCCTTTGGAGCGAGTGGTTGCCGAAGCGGGAGGCGCGAGCACGCAAACACTCGTGGTTCCCACCGATGTGAGTGATCCAGCGGCTGTACGGACACTCTTTGCCCGGACGAAAGAAGTTTTCGGACGCCTCGATGTTCTGTTTAACAATGCAGGGGTGGGCGCGCCCGGCATTCCACTGGAAGACTTGAGTTATGAACAATGGAAGACCGTTGTCGATATCAACTTGACCGGGGTGTTTCTCTGTACGCAGGAAGCTTTCAAACTGATGAAGAGCCAAGAACCGCGCGGTGGTCGCATCATCAATAATGGCTCCATCTCGGCGCACGTTCCGCGCCCCAACTCGGCGCCGTACACGTCCACCAAGCATGCATTGACCGGATTGACAAAAGCAACGTCGCTGGACGGGCGGAAATATGACATCGCCTGCAGCCAGATTGACATTGGCAACGCTGTGACCGAACTGACGGCGCGGATGACTCAAGGCGTGCCTCAAGCCAATGGACAAGTCATGCCGGAGCCGCTGATGGACGTGGAGCACGTGGCTAACGCCGTGCTCTACATGGCTAATTTACCGCTTGAGGCAAACGTTCAGTTTATGACGGTGATGGCGACCAAGATGCCGTTCGTTGGTCGTGGGTAGGAGGTAGATTCGAGGTAGAACGTTGGCCTTATAGGGAGTTAGAAGATATCGGACTCCAGGCGCTCCAATTCCCCCGCCAAACCATCGAACTCCGGAAATAGCGTTGATTGGCTGATTCCTAATGAACGGAGGTCCCTCAGGAAAGCCCGGGTGTCGTTGCAGAGAATCTTATAGCGGGTAAGGTACGCTCCTTTCTTGAAGTCTTCTAGTACGGATTCAGGCTGCATCCCTTTGAACGAAGGGAGCACGTTTGGATTCTGTTCACTGAGGCCGCGCAAGATTCGCCACTCAAGTGTTTTCAGATCTGTGTCAGTGAGAATTCGATCGAGACTCCGTTTATCTTTTCCTTGGACCGTGAATGTCCCACGTTGTGCGGCTACTCGCGGATGGACCGGTTGCGGATAGACAGCTACTGGGAAACGACTTTGCTGTACATTATCGTTCTCGAATGCTGCACGAAGGTTTGGTATCCGCACTGGCGATTCCGCCCCATCATGCCCCATCCACGTGAGGGAGAATCCGGCGTATCCAGTAGCGAGTAGGTTCAATGCGATTGGGTTTAACATCCAAACCACTGGAGTTCGTTCCGAATTGGGCTCAGAACGGTTGACTGCGAAGTAGAGGGCTATCAATGCGCCTTCAGTCCAGTCTAACAGCCGCGTAGGTAATCCACAGTGTTGCATGAGAAACAGCCACTGGTCGATACGGCTGAATTCTGGCGTGTCACCATATTGTTGCGCACGCATACGGAACACTTGGATGAGTTCGTTTTCACGGCCTCGGTACTTGGATTGAAAAACACGCGGCAGTAAAGGCTCACCATCGGGGGTCGGCTCAACTTGACCGCGAAACCAAGGAGGGCCTTTTAGCTGCCACCGATTGGAGTCTTCAAGTATTCTCTTCACAAACTGGGAGACAGAAGAAAGCGACTCAGGATATTCGCTTACTAATCTCAATTCGTTCAAGGAAACATCCCTGTTAAACATTCAACGATATAGTCAACCATTGCGCATCAATGCACGCCAAAGACTGGATATCCTGATCCCAGGCTGATGTAAACATTCAGGAGTATTTTGCTGGGGCCTGCACGGAGGATCTCTCGTCCCGTTTTCTCTCCTCCCTGCTAGTTTTTGCTCTGCTATGATGGCAATTTACGCCATAATGGAAAGACGACGTAGCGCGGTTCTGCTGGTGCATGACGAAGTTCGAGACGAAGAAGGATGGCGAGTGGTCGTGAAAGTCTGGAGTGTCCCGGTAAGTGCGACGAGTCCCCACGGTGTTGATTACTCTTTGGCGCTCATTTCACCAGATGGGGAGCGAGTGGTTGGGTACGACAATCACTGGCCCAAAGGACATCACCGCCATGTTTTCGGACAGGAAACAGTCTATGCCTACCAGGATGTGGATCGTCTGATTGCCGACTTTCAGGCCGATGTAAGAAACGCCGGAAGGAAACTCTCATGAAGGTGAAGAAAATTACAGTTGGCATTCGTAGCACGGAAGACGTGCTAGCCGAGGCGGCAGCCACGATGAAAGCAGTAGCGGCTGGGCGCGCCGTCAAGCCTGCCCCGCATAGATTGTTTTTTACCAGCCCGGATGCGCTACGGCGGTTTTTGACGCCCAAACGGATTGATCTCATTCGGCTCATTCGCCACCACAAACCCGCCTCGATTCATGAGCTGGCAACCTTTGCGCACCGGGACTTCAAACGAGTGTACGAGGATGTGAAAGCCCTGGCGGAAACGGGGTTGGTCGAACTCGCTCGAGACGAGGGACGGAAAATCACTCCGCATGTGGCAGAGGAGCTGCGGCTAGAGGTGGTGCTGTAAACAACGTCGCAGAACCTTGCCGCCGGTTCTTCCCGTGCCGTTTACTCCTTGTCGATTCTATTTCACAATGCACCGGGAGGGAATTTTTATGGCGAAGAAAACGTTGATCGAAGTGGCGCTCAATGGCGCGTGGACGCGCCGGTTGCAACCAAACATTCCAATCACGGCCCAGGAGATTATTAAGGAAGGGGTCGCGTGCGTGAAAGCCGGGGCCGCCGTGGTGCATACGCACACGCTCGATCCTGAGACCGGTAAACAAAATAACAACCTTGATAATTGTATCGCTTTCAGCGAGGGCATTCGTTCGCAGGTGGACGCCATTGTGTATCCCACTGCTGCCCCGATTCCTCTTCCGGCTGATGACTGGGCGGCGCGGTATGCCACGACGGTGGAGTTAGCCAAGCGCGGCTTGGCGGAGTGGGGCTTTCTTGATCCGGGCTCGTGCAACTTTTATCTGTCCGACGCCAGCGCCCCACCTTTGTTCGGCGGTGATGGCGGTGTGTACAGCAATCCCAACGGGGCGTTGGAATTGGGTATGGAGCTGGCGGCGAAGTATAAATACCATCCTGCCTATGCGTGCTACGAGCCGGGGTTTGTCCGCCAAGGAGCTACGTTGCATCGAAAGTATCCAACGGCGCCAGTGCCGATCTATCGTTTCATGTTCTCGTCGGCTTTCACATTTAGTTTTCCTCCGGAAGTGTGGGCGTTGGACGCATACGTCAAACTGACCGAGACCGTAGCGCCGGGCTGTCAGTGGATGGCGGCTGGACTCGCCGTGGATGTGTTGCCGCTGATTCCTCGCATTGTCGAACTTGGCGGACACGTACGCGTCGGTCTCGAAGACGCGCTGTTTCAATCGCCGCGTCGCAACATCGAGTTAGTGGAAGCTGCAGTCAACGCGATCCAAAAAGCGGGGAGTGAGCCGGCCACTGCCGCCGACATCCGCGCTGTATTGACGGCCTATAAAATGCCTGCGGCGAATGCCGCGTAGCAGATTTGGGATGCATGGGGCGCCTGACCTCACGCTGTTCTCTTCTTCCTCTTGAGAGCAACGAGGGAGACGCCTTCCCTTGACTCCCGCAAAGGCGCACGACATGTTGAACGCTTTATTGCAAGGAGGACGACATGTCAGGAACCGAACCGCAACATCTGCTGAGTGGCTACAAAGTACTCGATTTCACCCAAGTGCTCGCCGGTCCCACGGTGACGCGCTTAATGGCGGAAATGGGCGCGGAAATTATCAAAGTGGAAATAGCCCCGAACGGCGAGATTTCTCGTGGGCTGCCGTTTCTCAAAGATGGCCGTAGCGCGTACTTCATCCAGCAGAATCGAGGTAAGAAGAGTCTTTGCATCGACGTGCGGAGCCCCAAGGGAAAGGAGATCCTCACAAGTCTTATTAAACAAGTTGATGTCGTGGTGGAGAATTTCTCGCCAGGGACCATTGCGCGTCTGGGGTTTGGTTATGACGTTGTCAAGCAGATCAATCCCCGCGTGATCATGTGTTCGATTTCGGCGCTGGGACAAACCGGACCGTTGGCGCACGTCCCGGGTTATGACTACATCGGGCAGGCTTATGCTGGCGTGACCTCCATGATTGGCGATCCAAACGGTCCGCCGTCGTTTCCCATGCTCGGGCTTGGCGACGTGAGCACTGGGGTGCACGCCTACGCAGCGATTGCCAGCGCGCTCCTGTACCGCGAGCGCACTGGCAAAGGACAGTACTTGGATATTACGCTGCTGGATTCCTACTTCCATTGCCATGAACTGAATGTGCAACTGTACAGCGGCACCAAGGGGGCAGTGCAGCCCACACGGTCTGGGTCGCAGCACTACGCAGTGAGCCCCGCCGGACTGTTCAAAGGGAAGAATGGCTATCTGTTCATTTTATGTCTTGAGCACCAATGGCAAGTGCTCTGTCGCGCGATGGGGAAGCCGGAACTGATCGACGATCCGCGGTTCTACACGAACGCGAAACGGGTGGAAAACCAGCCGGCAATGGCGTGGATCATTGAGGAATGGATCGACGCACAGAAAAGTGATGACGAAGCCGTGCGCATTCTGCAAGAAGGGCACGTGCCAGTCGCGCCGGTGTTGTCGATTGCCGAAGCTGTCCATCATCCGCATCTCCGCGAACGGCGTACTGTGCGGACCATCACAGATCGAGTGTTAGGCGAGCTGGATATTCCTGGCATGCCTTTGCGGTTCTCTGAATTTCCCGAGGAACTCCCGTTGCAAGCGCCATTTTTAGGCGAGCATAATGAAGAAATTTTGGAGAAATATCTGGCCTATTCACCGGAGCAGGTGCGACAGTTAGAGAACGAGGGCGTACTGAAGCAAGACTTGACGAAGTAAAAAAAGGATTAGTGATAAAGGTGAAGTGTTCACGAAAGAGTGCAGCAACACATTACTGCCTGGCACAATTGTAAAAGGAGGAAGACAATGACAACAACTCTTCAGTTGGACCCGGAACTGGCTGGTCCTCTGCAAACCTGGCTCAAGGCTACGAACGGCGGTATTAACCTGCACGATATTCCCGCCGCGCGGAAGATGATGGATGACCTGGCGGCGGCCCAAATGGCGAAAGCGACTCCGATCGAGGGAATCAGCTCCTCGGATCACCGGGCCCCTGGTCCTGCCGGGGCTCCAGACGTCTTCGTGCGGGTGTATCAACCAACGGATCGACCCACAACGTTGCCAGCCCTGCTGTGGATTCATGGCGGCGGCTATGTGCTGGGCAGCGTCGAGCGCGACGATTTGATGGCCAAGCATTTGGCGAGAGTGGGGCAGTGCGTGGTGGCGTCGGTCGAGTACCGGCTTGCTCCTGAGCACCCGTTTCCCGCTCCCGTCGAGGATTGTTACGCTGCGCTCAAGTGGCTGGCCGCCCACAGCGCCGACTTCGGCGTGAATAAGTCACGCATCGCTATCGGCGGCGCCAGTGCAGGCGGGGGTCTCGCTGCGGGCCTCGCCCTGTTGACGCGAGATCGGGCGGAGGTGGAAGTGGCCTTCCAACTGCTCATCTATCCCATGATTGACGACCGCAACATTGCTCCGGCCAGTGGGACTACGCTGGACACTTTTGTATGGAGCCGCCAGAATAACTTGATGGGCTGGCGCGCCTACCTTGGCCGTGAACCCGGTGGGGCCGCCGTGTCTCCGTATGCTGCCGCGTCGCGTGCGACCAACCTGAAAGGTTTGCCGCCAGCCTATATTCCGGTCGGCGATCTCGATCTGTTCTTGGATGAGAACATTACCTATGCGCAACGTCTGCTGGCCGCCGGTGTTCCGACTGAGCTGCATGTGTATTCCGGTGGGTTCCACGGCTTCAACGGATTCGTGCCGGGTGCGGAGATCTCGCGGCGCTTCAATGGGGAGCGGGACGCGGCGCTGAAACGCGCGCTTCATCGCTAAATTTTTTGTTAACAGTGGTAAGGAGAATCGGTTATGCAGAAAGGCATTCTCTCAGGACTGCGCGTCATTGACTGCGGCACCTACGTGGCCGGACCGGCGTCGGCGACGATCATGTCGGATTTTGGGGCGGAGGTGATCAAGATCGAGCGACCGTATGGTGGAGATTTGTACCGCTTCATGGCGGACCTGCCGGGGTTCGCCAAGGCCAACGACAACTGGGCCTGGATTCTGACGAGTCGCAATAAGAAGAGCGTGGCTCTCGACCTCGGTTCGCCCCGCGGGCGAGCTGTCCTCATCCGTTTGGTGACGACGGCGGATGTGTTTGTCACCAACTATCAACGTCCGCTGCTGGAAAAATTCCAGTTGACCTGGGAAGATCTGCAGCCGGAAAACGAGCGTCTCATCTATGCGCATCTGACCGGGTACGGGGATGCGGGTGAGGATGCTGACGCCCCCGCCTTTGATGCGCTGGCGTACTGGGCGCGCTCGGGCTTAATGATGAGCGTCGTGGGCTTGGATGGCACTCCGGCAGGACCCAGACCTGGGATGGGCGACCACCCAACTTCGGTGTCCCTCTTCGGCGCTATCATGTTGGGCCTCTATCACCGTGAACGGACCGGGAAGGGAGTGAAGGTTGGAACGTCGCTGATGGCGAGCGGGGCGTGGGCCAACGCATGTGACATCCAAGCCAAATTCTGCAAAGCGGAGTTCCCTCAGCGTGCTGCCGACGGTACGCCGCCTAATCCGCTTGCTGCAGGATATCTGAGCCGCGACGGCAAGGCCTTTCTGGTTGTTTTGCTTGACCCTGACAAGGAATTTCCTAATCTCTGTCGGGCGCTCGGCCAAGAGGAGTTAGCGACCAACGCCTTGTTTGCGACCACTCAGGCCAGACAAGAGAACGCGGCGGCGTTGTTCGCGATTCTTCAAGCCCAGTTTGAGTCGCGTGATCTTGCCGAATGGCGCGGGCTCTTCAAACAAGCTGACATCAAATGGGCCCCGCTGCCGAAACTCGAAGAGGTCATCGAAGACCCACAAATGCGTGCATCCGGCGCTTTTGTGGACATGGCCTATCCAGGGTATGACAAGCTAACGACCGTCAACAGTCCTATTTTTGCCTCGGCAGGAGAAAAGCGGCCGCCGACGGCGGCGCCCCGACTTGGCGCGCATACTTCTGAGGTGCTGCGCGATATTGGTTACGATGACGAGGCGATTGCCGCGCTCCTCCGGGACGGAGTGGCGGTGGTGAGTGAGTAGTAACCGGTCAGTATGAGTTTAATAAATCGACAGTAGCTGCGTCATTCCCGCGCAAGCGGGAATCCAGGAGGCTCAACCTGAAGCTTGTGCCCGGAGTTCCTGGATGCCAGCCTACGCTGGCATGACGCTTATGAACCCATCGAAATCATCTGGAGAGAAACTGCTGCCGATGGCTTACGCTCAGTGCGTCTGTTCCAGCTTCTGCGTCGGTACCGTGGCTAAGAGCGCTTGCGGATCGTAGGCCACACCGCCACGATAGACGGTCGTGAGCTTCCGCAGTTCCCGCACGCTGCGCAATGGGTCGCCATCGACGACGAGGAAGTCCGCATACCGGCCTGGGGCGACGCTGCCAATATCGTCTTGCTTTCGTAGATATCCGGCTGCGACCGAGGTGACGGCCTTGAACGCCGCCATCGCGCCGATCGCTTCCGCCATTAGTTCCACCTCACGCCACAGCGCATAGCCCGGAGGCGGGTAGGGGATGCCGCCGCAGTCCGTGCCGCCGACGACTAGTCCACCGGACTCGTGCAGAATGCGCGTGACTTCTTGATGCTTCTCTAATGCTTTGGAGCCGATCGCAGGATCGAATCCTGGGAACATGTCCCAATCCGGGCGTTCGCCGATATGCGCCGCCAGCGCCCGTTGGCGGCCCAGCGCCATCGGAGGAATGTAGCGACGATCTGGGTCTTTCATTGCTGCGTCTTGCCCGCACTTGGAGATCCACAACAGATCCAGCGTGGTGCCCATGTTGACCTGTTTCTCGACCATCGCATCGAACCATGATTTTGCTTTCGGGCCGTGCAAATCCGCCTCTTCCCAGCCTTTGAACGTGAGCGGGGCGAAGTGACGGTTCATCATCGAGCTGACCTTTTTGCCGGAGCCGAACTGCATGTCGAGCGCGCAGAATTCATTGTAAGGTGAGATCCATACATGCTCCAAGCCATCGATGCCCGCTTTGATGACTTCCATCGAATGCGTGTAGCCCAGATGGCCAGTGATCGGCACGCGCTTGTCGACAAATTGAATCACCGCTTTGGCCGTATCCGGCGGCAGGGTGAAATAGAGCTTCACTCCGTCAACACCGGAAGAAAGGAGATGACCGATCTTGTGCGGGACGTGCTCTACTGAAGGAATACTGTCGAGCATCTCCGTCAGCGGACCACGTGGGAAACTAGGCTCCTCCCCGTCGAGCAGCGGGCCACAGATGAACAGGCGAGGCCCCAGTTGCGCGCCGCTGCTGATGTCGGCTTTGAGCGCTTGCACTTTTTCGAGTTTTGCGCCCACATCGCGGGCGCTGGTAACACCGGCGGCGATGAAAAGCGGCATACTCTCCCGATCCATGAGCGTTGAATGAACATGCGTGTCGATCAAACCGGGAAGCACGGTCTTGCCGCCTAGATCGACGATTTGCGCGTTCGGCGGCGCCGGAATGTCGCCGTGCTCAACTTGACTGATGCGCCCATCGGTCACGAGGATCGACATGCCAGCTTGTGGTTGGTCGGCGATCCCGTCGATCAATCGTGCGTTCTTGAAAAGTAGGGTTTGTGTCATGGTCCCTCCTTTGGGAAATTCTTCTCCCTTGCTATATCTGCTCCTGGGATTTTCCCATAGAGGGAGTTCGACAGAGGGAAGAGACGCCCACGATTCAAAACAAGGAGGGTATGATGAACAAACAGCGTCAGATTCAGCTCACACCGGAAGAACAAGCTGCTTTTCTGCAAGAAGGTCACAAAGCGGCGTTGGCCACATTAGACAAAGATGGGTTCCCCCACATGGTGGCGATGGGGTTCCTGGCGCGAGACGGAGTGATCTATATGACCTCGTACGGGAAAGCGCAAAAAGTCATCAATATCCGGCGCAATCCCAAGGTTGGCGTGATGATTGAAGCCGGGAAGAACTACGGTGATTTTCGTGGTCTGATGATTCGCGGTCATTGTGAGATCATCGAAGACCCGGCGCAGGTGGCGGCGACCATTCGGACGTTGCAAGAACAGCAAAGCGAGAGAAGTGAGACGCCGCGCGAAGCGATCTTGAGCGCGCCGAAACGGGTGATTCTCAAAATCACGCCGGAGAAAATCGCGAGTTGGGATCACACGAAGCTGGGCGGGAAGTACTAGGACCTACTGTCCGGGCGTCGTTTCGTCTTTCGTTGCTTGCAGCTCTCGTAGTTCCGCCAGCCGTTGGAGTTGCTCGTAAGCAAGACTGCGGATAAATCCCAACTGATCGCCAAGGACTTCCTCATCATCTTGAATCTTAAGTTGTGACGACCAAAATTCAGTAAGTACATTAAAGGCGGAAGGTGGAACTTCCAAGCGACTTAATGCAACTATGGCAGCCTCGCGGACATCCCTCACCTGATCATGAGTCAACTCTATTAAGCGTTCGAGCACCAGGGGCATAGTGGCAGCGTTACCTAAGCTACCTAACGCCACTGCAACAGCTTTACGGACTCCGTCCTCTTGGTCACGACTCAAGGCTACTAAGCGATTAAGCACGGGGGGCGTGGTGGCGGTGCTGCCCAAGGCATCTAACGCCTCCACAGCAGCCTTGCGGACATCAGTCGCTTGGTCCTGACTCAAGGCCAGCAAGCGATCAAGCACGGGGGATGTTGCTGCTGCACTGCCCAAGTTACCTAATGCCTTAGCAGCGGAGCTGCGGATCTCAGTCTCTGGGTCGTGCGATAATGTTAGGAGGCTTTCCAATACTGTGGACGTGGCGGCAGCGCTTCCTAAGTGGCCCAAAGCTTCCGCGGCGGCCTGACGGACCTCGTCCACTTGGGCACGACTCAGGGCCAGCAAGCGCTCTAGGACAGAGGGTGTAGCAGCAGCGCTGCCTAAGCTGCCTAATACCCTAAAGGCAAGCCTACGGACAACGTTGTCCTGGTCTATAACTAACGCTAATAAGCGTTCCAAGACAGAGGGAGTGGCTGCCGCACTTCTCAATGAACTTAAGGCCAGAACGACCGGCACGTAGAAAGTGTTATCCTGGTTCTCGATCAACGCTAGTAAACGCCCCAAGACAGAGGGAGTAGCTGCCGCACTCCCTAACAACCCCAAGGCCAAGGCGGCAGACACAGCGCTGTCCTGGTTCTCAATCAACGCTAGTAAACGCTCCAAGACAGAGGGAGTGGCTGCCGCACTCCCTAACAACCCCAAGGCCAAGGTGGCAGGCATAGAGACAGCGCTTTCCCGGTCCGCAATTAACGTCAGCAAGCGCTCTAGGACAGAAGGCGTAGCAGCGGCACCGCCCAGGTGGCCCAACGCGTTAACGGCGGCCTTGCGGACATCAGCCACTTGATCCTGACTCAATGCCAGCAAGCGCTCTAGGACAGAGGGCGTAGCAGCGGCACCGCCTAAGCGGCCTAATCCTAGAGCGGCTGCCCAGCGCACCCCGTTATCCGGATCAGTGAGCAAGGTAAGTAAGCGGTCCAGCACGGCTGGAGTAGCGGCGGCGCTGCCTAAGCGGCCCAAGGCGTCAGCAGCGGCCTTGCGGACATCAGCCACTTGATCCTGACTCAATGCCAGCAAGCGCTCTAGGACAGAGGGCGTAGCAGCGGCACCGCCTAAGCGGCCTAATCCTAGAGCGGCTGCCCAGCGCACCCCGTTATCCGGATCAGTGAGCAAGGTAAGTAAGCGGTCCAGCACGGCTGGAGTAGCGGCGGCGCTGCCTAAGCGGCCCAAGGCGTCAGCAGCGGCCTTGCGTGTATTCTCGTTCTGTCCCGCAAGGTGACTCAGTAATTCTGCACAGATGCGTGCCCCATCTCTTGTTGGTATGGCGTAAACGAAAATAGTCTCGACCTGCCATCGTTGCGGCTGGTATGGGGTGCTCTCCCACAGCGCGATCAACTCATCCATTGAGCTTTGACGTACCTGATCATCCGCACCGAGCTGGCCGATGTCACTCAAGCAACGAGCCGCGAAGAGAAAATCTCTCTTTAAGATATCTTCCAACCAACTGCCAGCATTACGGACAGCAACGATCAGGTCACTGGTCAGTTTGCGAGTGCGGCGACCAAAGTAGCGCTGGTCGCTGAGGTGACCGACTTCGAGCAAGAGGACCTCACGCCACCACGGCTTATGCAACCGCTTTAACGTATAGTCAATGTAGTCTTCGCGATCGGCAATGGCGCGGGCGGCGAGGTATTCTTGAAATGTGAGATGGGCGAAGGCGTAGACACCGGTGACCCGTTCCACTAACAGGCCAGCGCGTTTGTCGATCACACCGAGAAAGACGGTAGCGCGCTCGCGCGCCTTTTCTGTCGTGTCGCCAAAAATAGCCGTGAACTGTTCGGTGATTTGTTCCTCCAGTTCTTCTTTGGTTGCTTCGAGTCCGTGCTCTCCGCGTTCGTGAAACCAGAGCGCGATGGGTTCAAGCAGAGCGCGCTTTTCTGTGCGATTGAGGAAGCCTAAGTTTGCCAGCGTCCGTGCGGCTTCGCCACCCTTGGTCTGGTCCCAGTAGCCGAGCAGCATATCCGTGCATTCGTCGTACAATTCAGCGCGGCGTTGCGGCAGCCCGACTCCGCGTTGATGCACCATCGCCAGCACAGACAGCAGCAGGGGATTATGCGCCAGCGTCTTAATGCGTTCGTCGGCGCGAATCGCGCGGAGTAAGTCCTCAGCTTGGGTGACCGCAGCTTCACGCGCCGCCACCGTGTCGCCGCGACGATCAACGGTGACCGTCGTGTACCAACTGCGGGCAAAAGCGCTCATGTCGTCGTCGTCAAAATCGCGAATCGCGCATTCGGCATAGAGTGGAGCCAAACGTTGCTTGGCGTCGCTTTCGTAGCTACGGGGGCGCGAAGTAACGACGAAGCGGTTAGCGCCATAGCGAGAGGCAAGGGCAACAATCATGTTGAGGACGTGCTCTCGTTTTACCGGATCAATAACTTCGTCCAAGCCATCCAACAAGACAATGCAACGCCCGGCTTCAAGCCGTTGCGAAAAGAAATCTCCAGGCAAGTTCAAATAGGCCGCTGTTTTCTGATACTGCTCGGAGAGGAAATGTAGTAGGAGCGCCGCGCCATCTTCTTGCTGAGGAGCGGCGTCCAGGAACGGACCGAAGTCGCGTAAATAGACAAGAATAGGCAGACGATCTTCCGTCAACTCTAAACGTTCGCGCGCTTGGCGCCGCGCGAAGGACAACGCCAGATATTTGAGCAGAGTGGTTTTGCCAGAGCCGGGCGCGCCGATAACGGCAAGATATTGGTGTCGCAAAGCTTCGGAAAGAGAGAGCGTGACAATCGTCTCTTCTACCGGTTCTCGGCCCAATCTCTCAAAACTATTTTCAGAAGATTCGATCGAGGCTTCGGGATACGAGGTAACCCGGGTTCCTGCCGCACCTCCTTCCGCAAAGGCGGGTGCGGTAAACACAAAAAACACAGGCTTTTTTCGTTGCACAGTCGTCAGTTTGACGAACACTTGTTCCAGATCGACCGCTAAAGGCGCATCGGCAGTCGTTGAGTAGAGAGTGAGTTTGCCGAACTGATCAATAATGTATTGCCGATATGGCGCTTCACGCTCCGAGGCTTCATCCCTGAGCTTGAAGACTCCGCCTCGCCAGGCAGCGAAATCGGGCGCATTAATCAATAAGTCAGTGAAGGTCTCATCTGGAATCCAGATAAGCAGCGGGCCAGGTAAGCGCTTACTAATTTGGTCACGATGGAAGTTGAGGTCCGTGAGCGCACTCATGCGGTGCTTGGTGGAAAGCAGGCTCCGTTCAAGACCGAACAAGAAAAAGAAGCGTGCGTCGGGATGTTGTGCTGCCTGGTCAAAAATTTCTTGCAGAGGTTGATAATACGGCTCTGAAAAGTCGAGCCACATGATGGCAAGACCTTGCTGCTGTAAAGAATCCGAAAGTAGCTCGGCTAAGCGGTGCCGCAACAATGGCGCATCCACCAAGACATACAACATCCGTGGACCAGTGTTGAGCGGCGTGAGCTGTTGCAGTTTTGTCCAATCTCTTTGCGAGTCAGACGTCAGCCCATCTTCGATGGGCGGCGCAGGCTTGTCGGCAAGCGACCCATCAAGAGGTTGGAATCTCTTCGTCTCGGTTGTCACGAGGAGCCTTCACATATCTACGCGATTGTTTGGCGCACGGATGCAGTGCGCACCAGGCGTCGGCGTTGCGATATTCCAGCACGAGCAACAGATTCACCAAGTCGCCGTCTCGCGGCCCGCCTGGGAGTTCTCCATATTGCGCAACATAATCGAGGGGCTCGATGAACTCCTGCTTAATCGTGCGATTGTACAAATCCACGAGTCCAGCAATAGCGCGGGTCGCATGCTCTTGCGTGATCGTTGCGCTTGAGATCGCTTCTCCCGCCGCTTCGCGCACCAGAAACAAAAAATCTCGCATATGACCGCCGCTAGCAAGCGCTAACGCTTCTACTACGTCAGACGTAAAGAGGTGAGGAGCAATACGACGAGAGACGATTTCTTCCATTTGTTGCAATGCTTCTAAATCTTTCTCGCCGTCCGCATGCTGCACATGGACCATAGGCATCAGGTGGGGCTTTTCGGGAAACGCCTCATTGATTTTTTCATTCGTGAGCACGGCCAATGGCAGCGTATAGATTAGGTGACAGGGTGGGGCTTGCAGATAATTGGCGTTGTGAATGAACAACGCCTTATGCGAGGTTAAGCCATTTTCAAGGGCGCGGAGGGGAATTTTTTCCAGACCGTCAACAATGATGACCAGCCCCTTTCGTTGTTGTTGCTTGAGTTGCGCGTTGACCTCGATAATGACAGCATTGACCGCTTCCCTGAGGATTGCGGGGCGCCGTTCTATTTCCAGCTCTAGCTCTTTGACTGTTGACGAACCAGTTTTGAAAAGAGACTTCGCCGCAATTTTTGCCTTGGCGAAAAAAGGGAATGTCCCGCCGAGGCTGAAATCGCTCGCAAGGCTTGCCTCCATCTCATCTCTCGTTGTTTTTTTCGTCACTACACGGGCAAGCCATTCGACCGCTTCATTCCGAAGTTCGTCAGGAATTTGAATTGCATAGGACGGTTGGCTGAGTTGATCGTCAATCTGGAGGACCATTTCCAGCAGGATATTCCACCAACTGATATTTTGCTTTTGTAGATCAAATTCTTGCTCGGCATCAAAATATACAACCGCAAAATTTTCAGCGAGGAGCAGTTCTTGGAGTCGGTACAGTTCCGTTGTCTTTCCACAGCCGCTATGTCCAGCAATAAGGGAGCGCGTGTACGACCGAAGCGAGTCGTCTATAGCGGAATCGTGGGAAGCAATCCGATTCGTCAGGAACCGCGCCATATTGCGCATGCCTCGAGCGGCGTCAAGCTGGACGTAGCGGTCATCGTCCTTTGGCAATGCTTCGTCCGGTATGACAAAAGCGTACGCTTGTGCGGTCGTCTGTGCGATCGGTCTCTGTGCTGACATAGGCATATACTATATCGTATCTTGGCTCGTGAAAGCCAGAAGTCTCACTGAACACTACTTAAAAAAGTCAAGAAGCTCTGCTCTTCTTGAACTTCCTATCTATTTAATAAATGCGTTACCGCCAAGCACGTTGCGCGAGCGTCGCTACGAGCCGCAGCTTGGCTTCTTGACTGGACTCGGGGATCGGGTTGCCTTCCCAGACGGTGCCAAAGCCGCACTGGGTTGAGAGCCCAAGCTGTTCGCGGGGAAAGTACCGACTCGCCTCCTCGATTCGTTTGAGAATGGCGTCCTCAGGCTCAAGTTCGGTGGTCTTGCTGGAAATAAGGCCGAGGATCACGTCTTTGTCGGTAGGAAAGTCCTGCAAGGGCTCGAACGAACCGGACCGCCAATCGTCGTACTCCAAGAGAAAGCGGGAATAATTGCTTG
>CAYTVL010000023.1:0-28722 GCA_964441775.1 uncultured Enterobacteriaceae bacterium
TTTGGTCTGTCAAGTATATTATTACCTTTGACAAAGGGGAAAGCGCGGAGCGCGGGGGGATTTAGGACTATGGGACAAAACTCCAACACTGGGCGTAAGGGCAGGGGGTCATTGCGAGCGCAGCGAAGCAATCTTGGCCCAGTTATTTCGGCACTTGCGAGATTGCTTCGTCGTCTGCGACTCCTCGCAATGACAGGCTCTTCGACCTTCGTTTTTAGGTTTTGTCTCACAGTCCTTAGGAAATAGACTGCACCAATCTCTTGCTCTTCGATTTAGAATGTAGTCCGCCTCACGGAATTCCCAACAACTTATGCGTCTGCAAGCTCAAGCGCCATTGCGGGTGCGCCAGACAATAGCGCACGGCGAGGTGTGTGTTCCGTTCACGTTCAGGTCCGTCCATCGGTTGCAAAAAGAAATGTCGAAAGTCAAGCTGCTCGAATTGCTGGGGCTCCACACCTGCTTGTGGAAAGACGAGTTTGAGTTCGTGCCCAGCTCGGATCACTAAATCAGTTCCAGCCTTAGGGCTAACGCAGATCCAATCAATGCCAGCAGGCGGCAGCAACGTGCCGTTCGTTTCGATAGCAATCTGGAAGCCGCGCTCGTGTAGAGCTGCAAGAAGTGGGGCGTCAAGTTGGAGCAACGGTTCGCCTCCCGTGCACACTACCAGGCGACGGACTGTAAGCTTAGACCCGTGCGGCCACGGAACGGCGATGGCCTCGGCTAAGTCTTGCGCCGTGGAAAAGCGCCCGCCCCTGGGCCCATCAGTCCCCACAAAATCCGTATCACAAAATTGGCAGATGGCAGTCGAGCGATCTTCTTCTCGACCGGACCACAAGTTACATCCAGCGAAACGGCAGAACACCGCTGCGCGCCCCGCATTAGCGCCTTCGCCTTGCAAAGTATAAAAAATCTCTTTGACAGTGTAGCTCATAAAGTTGGGAAAGTAGAGAGAAGGATGACAGCAGCGAATGGCGGCGGCAAGCGAAGAGGTCGAGGGAGCGGGGCAGGAAGCTCATCCTCTTGCCCCTTGTTTCTTTTTCTTTATTTCTTCAGCGCGGCGCCCAGGATGGATTCCTTGAAAGTCTTTGCCGCGGTGAAGGCCACCTTGCGGCGCGCGGGAATCTTAATCGGCTCACCGGTCTGCGGGTTGCGACCGGTGCGGGCCTTAGTTTGGCGCAGCTTGAACGAGCCCAGGTTCGGGATCTTTAACACTTTTTCTTTCTTGACTGTCTTGCTGATGAAATCAATGAACGCGGTGAGATTGTCATCCGCTGCGCGGTTGGAAATACCGCCCCACGATTCCGCCAACTTCTTGACCATTTCCGACTTTGTCATAGCAACAACCTCCTTACACCTTCCTAGAAGTAAATTTGCATCGATGCATTGAGAAGCAAGGCTGGACTCCCGACCGTATCGGGTGCTTGAGGCCTCGTCCCATTCTTCATCGTCCTCTTCATCCTCAATATCCTGCCAAGTGTTGTCTTCTTCTTTGTCCTCGTCCTCCTCCTCTCCATACTTTACCCGACGGTCAGCACAGGAATCTCTTGTGCTCCGGCGGCGCTGTTGACATTGACAATTGCCGACCAATCGGGCAGATAGCGACTCCGTGCGTCTTCGTCTGTGATCACCTGACGTTTTGTGCGGGGGTCCCGGAGCTTCCATACCCCGCCAATCATGGGGTGGCGACCACGATGATAACTATGCGCCCAGTAGATAAACTCGCTCGTCATGCTGTCGCGGGCTTCCCAGCAGAGCCCGCGCCCTCCGGAAAAGGTGAGGGTGTTTTTGAAGATCCGCCACGGCGAGTAGAACGTCGTGTATGCATCACGATAGGCTTGCAGGATTTCTTCGGCGGTCATGGTCGGATGACGCATCACCACATGATCAGAATCGTACCAGTTGAAGTCCCAGTCCGTAATGGTTCCTTCTTGCACGGCTTTGATGTGATCCTCCGTGCCAGGCAACGGCGTGACGATGAAAAACGACGCGAGGTCCACATCCACCTCAATGAGATCAAGCGCCGCCTGACGACCGGAATCCGGCGTATCAAAGGGGAAGCCAATCATGTATCCACAGTGGACCGCGATCCCAGCGTGGTGCCAGTTGTCGACCACGCGACGATATTTTTCCAACACGCGACGTTTTGATTCGGCCAGCTCGAGATTCCGTTCGCCGCGTCGATCGGTATTCTGGAACTTGGCCGCCGCCATGAGATTCTGCGGATTGAACGATTCAAACCCGATGAACGCGCTATAGCAGCCCGCCTCTTTGGCCAGCTCAATGAACCGCCGACTCCGCTGATGTTTGCTGCTGTCAAGTTCTCCGGAACGCAGGTCGGCGTAGCCGCCGGCGTCGATATCGACCTGCATCATAAAGTTGACGTGACGGCCTTGTTTGCGTAACTCGGCTAGCCCCAGGAGCAGCGGCTCCCACTGTGGGCTGCGAAAGAAGTCGTCATCGACTAAGAATAACGTGTCGATTCCGTGAAAGTCGGCGGCGTCGCGCACCCAATCCACCGCTGAGCGTGGATCGCGCGCCCGCATCGTGCGGCCCATCACATTCTTCACGCTGCAATACGAGCAGGTAAAGGGACACCCACGCGAGGTGTCCAGCGTCGTCATCGTCGTGTGCGCAAAACGCAGACGATAACGGTCGTCAATCGCTGGTAATTGCGCCTCAGTAATGGAGGGGACAAAGATTTCTCCCGTGCCGGTTTTCGCGCGAATGCCCGAGGTGACGCTGTAATACAGTTTCATTTCACCCCGCAGGAAGTCGTCCAACAACCCCACCCACGTGCTTTCCGCTTCGCCCACGACGGTCGTGACGCCGCACTCGTTTAAGAACGTACACGAATCCGGATATCCGCTGACATGGAATCCGCCCATGATGACCGGGAAGCCGGCGGCTTTGAATTGTAAGGCGAGATCGCGTCCCCGGGGATACTGATTCGTCTGCACTCCCGCGAGGCCGATCAATACTTCAACGCCGTCTTCTTGCGCTTTGTCCTTGATGGCTTGGATGGTGTCGGCGTGAATGGGGCCTTCGACAATTTCATCCCACAATACGGTCTCGATGAAGATGTTCTCTGCAGCGCGCATGCGGTTGTATTCTTCGTTGAGCGCCGCCAGCGCCGTCAGCGTGTTGTTCGGCAGAACGCCTTTCCAGTAATAGAGGACGTAGCCTTGCTCGTCATATTTGGACGGCTTGATAAAATAAATACGCAAGGTGCGGCAGGGCGCGGCCTCATGACTAGGGCGGCGCACCATAAGCGGGGCAGTTGTCTCGCCGCCAAGAGCCGGAGCCGTCAGGAGAGAACCAGCCTCGGCCAACAGGTGCGCTTCTTGTTGCACATTTCGCCAGTTTTTTGCCGCAGCTATTGCTGTTTTCACACCCCTGCCAAACTGCTTCATCATGATGACTTCCTTATAATAAGTTCCTTCGTGTGGAGCCCGATTTGTACTTGTTGCACGTAAAAAAGTCAATGAAATCAGTGGTACATTTCCACCAGCTCCATCATGTCCAATTTTTTCAATTCTTGGAACAGCAGCCCTTTGACCTCCTGCACGGTCGCCATCTGCAACGCCTCTTGGGCCAGCCGCTGCGCCTGCGCATAGGAGAGAGAACGAATCACTCTTTTAATAACCGGGACAAAGAATGGCTCCATACTCAGTTCGTCCAGTCCCAAGCCTAACAGCAGGATCGTGCAGAGCGGGTCTGCCGCCATTTCCCCACACATCGTCACGCGTTTACCGGCTCGTTTGGCGGCTTCCGCCGTTTTCGCCACCGCCGTGAGCACGGCAGGGTGCAGCGGTTCGTACAGCGGGGCTACTTTCCGGTTATTGCGATCCACCGCCAAGAGATATTGAATCAAATCATTGGTGCCAATGCTAAAGAAGTCCACCTCTTTAATGAGACGCTCCGCCATCCACACGGCGGCTGGCACCTCTACCATCATGCCAATGCGCATGTCTGGATCAAAGGTAAGCCCCTCGCCCTGCAGCTCTTCTTTGACTTGGTCAAGGAGTTCCTTAACTTGCTGGATTTCCTCCACGCTGGAAATCATCGGAAAGAGAATGCGCACCGGCCCCAGCGTGCTGGCGCGGAGAATGGCGCGCAGTTGGACTTTGAAGACTTCTTCGATCTCCAACGAAATCCTGATGGAGCGCCAACCTAAGAAGGGGTTCTCTTCACGTGGGAGCCGCAAATATGAAGGATATTTGTCCGGACCAAGATCGAGCGTGCGGATGGTCACCGGGGCTCCGTTCATCCCTGTCACCACGCGACGGTACAAATCCAATTGTTCTTCTTCGCTAGGAAAATCTCGATAGGTCAAAAACGGAATCTCGGTGCGATACAGTCCAATGCCTCCAGCGCCGTGACGACGCGCCAGCGCGACATCGATCAGCAACCCCACATTGGCGCAGAGCGAGATATGTTTCCCGTCCCGCGTTTCCGCTGGCAGATCGTGCATCTCTTCGAGGTCGCGGTTGAAGTTCCGGTACTCACGCCCCAGCCGGTCGTATTCGCGCAGGACCTCGACTCCGGGTTTGACATAGACCACGCCGGAATTCCCGTCAACAATAATGACATCACCTTGCTGAATAACCCCGGCATGTTCAACGCCTACCACGGTGGGGATTTCAAACGATTTCGCCAAAATGGAGGCGTGCGAGGTGGCCCCGCCGCTGCTCATCACTACGCCTTTGACCTGCGTGTGGTCCACCAAACACAAGTCCGACAGCGTCAGCTCGTGCGCCACAAGCACGAGGCTTTCTCCGCGCGGGCGTTCTTTTTCATCCAGTCCAAGAAGATGGTGGAAAAGCCGCTGGCCAATGTCCCGAATATCCGCCGTACGATCGCGCAGGTGCTGACTCGCCACTTTTCCTAACGCCTCAACATAGTCTTCAAGCACTTTTTTGAGACTGGTTTCCGCCGCGTAGCCCTGGCGAATATGGTCTTCAATCTTTTCCAGAAACCCGGGGTCTTCCAGCATCATGCGATGCGCGTCAAAAATCGCGCGATCGAGCTCAGGCAAGTGCTCTTTGACTCGCTCCTTGAGCGCTTCCAGCTCGTCCACGGCTTTCTGTACCGCCACATGCAGGTGGTGAATTTCTTCTTCTGGATCTTCCGTCAGCCGTTCGGCGACAGATCCGAGATGCACTTGCGGGTGCACGATATGCGCTTGGCCCACGCCAAACCCCGGTGAGGCGCTCACGCCGTTCAACCGGGTGCGTCCGACTTTTCCTCCCACCTCCGGTTTTTCCTCGCGCTCACGTTCGTACACGTTCAAACGTTTGACCGCGTCAAGCATGCGCTTGCGGTATTCCTCGCGCTCTTGCTCTTTGATCTTCAGCGTTTCCGACAGGCGCGCCTGTACAATGATGCCGCTGACATTCGCGGAAATCGTTTTGAGCAGGCGAATATCCGTCTGCGAGAATTGTCGACGGCTCAGGCTCTGCACGACCAGCACGCCGAGAGGATCACGACGCTCCATGAGCGGTAGCCCGAGAAACGAGTGGAAGCGCTCTTCGCCGGTTTCAGGGAAATACTTATTGCGCGGATGCAGCATGGCGTCGGGAGCGACTACCGGTTCAAGCTCCTCGATCACTAGGCCGCACAGACCTTCCGTCGTGCTCATGCTCACCTTTCCCACCGCCGCGCGGTCCAGCCCAGTGGTCGCCCACAGGGTCAGCCGGTTATCTTTGGGATCGAGCATGTACAGAGAACACACTTCGGTGTTCATGCGGTCAGCAATGATCTCAGTGATCTCTTCCAGAGTTTCTTGAAGGTCGTGCGAACGAGCGATGAGCGTCCCAATATCTTCCAGCAGCCGTAGCCCGTGACCGCGTCCGCGCCGTCCCTTTGTTCGCGTTGGCGTTGACGCTTTCGCGTGAGAGGCATTCCGAGGCGCTCTGCTGCTTTTTAGGACTCCATCCATAGTAGTGACCGATTTTCCGCATCATATCTGAGGTTCCGCATACGCACAAGGAGAAAGTCCTAGAAAATGGCCTCTTGTAGCGCTTCCCTGCAGAAAATCTTTGATCTAAGCAGGGATGAAGACGGAGTCGAGGGATGCAGCGGTTGCTGAGAACCGGGAGAATCGCCATAATAGGACCTGTTCTTCGTGAACCGTTCCCAGCAGCCAACAACCGGGGATCCTGCTTCTGGTGGGGACAATATCAAGATATTAATAGCAACAGAGGAGCATGGATTGTGGCGCACACATGGAGTGAAAGTATGATGGAGGTCGCCGGTGGAAAGGTGCACCTCCTGACCAGCGGGGCCGGTGAGCCCTTACTGATTTTACATCGAGACGTAGGCAACCCAGGCTGGCTGCCCTTTTATGAGCAGATGGCGCAACATTTTACTGTCTACGCGCCGTCACATCCGGGGTTCGATCAATCCGAGCGCCCGGAGTGGATGCGCAACGTGCGGGACCTGGCGGTGGTTTATCAGTGGATATTGAAGGATATGAAGCTGGACAAGCTCTCGGTGGTTGGTTTGGGATTTGGCGGATGGATCGCCGCCGAGATGGCTACTATGGATCATCATCAATTGCGGAAGCTGGTGTTGGTCAGCGCTATGGGCGTAAAGCCAGTCAAGGGGGAGATTCTCGATCAGTTCTTGCTGTATACCACGGACTACATTCGCGCCGGTTTCTACGATCCGAGCAAGATGGGCGACTTGTACGGCAAAGAGCCTGATGTCGATCAACTGGTCATGTGGGAAATGAACCGCGAGATGACCACACGCATCGCCTGGAAGCCCTACATGTTTAATGCGGCGTTGCCGGTATTGCTCAAGGGGGTGGATACGCCAACCCTCATCGTGTGGGGCAAAGAAGACAAGATTGCGCCCCTGAACTGCGGAGAACGTTATATGCAAGCGCTGCCGCGCGCGCAATTGGTGGCGTTGAACGAATGTGGACATTTTGTTGAAGTTGAAAAACCAACGGAATTGGCGCAACTCGCTTTAGAGTTTCTCAGAAAAGCGTGAGTTAGGGCGACACAGCCCTGACCACGGTCAACTCCCTGCAAAGGAGGGTGCTATGCATCTGATGTATTTTACCGAACAGCCCATGTCTGCGTATCCACAAGAAGAAGGAGAGAAGTTCGGGTACACGGCGCTCCTCTTCCCCAACAAATTTTTTAATCCCCAAGAAGCCAGCCGACTCTATAACGAGCGACTCGAAGAGTACGTGTACGCGGAAGAGTGCGGCGTCGATGGCATCATGCTAAACGAGCACCATAATGCACCGTTTTGCATGCAAGCGAAAGTCAACATTTTTGCCTCGATCCTCGCTGGCATGACCCAGCGGGTGAAGATTGTGCTGCTGGGCAACCCCTTGCCTATTGCTGATAATCCAGTGCGATTGGCTGAAGAGCTGGCCATGATCGATCTGATCTCCAAAGGAAGATTAGTCTCGGGCTTCGTGCGGGGCGGCGGAGTCGAATCGCTGGCGACCAACACCAACCCGGCCTTCAATCGCGAGCGCTTCAACGAGGCGCATGACCTGATTATCAGGACCTGGACGCAGCCCGGGCCTTTCCGCTGGGAAGGCGATCACTATCAGTTGCGCGTGGTCAATCCCTGGGCGCTGCCGCTGCAACAACCACACCCGCGTGTATGGATTCCCGGCGTGGTGAGCCGCGAGACCATCATCTGGGCGGCTGAGCATGGCTACCCTTACATCATTCTGAATGCCCCGATCGACGAGAGCAAAAAGATCTGGCAACTCTACGACGATACCGCTGAAGCCGCGGGCTTCAAGGCTGGCCCGGAACATCGCGGTTATCTCATTCGCTGCCATGTCGCCGAGACCGAGGAAAAAGCAATTGAGAATGCCAAGCAGTTTATGTGGATGCAAGGAGAATTTACCGGACTGACCCATCCGTTGTGGGCGTCGCCCGCTGGGTATTTGGGCGCGTGGGCGCGCAAGCCGTTGGCGGAATTTCGCGTTGGTCGTCGCAAACAGAGCATGCCGCCATTTGAGAAGCAACTCTCCGCGATGGCCCTCATTGCCGGCACGCCAAAACAGGTGATCGAAAAACTCCGAGTTATTGTTGAAGAAACACGTCCGTCAATTCTTGCCTTATGGGGCAACGATGGGAACGTAACCCACCAGGACTCCATGAGCTGCATCCGCTTGCTCGGGCAAGAGGTGATGCCAGCCATTCGTGAGATTGGCGATAAACTGGGCTTGAAGAGTCCGTTTGAGGCCAACTCGCCGGTCAGCCTCGTGCAAGCACGGAAAAACGAGATGTCGGCAGCAGCCGCATTGTAACAGAAGCCGGGTGCGGAGCCCGCGCCCATTTTTCACCACCCATTAGTTCCAAAAAGGAGGCTTGCTATGGGAGCTGCAGAAAATAAGAAAATTATTCAGGACGCATTTGCCGCGTGGGGGCGCGGCGATGGCGCCGCATTTTTCAACATTCTAGACGACAACGTGCGCTGGACGGTGATTGGTTCTTGTCCAGTGTCTCGCACGTACAACAGCAAACAGGAATTTTTTGAAGGGGCGGCCAAGCCGCTCAGCGCGCGGCTTGCTGGTCCCATTCAACCGACCGTACGAAATGTGATCGCAGAAAACGACTACATCGTTTTGCAATGGGAAGGACGCGCGGCGACCAAATCGGGGAAACCGTACAACAATAGCTACTGCTGGGTCATGCGCTTGGCTGACGGAAAAGTGAAGGAAGGCACGGCCTATATCGACACGGAACTGGTGACGGAGTTGTGGAAGTCCTAACCATTTCCGCTGGAGGGGGAGGTTGTTGCTGCCCCTCCGCTGCCTACTTCAGGCAGTCTCCAGGCCCTTTTCTTGATCCACCCCTGGCAGGTGAGCCAGTTTGGCCGCCTTATCTCTCTTCACGCGTTGTTCATAGAATAAGACTGGAATAAGGGCGAGCGACCCGAGCATCGTTCCGATGCTGAGGCTGCAAAATCCCCAGAAAAAAGACTGCGTGTGGTCGTAGGAATAGCCCAACACCAACGGACCAGTCACCCCGCCAAGCCCGCCGAACAAGCCGATACTTACCCCTGCTGCTACTCCAACGACTTCCGCCGGAAACAGATCGAAAATCACGACGATAAGGGCGTTAAAGGCGGCGGAGCAGGCAAACAACGCCACGCCGACGAGCACCAGCGTCAGATGCATGCCTTGGCTGAGCATGACGCCGATCATCGCCGGACCAATGAGAAAAGAGGCGGCGCAGCCCACCGCACTGCGAGAGCCCGTGCGGTCTCCCACGTACCCGCCACTCACTGCCCCGCATAATGCGGCGACGTAAGGCAGAGTCAAATAGAGACCGCTTTTAATGACAGTGTAGCCACGTTCCTTCACCAAATAACCTGGGAGCCAGCTCAAATTCGTAAAGAACACGCCCAGGATGAAAAACATGCAGAAGCAGATGCACCAAAAAGACCAATGCCCCCCAAGCATCCGCACCCCTTCACCAAATGATAGCTGCCGAGTCACACCTTGGTGTGGATCAAAAGTCACCCTGTCTGTAGTGATAGCATCCTCGATCAACGTTCGTTCTTCCACCGTCACCCAGGGATGGTCGCGCGGATGGTCATAGACCAGGAGCCAAAAGACACCAACCCCAAGCAGCGTGAGCGCGCCAGTGCCGTAGAACATCGCTCGCCACCCCCACAAGCTAATCAACCAACCCACCAGCAGCATTCCCCGGTGATGATGCCCAGGTAACCGCAGGCGAGCAGCATGCCATACGCTCCCCCGCGTTCGCGCGGCAGCACCCATTGGTTTTCCAGTTTATTGAGAGGATTCGCGACCGCGCCTTCCGCCACGCCGAAGAGTCCGCGTACGATGGCAAACTGCGTGACCGTATGACACACGCCGGTCAGGGCGGTGAGCACGCACCAGGCAAGAAACATCCCTGTCGCCCAGGTGCGGATGGTGAATTTATCCGAGGCAATGCCGCCGCCAAGCTGACCGGTGATGTAGCCCCAATAGTAGACGCTCAGAATGAACCCGGTCTCAACGCCGCTCAGTCCCAGTTCGTTCATGAGCGACGGCGCCGCGAGAGACATGTTTACGCGATCAAGAAAAAGAAAGAATGCGGTCACACATAAGGCCCCCATCACAACGAAACGAAACCGAGGCATGTCCCCTCCATTTTTGCCCAGGTGTTGCGGCTGCAATCATCTCGTGTTCGGGGTCGCGCTGTCAAGTCTTTGACGTTACCTGTCGAAGAAAATATGCGCTTTTGTCGACAGGCCGCTGCTCATGGGGCGTGGGAATTCGTTCTTTTTGCGGGATTTCCTCTTTTATAGCAAGAAAAATGATATGGCGTCTTTCTTGCTCATAGCATGCTGTGGTTGAGGGGCAGTGGGGTGGCGGAAAAAAGAGAAAGGAGCCTCAACGATGGAGGCTGTCACTATTCGCAAACAAGAAAAGACGACCTCTGAACGTATTCTCGTCATCGGCGAGAGACGACGTTCTTCTCAAACCCATTGCTCCACGTGTGGGTCGCGACGCAAGACTTGGTTGGATAGTTTAGGCTGGGTGTGCACGGTCTGTTTTGACCGCTGCAAAGAGACCGCTGAACAACTGATTGAAGCGGGCAACGGCGTTTCTCGCATGCGTCAGGCTTACGAACTCGCGATTCGTTCGTACCAGGTCGCTTACGGCATACTTCCCGCGAAGAGTTGACGCTTTCCCGCTTTCGTGGCTTTGCGGCGGAAGCGTGCTTGCGGTGTTCACTTAATGGCGTATGCGTTTGGCGGCGAGCCCACTCCACCTGGGAGATTCAGAGGCGCGGAGACGAGCATGAACTCGTACACTCCATCGTCGGCGCACACCTGAGCGAGCTCGTCCAAGTCCCACACTTCGCCGATCGGCATGCCTTGTAGCGCGATCAGTCGTCGATGTTGAAAACCCGTGCTCGTCTCCACGGGCAACGCTTCCAGCGCCACATTATCCGCCGCTATCGCGGCAATCTGGCGGTCCCACACCCATCCCGCGGTCGCCTGGCTGGGATCTAGCCCCGCACACGCCATGCCGTCATCCCCTGGATGTAACGTTCCCCTGAGCGCTTCCCGTCCAGCTTGATCCAGCGATTTGTACCACGTAAGCCAGCCGGTGCGAAGCAAGACAATATCCCCAGGTTCAAGCCGCACTCGTTCCGCTGCGGCTACCGCTTCGAGAAAAGCGCCCTCCATTGGGAATCTTTTCGTCGCCGTCAGGGGGGTTCCTTTTCGCTCCATATAGCCGGCGGCGTCGAGCAGCACCCCACGGCCAATCATCCCATGCTGGGCCCAGTTCTCGATGCCGAGTTCCCCTTTGTTGTCCACATCTTCATCTTGCCTGCCCCCGTAATAGCCAAACTCACGGAAGCGAATGTGGCGCAGGCTGTCCCACTGACTGGAGCCCTGCATGGCGAAGTTGTCTACATAGTCGTCACGTCCGCCCCGGTTCACTTCGATATGGTGGCGATAGCCCGAACGAAAACCCCCGTACAACGTAATGGGAAAATTGAGCGGCAAGTTTAAATTGATGACGCGCCCGGTGCGGACCAGCGTGGCGGCTTGTTTCACTCGTTCGGAAGTTAACAAGTTGACGGTTCCCAGTTGATCGCTTCGCCCGAACACGTCCCAGGCGTGACGTTCGTTTGTCTGCCCGACGGTAGGAAGCTGCGCAAACTTTGGCACGGCAGTCATAGTGGTCCTCCTTCTTTCTCCTGATGTTTTCCTAAAGAGGAACCTTACTAGTTGTCAACACAGCCTGTGCTTCCGTCAAGCGCGTCAGACCCGCCTCCCAATTGCAAAGAAGGGAAAGAAGTGGACGAGGAAGATAAAGAAGAAGGCTCCCATGCGGATATTATGTACGAGGGAGGAGCGGCATGAACGACGTCGAAAAAACAACACCGCAACTGCTCGCGGAACTGCATGCTTTGCATTCGCAGGTGAGTCAACTCCTTGCTGAACGTAAAGACATGGACGACGCCTTGCACACGGCGCAGAATGAACTGGAACTACGCCTGCGAGAGCAGACGGCGGAACTTGCACGAGCAAATGACGCATTGCGGGAGAGCGAGGAGCGCTACCGGGGTATTGTTGAGAACGCGAACGATATCATGGCGACCATCGCTCCAAATGGGGTGGTGACTGGGGTGAATCGTTTCGCAGAAATTATGCTCGGATGGTCGAAGGACGAGATGATTGGACGGAACTATCGTCAGTTTGTGTGACCCAGGAGTCTGTCGTCCTCATTGAGGAACGGATTCAGCAGTTTTTTCTGGGGGTGAAATTCCACTCGAATATTGAAATTGAAGTCCTGCGGAAAGCGGGAGGGTCGATCTTGTTCGAGTGCCGCACGAGACCGATTCGTAATCGAGAGGGGCTCCCGATTGGTTTCCAGATTGTCTATCGCGACATCACCACGCGGAAACAACAGGAAGAAAAACTCTGGCAAGCGAAGGAAGCTGCAGAGGCAGAGAATGAGGAGAAAAGTGAATTTCTCTCCACCATGTCGCACGAGTTGCGCACCCCGTTGCAAGTGCTGCTTGGTTATGCAGACCTGCTCCTGAATGGGGCGTACGGAGCGCTCAGCGAGCAGCAAATGCAGGTCATCCGGAAGATTGATCGAAACGCACACAGTTTGCTTGATCTAATCACGAAGGTGCTCGACTTCAATCGTTTAGAAGCTGGACGGATGCCGGTTCAGATGACTGGAGTCGATGTAGCGGAGTTGATAAAAAGCGTAGAGGAGGAGACTCAAGGATGGCGGGAATTCTCCGAGGTGGAGTTTTTGCTGAACGTAGAAAAGGGCTTACCACGGATCACAACTGACGGGCAAAAGCTCAAAGTCGTCATCAAGAATCTGTTAGGCAACGCCCTCAAATTTACGACTCGAGGGAGCATTACCGTCGCGGCCTTCCTCCATCATGATAGTGTAATGATTAGTGTCTCCGATACGGGCATTGGCATTCCGGTAGAGCGGCAAGCGCTTATTTTCGAAGCGTTTCAAAAAGGAGGCGGAGAAAAAGTCGAACGCTCCGACGGGTTTGGTCTTGGGCTGCATATTGCCTCACGGTTCCTGAATCTCTTAGGCGGAACCATTACGGTGGAGAGCCAGGTAGGGAAGGGGTCTACCTTTCGTATTTTGATGCCGCCGGAAAAGCCTACTGCAGCAGCCGCGTGAGGGCTAGTGGTCTCCTTTTTTTTAGACACCCTCAGAAAGAGGAAGCTGCCAAGTTGTCAACACAGCCTCTTCTTCGGTAATAGTGCAGTTTGATCCTAGTCGTGTGTTTCCGTAGGGGCAGGTCCCCGTGCCTGCCCATCTTGCGGGCGACTACAGGGGGTCGCCCCTACGCCATGCGGCACGATGCGAAACGGCGCCACTACCTGTTCTTCTGCATAGAAATACAGTACGGTAACGTCGCAATGGAAGGAATTTCCCTGAGCATGAAGCGTCAGAGCGACTGAGTGGACACGCACGAAATGTCATGAACGACACCAGGAAAACCAAGCAGCAACTCCTCACGGAGCTTGAGGATTTGCGCACTCAACTCGGGCAGCTTCAGGCATGGAAAGCCGAGTACGAGTCCCGGGAATCTAGCTGGCGGCGCGAAGAAAGAAAATCGCAGGAAGACCAATATCCTGGCGCCGCGCGATGGGAGAGCGAACGGCGCTATCGTCACATGGTCGAGTACAGCCTGGGCTTGATCTGCATCCATGATTTTAATGGCGCTCTCTTGTACGTGAATCCTGCTGCTGCCCAGAGGCTCAACTATCCTCCCGATGCGTGGATCGGGAAGAATCTGCGAGATTTCCTCGCTCCGGCTTTCCAGGCGTTATTTGCTGAGTATCTTGCGCGGATTCGCCAACAACGAACTGATCAGGGTCTCATGCAAGTTGTAACAAGCGCGGGCGAGAAAAGAATATGGAGTTATCACAACGTCTGGTACGAAGAGGGAGGACGGCCGCTCTACGTTCTTGGTTGTGCACAAGATGTGACTGAAGAGGTGAGGCTTACCAAAGCGCTGCAGAAGGCGCACGACGAGCTCGAACGCCGAGTGCAGGAACGCACTGCAGAGCTGGCGCGGGCCAATGAGGCATTGCGAGACAGTGAGGAGCGCTACCGCGGCATTTTTGAGAACGCGAATGACATCATCGCCACGTTCTCTACGGATGGAGTCATCACCCGCATTAATCGCGCGGCGGAAATTACGCTTGGGTGGTCAAAGGAGGAATTGATCGGACAGAACTATCGCCGCTTTGTCACTCCCGCCTCTACGGTAGTGGTGGAGGAGCGCAAGCGGCAGTTTTTTCTCGGCGCCAAACTCTACTCCAATATGGAAATCGAAGCCTACCGAAAAGGGGGCGGCACGGTCTTCTTCGAGTGTCGCGTGCGTCCGATCCGCGACCAGAAGGGGAGTCCGGTCGGCTTCCAAATCGTTTATCGTGATATCACGGCAAGGAAACAAGCGGAGGAAAATCTGCGACGCGCCAAAGAAGCCGCAGAGGCCGCCAATCAAGAGAAAAGCGAGTTTCTCTCGACCATGTCGCATGAATTGCGCACCCCGCTCCAAGTCGTGCTTGGCTATGCCGACCTCCTACTGAATGAAGATTACGGAGTGCTCGAAGAGAGACAAAGCGAAATTCTCCGGAGGATCGACAAAAATGCGCGCGATTTGTTCAACTTGATCAATGGGGTCCTGGACTTCAATCGGCTGGAGGCTGGACGCATGCCGATGGAACTGGCGGAGGTCAACGTAGCGAACATGCTGAGAGAAGTGGAAGGGGAAACACAAGGCGTGCGGGAGTTCTCCGGGTTACACTTCTTGTGGCATGTAGAGGAAGATTTACCGCGTGTAAAAACTGATGCTGGCAAACTCAAAGTTGTGGTAAAGAATTTACTGGATAACGCTATCAAGTTCACTAAAAAAGGGAGCGTTAGGATAACAGCCTTACGACAAGACGACGGCGTGATAATTAGTGTCGCCGACACCGGCATTGGCATACCCCCAGAACGGCAAGCATTGATTTTTGAGGCGTTCCAGAAAGCCGAGAAAGAGACAGGCGAGCGCTACGACGGCTTTGGACTTGGCCTTCATATTGTCAAACGTTTAGTGCACCTGCTGGGAGGAATTATCACCGTGGAAAGTGAAGTGGGGCAAGGCTCGACATTTCGCGTGTGGGTGCCGGTGGAACAACGCACGGAAATGGCGCGGGAGCCGGGACAAGGGCCGACTCCCGTACGATAGTCCTCCGTCAGTGAGGCTTCTGGTCCGCACCTCAGGGGACGGGCGCCTTAGTCGATGTGATACACTTTCGCCGCCGTGTCGTGAATGATCTTTTCACGATCCGCTGCCGCGAGGTTGCTGAATGTCTTGTCGATAAACTCCTTCGATCGCGGCCACGTCGCTGCCGTGTGAGGGTAGTCCGACGACCACATCGCGTTGTCGGTGCCAAAAATATCAAGGGTTCTGATGAAGATTGGTTCGTTAATGAATGTGGCGTATACTTGTCGTTTGATATATTCACTCGGTTTCATGGACAATTTTACGCCGGCCAACGCGCCCAAACGGCTGTGAATCATGTCCATCCGCCACAGAAGATAAGGGAACCACGCGACATCGTTCTCGGCGGAAATGATGGTCAACTTTGGAAACCGCTCCAGTACGCCGCCCAGGACAAACACCGCTAGCGAGCGCTCCACTTCGTGATGCAGGGTGGACCCTTGTAACGCCAGGTTGCCCTTCATGAAATCGACCCCGGTCCCCTTGCGGCCAGTAAGGACGTGCAGGGAAAGCGGGAAGTTGTGATCCTGGGCAGCCGACCAGACCGGATCGTAATCCGAATGGTTATATGGCTTCTCCTCAGGAGCCTCCGCCCAAATCATCGCCCCACGGACGCCCTTCTTGGCGATGCGTTCTAATTCCTGCACTGCGGCGGGAATGTCTTCCAGGGTGAGCAGACCCAAAGGCAACAACCGCTTGGGATTGTGGCTGCAATAGTCCACTGCCCAGTCATTGTAAGCGCTGAAGCACGCCGCCCGGAGGTCAACATCGTCAAGCATGTACAACGGCATGCCCATCGAGGTGTAGATCACCTCGGCGATGACGCCGTCGCGGTCTTGGTCCTTGATGCGTGCGGCTGGGTCCCATACACTGGCCGGTGCGGCATCCATCCCTTTCTTGTTGTGCTCCGGCAACTGTTCCGAGGGCACGCCGGCGCCGAAGAACGCCGCTACCGGAAATGGATTGATATTCTGACAGACGAAGAATTCGCCATCCTTTCCGTTTAAACCACGGACGGTGTGAGGCGCTTTGTCGCGGAACTTTTTATCGAGCCGCTCCGCCCACATGCTCGGTGGTTCTACGAAGTGAGAGTCCGCCGAAATAACACCTTTTGCCATAACAACCCCTCCTTATAATATGGGTATGTTTGAAGAACGTTTCACGCATTATTTGCTAAATCGCTCCTTCCTCCTTCAACGCCGCCACGTCGTTTTCACTATAACCTAACTCTCGCAGCACTTCCCCGTTATGTTGCCCGAGTAGCGGCGCCGTGCCGATCTGTACGTGCGAGGCTGAAAGCTTCACTGGGTTCCCAGCGGTGAGATAATGCCCGCGCACGGGGTGTTCCACTTCGACAATCATTTCACGTGCGTGTAGATGCGGATCATTGAGCACTTCGCCGGTATCCTGGCACGCCCCGCAGGGCACGCCAGCGCCAGCCAGAACTTTCATCACTTCGTGCTTGGAACGTTGGAAAGTCCACTCCTCAATCAAGGCGTTCACTTCTTCTTTACGTTGTAGTCTCGCATTCGCAGAGTCATAGCGGAGATCGCCCACCAGATCTTCGCGCCCCATTGCTCGTAAGAGCTGGGACCACATCTGTTGTTGAGCAAAGATAAACACATAATCGTTGGGACCGCCGGGCGCGCAGCGATAGATCGTCCCGGGGACGGCGGGCCCAAGCTGATTGCCGCTGCGTTCCACCGGCTTGCCAAAACGTTGATGATCACGAAGACTGACGCGCACGAGGTTCACCACGGCGTCTTGCATCGACACTTCGACCTGTTGTCCCTCACCCGTAGTGGTGCGTTGCATTAGCGCGGCGAGAATGCCGATCGTGCAGTGCATGCCTGTGCCGGAATCGCCGATACACGCCCACGTCACTGTAGGTGGGCCATCAGCATATCCAGTCACGCTCATGGCCCCGCCCATGGCCTGAGCGATTGGTTCATAGCTTTTGTAGTCACTGTGCGGTCCGTACGCGCCAAAACCTTTGATGCTGGCCAATACCAGCCGAGGATTCAGTTGTTTCAACGTGGGATAATCGAACCCGAGGCGAGCCAGCACGCCGGGGCCAAAGTTTTCCAGAAGTACGTCAGCAGTTTTGATGAGCCTGCGAAAAACTTCTTTTCCCTGTGGACTCTTGAGATTGACCGTCAGGCTGCGTTTGTTGGCGTTAAACGTCAAGAAGAAAAGACTGTCGGCATCAGGACGATCGCTTAAGCTCGTACGAGCGATATCACCTTTTTCAGGTTCTTCTACTTTGATGACATCGGCTCCCAGCCACGCGAGCATCTGACCACACGAGGGCCCGGCTTGGTTGTTGGTGAGGTCAATTACCCGGATGCCTGTCAACGCGTGACTCATACCCCTGCTCCTCACCATCGCTTACGCTAGCGCTTGAATGACTTCATCAGCTTTACAGACAGTCGTAAGAAACGAGAGAATCCCACCGAGAATCACCCGATGCGCCTCTTCGGTCGTCGCGACACAGCAATCGTTTGGAATGATGATGTGATACCCGCGATCCGCGCCGTCGCGGGCTGTGCCTTCGACTACGCCATCGGTAGCGACGCCGGTCAACACTAAATGGGTGATGCCCCGCGCTTGAAGAAGGCCCTCCAAGGGGCTCGAATAGAAAGCGCTCACCCGCGTTTTCGTCATCACAAAATCGGACGGGTCTGGTGTGAGGTCCGCATGGATTTCTGCGCCCCAGGTTCCATCCTGCAGCGCTTGCATTTGCTTCATGCCTTGAAAGATCTTCACGTTGTCCGGCAGGTCTCCATAATCTGGTCGATAAGCGTGTCGCACATGAATAATTGGCGCGTGCGCGGCTCTTCCCGCCGTCATCAGTTTCTTGATTGTTCCCAAGATATTTTTTTCTTTAATGGCCTTCGGCATCGCCCCACCGGTGAGGCTGCCTCCGACTTTCCCTTGTTCGTGTACGATATCGTTCTGGCAATCCATCACTAAGATTGCGCTTTTTCCTTTCGGTAGCGTGGGGACACTCATGAATCTTCCTCCTTCTGTGGAATGAGTGTCAGAAGCTGTGCCGGTCCAGCTCCAGATGCAGAGCACTGTACGGCAGGAAAGCCAGCCGTGTCAATCTTCACTGGCGTGTTCGTTCAGCCTTGACATCCGCTGGCACAATAGACTAGGAGGACGAGGAGTGCTCGAAACAAGGAGGGGACTATGGCGGGACACTCCGAGGCGGTTCTGGAGCCAGTACAATTACAACGGTGGCCACAACGGTTCACTGTCGTTTTTCTGCTCTTTCTCAGCGTGGTCGTGTTGTATATGGACCGGGTCAATATCTCGGTCGTGGCTCCCGTCCTCATGAAGGAATACGGCTGGGATCCGGCGGTGATGGGCACAGTGTTGTCGGCTTTTTTTCTTGGCTATTTTATCACGCAAATTCCCGGCGGCTGGTTGTCCGACCGCTGGGGCGCGAAGGGCATTCTGGGCGGCTCCGTGACATGGTGGTCCGTGGTCACCATGTTGACACCGCTTGCTCACACCACCTGGTCGATGATGGCAGTGCGTATTTCTCTTGGGCTGGGCGAAGGAATGAGCCCGCCGTGTCTGTACACGAGCATTGCGCGCTGGGTGCCGGTCAGCGAACGTTCGCGCACCTCCGCTTTTATCGCGACTGGGATGTACGTCGGCATCGTGATTGCCTTTCCGCTAGCGGTGTGGATCATGACGCATATCGGCTGGCCGTGGGTGTTTTATATGTTTGGGCTGTTTGGGCTGCTGTGGAGCGTTTTGTGGTATGTATTGGTGACGAACAATCCGGAAGATCATCCCCATATTGCTCCGGAAGAAGTGCAACTTATCCTCCAAGGGCAACGGGAGACGCCGCGAGCGCAGGTCGTGCCCTGGAGTCGCTTCTTTCGCGCCCCGGCGTTTTGGGCGTTGCTTTGCGCGCATTTCTGCACCAATTGGACGTGGTACACGTTTCTCACCTGGCTCCCTTCCTATCTCGTGCAGGTCAAGGGGTTCTCGCTCAACGAGATGGGCGTCTACGCAACGTTTCCGTACATCGCCATGATGTTGATCGGCAACGGCTCGGCCTGGCTGGCCGATGAGGTGATTCGGCGCGGCGTCAGTGTGACCCTCGTGCGAAAAATCTCACAAACCGTGTGCTTTGGCGGCGCAGGAATGTTTTTGCTTTTGTTGTCGCACGCTTCTTCCCCCGCGTTCACGATCCTTTGCATTACGCTCGGACTTGGATCGCTCGCTTGTTTTTCCAGCGGCATGGGGATTAATCATCTCGATATTGGGCCGAAATACGCGGGCGTGCTCATCGGTTTGACGAACACTGCCGCCACCATCCCTGGTATCCTGGCGCCCATCATCACCGGCTTCATCGTCAAATGGACCGGCGATTGGAACGTGGTGTTCTACCTGGCTACTGCGGTCATGCTCGTCGGAACGGTTGTGTGGGATTTGTTTGCGAGTGGGAAAAAGCTCTTTGACTAAATAAAATTACGAAGTAAGGATGATGGACAAGTAGGAGGAAATTTCATGAATCGCTACCAAGCGTTACTTGGTTCAGCGGCGCGCGAGCCGCAAGCTGCTCCGGGATGGACCATCACCCGGCTGCTGCCGCCGAGCGCATTATTCGGCGCTAATGGCATGATTTTCGGCCCCGACGGTCGTCTGTATGTGACGCAGGCGTTCGGCAGCCAGATCACCGCGATCAACCTCAACAGCGGTAGTCTCGACGTGATTTCCCCGCTAGGCGGGGCAATTGTGGCGCCGGATGATGTTGCTTTTGATTCGCACGGCACAATGTACGCCACCGAAGTGATGAGCGCACGGGTGTGCGCGCGTACCCCCGATGGGGCAGTGCGCATTGTCGCCGATAACCTGCCTGGAGCGAACGGCATCACCATCCATCAAGATCGTGTCTTTATCGACGAGTTTCGCCGTGGTGGGCGCATCTTTGAACTCTATCCGCAGAGTGGCCGTGCGCCACGGTTGATTGCCGATGATCTGCGCGGACCGAATGCGTTGATGGTCGGACCTGATGGCAAACTCTACTTTCCGCTCGTGCCAAACGGTGAAGTCTGGCGAGTGGATACCGAGACCGGCGTCAAGGAAAAAGTTATTGACGGACTCAAAGCCCCACCCGCCGTCAAATTCAATCGCCGTGGAGAACTGATCGTGCCGCAGGCTGGCAACGGCGAGGTCGTGCGGATCGACATTCAGAACGGCAGCAAAACGGTTATTGCTAAGGTGCGCCCCGGTATCGACAACCTCGCGTTCAGTCCAGATAATCGTTTGTTCATCTCACATTTTGTTGATGGCGGTGTGGCCGAAGTCGCTACGGATGGCAGCAACACCGAGCATGTCTTGGCTCCTGGCGGTCTTGTTGGGCCCTGGGGCATTGCCTGCGGTCCCGCTGGTCAGCTCTATCTTAATGATGGGCTGAGCCTGGCCGTTCTGTCCGCTACGAAGCAAACGAGTCGCCTCGGTGGACTGCTCGATAACAGTTTTCCAGGCATGGCCCGGAGTCTTGCGGTAGGCGCTCCCGGCGAGTTGTTGCTCACGACTCTCACTGGCGACGTTGTGCAGTATTTCCCGGATGGTCGCCCGTTCAATATGCTGGTCCGTAAACTCAAAGACCCATACGGGGTGGCGCGTTTAGCGGACGGAAGCGTTGCTATTGCTGAGGCGGGGACAGGGAAACTCTTGCGTGTTGATGCAACAGGGCAGACCTCGACGCTTGCCGAAGGTCTTGCGAAGCCGTGCGAACTGGCAGCGGCGAACGATGGCTCTCTCTTCTTTAGCGAATTGGGGCAAGGACGAGTCGGCAAAGTGGCGCCCAACGGCGCTGTGTCTACTGTTCTTGACGGATTAGACAAACCCAAAGGACTCGCATTGCGGCAAGATTCACTGCTTGTTCTTGATCGTGGACTCAAGGAACTGCGCGCAGTCAATCTGACGACTGGTCAAAAACAGACGCTTGCCTTCAGTTTGCCTGTCGGTGATCCGCCAGGATGTTCCCGTGGCCCGATGGACTTTTCCGGCGGCTTGGCGGTTGGTCAGGATGGCGTGATCTACATTGCCGCCGATGGCGAAGGCAGTGTGTTGACTGTTTCGACTCAGGCTTAATACTCATCATAGGAGAGCAATGATGCCCAATATGGCTATTACGCACCACACGGCATTCGTGAACGAGGTTCGCTTACATTATGTGACCGCCGGGCAAGGCGACCCGGTGGTCTTGCTGCACGGTTGGCCGGAGACCTGGTATCAATGGCGGAAAGTTATTCCCTCACTGGCAGAAAAATACATGGTCATCGCTCCAGATATGCGCGGGTTGGGAGACTCGTCCAAGCCTGCGACCGGCTACGATAAGCGCACGGTGGCGGATGACATTTACAAGTTAGTCAAGAAACTTGGCCACGAGCGCGTCTTTCTTGTCGGCCACGATTGGGGCGGGCCGGTGGCGTATGCGTATGCCGCGGCGCATCCGCAGGAGGTGCGTCGTCTTGTCATTTTAGACGTACCGATTCCCGCCGCCGGACTTGAGCAGATCCCGCAAGCCACGCCCCGGGGCGGGCTGTGGCACGTCTCTTTTCACGGGGTGCGCGATCTGGCCGAAATGCTCGTGCAAGGAAAAGAGCGTGAGTATCTCTCGTGGTTCTATCGCACCGCCTACAATCCGACCGCGATTACTGAAGCAGATATCGACGAATATGTGCGCTGCTATTCAGCGCCTGGAGGCATGCGCGCAGGGTTCGAGTACTACCGTGCGATCTGGACGGATGTTGAGCATAATACCGAAAACGCCAAGACGAAATTGCCGATGCCGGTCTTGGCGCTCGGGGGGAAATACAGCTTTGGCAAACGAACGCTCAGCTCGCTCCAAACGCTGGCCGCGAACGTGCGTGGGGGTGAAGTTGATCAGTGTGGCCATTGGATTTCAGAAGAACAGCCGGAGTATTTGCTCGACCAACTCCTGGCCTTCTTTGGAGAGGAGAAGTAATAAGAGTTGGCTCTGCGAGCGCAGCTCGCTCTTTCTTTGCGGTGGACAATGCGGCAAACATGAGAGAATATGTTACAGTAATTAGGAGTTAGGGGTACAACGATCAAGGACAAAGTGAGGAACCTCGATGAGCGGCAACAGAGGGATACGATCGCTGCAAAGGGCACAGTCCGCATCGTCTCGGCTATCGATGCATGATGCGGCATTGCAATCCCAGCTTGCCGCGATCATTGAAGCAACGCCGGACGGCGTGGCGTTGCTCGACCCCCAGGGGAATTTCCACTATGTCAATCCCGCCTGCCGATCCCTGCTTGCTATCGAACTCGATGAGTCGCTCTTCTCTTTAACCCTTCTCGACTTTTGTCCAGAGCTCTTTCGCCTTAGTATGGAGCAAAACGTGCTGCCTACTGTTGCGAGAGAAGGACGGTGGAGTGCCGAGACGGAATTGCGCACTCGCCGCGGCCATCGATTCCCCGTGCTGTTGACTCTTTTTGCGCATAAGGAACCGCAAGCGCCGGTCTCTCTACTCTCCTTGATTCTTCGGGACATCAGTGAACAAAAACGTCGGGAAGCCGAATTGGCTTATCTCGCCCACCACGATGCCTTGACCGGGCTCTTCAACCGACGCCGGTTCCAAGAGGAATTGGAGAGCCGTCTCGCCCACGCGCGACGGTATGGGACTCAAGGCGCGTTGCTGTTTATTGACGTTGACGGCTTAAAGGGGATCAATGACACGTTAGGGCACCCTGCCGGAGACGCCTTTTTGCAGAACCTGGCGACCCTTCTCAAGGAACGACTCCGTGAGGTCGATGTGATTGCTCGGCTTGGCGGTGACGAGTTCGCCGTGCTGCTTTCCACCCCCGATGCGCGTCAAGCATCCGCCGTCGCTGAACGGTTGCTCCAAGCGGTTCGTACCCATACCACGATGGCGGCGGACGTCTCCCTGCAATGCACGATGAGCCTGGGCATCGCCTTGTTTCCTGAGCATGGGGGAAAAGCGGAAACCCTCATTGAACGTGCAGACCTTGCCTTGTACCGTGCAAAAGCAGGGGGGAAGGATCAGTGTCGGATGTTCTCTCCCGAGATGAAGCCGTAAGAGACGCCTGTCAGTCTCAGACTTCTCTCCCTTTGGAGTGCACGTGACATGACTACGATAAAAATCATGCCTTCGATTCTCTCCGCCGATTTTCGCTGCCTTGGACAACAGATTGAAGAGGTCGAACACGCCGGCGCAGACGGCGTTCATCTTGATGTAATGGATGGCCGCTTCGTCCCCAATATTACCATTGGACCGTTCATTGTTGAAGCGGTGCGCACCGCCACCGTGCTGCCTTTGGATGTCCATCTCATGATCGTGGAACCGGAACGATACATTAATGATTTTGCCGAGGCCGGGGCCGACTCCATTTCCGTTCATCAAGAAGCGTGTCCCCACCTGCATCGCACGATTCAGCAGATTAAAGACTGCGGCAAAAAAGCTGGTGTCGTACTGAACCCTAGTACGCCGCTCTCTGTTCTGGAAGAGGTGCTCAACGAAGTGGACTTGATTCTCATCATGAGCGTCAACCCCGGCTTCGGTGGGCAGAGCTTTATTGAAGCAAGTGTTGACAAAGTACAGCGCTTGCGGCGGATGTTTGAGCAACGCGCGGCCCACGCTGAACTCGAAATCGACGGCGGGATTGATCCCAAAACCGCGCCGCGTGTGGTGCGCGCCGGCGCCACCATGTTAGTCGCAGGCTCCGCAGTCTTCCGCGCCCCAGGCGGACCCGGCGAAGGGGTGCGGAGATTGCGAGAGAGTCTCCTGACTATATGAGAGGTTTCGTTTACGCTCCGTAGGGGTAGGCCCCTGCGCCTGCCCACCGCCGGGCGACCACAAGGGGTTGCTCCTACGAGAGGGCCTGGGCCGAGGTAGGTTCTGCGGCGCGGTTAGTTTTTACGACTCTGCTTCAGCAAGTCCCCTAAAGTCACGCCAAAGCCGCGGCCTTTCGGCGCGGTTCCTTTGAGATAGGCTTGGGTCTCGGCCTGTTCTTCCTGGGCGAGCGCTTTTGAGCGCGAGAGGCGAATGCGCCTGCCATTCTCTTCGATGCCCAGCACGACCACTTTCACTTCTGTGCCTGGCCCAAAGTCGCGGCGATGATCCGCACCGCGCTGGGTGCCCATCTCCGCGTTGGGAATTAAGCCAATTTGTCCTGGCCCCAAACGGACGAAGACGCCAAAGGGTTCGACACGCTCCACCGTGCCGGTCAGCACTGAGCCCACCGTCACCGACGACTCCACTTGCTCACCTGGGGCGGCGCCTTCAGGCGCGAGAGCCAAGGAAATCCGTTTCTTCTCCGCGTCGATAGTGAGGATCATCACGGTGATTTCTTCTTGAGCGGCGGCCGCTTCTTTGACTTGGCCTTGCTGACTGCGCGGCACTTCACTGAGATGGAGGAGCCCATCTACTCCAGGGAGCAACTCCACGAATACACCGAAATCCATCGCGCGCACGATGCGCCCCTTCACGATTTGCCGTTCGCGCAATTGACCTGCCACCGCCGCCCACGGGTCGCCTTCGAGAGCCTTCATGCTGAGCGCGATTTTGCCGGTTTTCTCGTCTACTTTGAGTACTTTGACGGAAACGCTCTGGCCCACAGACAAGAGGTCCGCCGGTTTCACTACTCGCGAGTGTGAGAGTTCCGACACGTGCACTAGCCCTTGGACTCCTCCGAGATCAACAAAGGCGCCAAAGTCAGTCACGGATGACACCGCGCCTGGCAAGACTGCTCCAGGGACAATTTTCTGCCGCGTTTCCGCCGCCGCTTTTTGGGCTTGCTCCTCAAGCAACTGCCTACGCGACAGCACGATGTTTCGCCCATTGTCCCCATACCGAGTCACGCGAAAATCCAAGACCTGGTTGAGATAGACATCCGACGATTCGACGCGCCGCGTGTCGATCTGCGAGAAGGGGCAAAACGCGCGCAGCCCGGCGACCATGACCTCGTAGCCGCCTTTAATGACACCAGACACGCGTCCCTCTACTGGTAGACCATTGGCCACGGCGCTTTCCAGTAACGCGCGGGCTTTCAGGCCTTTGAGCAATTTGCGCGACAGTCGAATCTCCGTGTCGGTGCTGACCACCGTCGCTTCAACTTCGTCGTCCACTCCGACTTCTAAATTGCCATGCTCATCTTCCAATTCGGCGCGCGCGATAATCGCTTCGCCTTTTTCTTGAATATCCACGAAGACGCTGTCATCACTGATTTGCACGACGCGCCCTTTAACAATCTGTCCCTCTTGCAAGGTTGGCGTTGACTCCTCGTGCGCGAAAAGCGTAGCAAAGTCCTCTGTGGTCGATCGTTCCTGTTCCGTACTCATTGTTTTTGTCCTTTCTCTCGGGCGAACCACCGCGTGTAGCAGGTGCGCAGAGCCTCTCGCTGGTTTTGATAATCGGCCAATAGCTGGGCTGCCGCGTCGTCCCCTTCGTAGCCAAGTCGCCGTGCAAGAGGCGTAAGATGAGCATCTTCGCTCTCCAGGGCTTCTACCGGCTGGTCATGTTCAATTCGCAAGCGATTTTCGAGGGTGCGTAAAAAACGATATCCCCGAGATAACATGCTGAAATCATCCTCAGACAACACCCCGCATGCGTGCAGGGCGTCCAAGGCCGGAGCTGTAGCGCGCTGCCGCAAAACGGGGAGCTGCTGACCGTAGCGTAATTGCAGCATTTGTACAAGAAACTCAATGTCGACAATACCACCGCGCCCAGTCTTGATGTTGAAACGCCCCGTCTGCTCACGCGCTAATTCTTGTTCCATGCGCCCACGGAGGCGGTCGATTTCGGCGACGTCGCTCGCGTCGATCGCCTGTGCATACGTGACCTGTTCTATCAGCGTCGTTATAGCTTCGTGCAATGGAGGTTCAGCCAGGATCACCCGAGCTTTAATTAACGCTTGACGCTCCCATAATTGCGAGCTGGTTTCATGATAGCGCCGAAACGCTGACAGTGAAGAGACCAGAGAGCCGGACCGGCCTGACGGACGTAAACGAGTGTCAATCTTGTAGACGTATCCTTCACGCGTTTGCACCTGTAACACGGAAATCAAGCGCTGGACGAGTTTCGTAAAGCACTCTTGCGGGCTGGGTCCATCTGCGGTGCTTGCTTCCGTGGGCTCATAAAGAAAAATTAAATCGAGGTCTGAATTGTAATTGAGTTCGCCCGCGCCGAGTTTGCCCATCCCAACAATGGCGAATTGGCTCGGAAGTTGAGTATAGCCGAGTTGTTCCAACAAGGCTGTACGCGCCACTTCGTAGGCGCCGGTGAGGCAGACCTCCGCCAGGTTCGAGAGCTGCTCGGTCACTTCAAACACGTCGAGCAGCCCGTTGCTGTCATTGATGCCGATACGCAGGAATTCTTCGGTGCGGTAGCGGCGCAGAATATCAAGGCGATCCTCAAAATCTCGCACTTCCGCCAAGCGCGCAGTGAGTTCACGCTGCATAGCCTCCCGACTCGTGTGCACCTGGACGAGGTCGGTGCGCACGAGGCTATCAAGCAGCTCCGGGTGACGCAAAAACACTTGTGAGAGATACGCGCTCGTTCCGAACAAACCGACCAGGGTGCGCAGCGTCTGGGGGTTTTCTCGTAATAACGCCAAGAAACTCGAACGCGCCCCGATAGACGCAATTAAGCTCGCCATGCCAGCCAAAGCGTGGTCGGGGTTCGCTGTTTTCGCGATCTCGCCAAAGAGGAGCGGCTCTAGTGCATAGAGGAGCTTACGGCGCTTGGGCGACGCTGGTGAATGGGGAGGTCCATCGTGCAAGAGTCGCACGTTTTCATAGGCCTCGGGAAGTTGCTGAAACCCCAACTGCTGCAAGCGCCACAGGGCGCGCTCTTCATGATGTAATTCTTGGAAGAGCGCGGAAATTTCCCCAGCGTGTTCGTTCGCTACTTGGAGTTGGTTCTGCTCTTCCTCGCGAAAAAGCGTGCGGAAAATCTGATGTACGGCGTCCATGTGAGCGTGCAAAGTCGTCCAGAACAGCTCGACTTCGTCTCGCTGATCAACTTGTGACTTGAGACTTGCGACTTGTGACTGTTGTTCTGCTATGCGCAACCGCCGCGCCAGGGCGCGGATGTCCGCCTCGTCGCTGGGCAATGTGTGCGTTTGATGATCTTGTACGATTTGCAGTTTATGCTCCACGTGGCGCAGAAAGCGGTAGGCATCGCGCAACACGTCGCGGTCTGCCGCAGCGAGGTAGCGACACTCAACTAAACGGTCCAGGGCCGAAAGCGTGGTCCGGTCACGTACGCGGGGGTCTTTCCCTGCATGAATCAATTGCAGCGCTTGGGCGGCGAATTCAACTTCGCGAATCCCGCCGCGCCCCAGTTTGACGTTCATTCCGCTGCGCTCAGGGGCGCGCAATGAGCGCTCGACTCGCGCCTTCATCTCTTTGATGTCTGCGAGCGTTGTGTAATCAAGATAGCGACGAAAGACAAAGGGAGCGATCTCACGGAGGAACTGTTCTCCCAACTCTTTCTCTCCCGCGACGGGCCGGGCTTTAAGCAATGCCACCCGCTCCCAAGTCTGGCCCCACGATTCGTAGTACAAGAGCGTATTGGGCAGCGAATTCACCACTGGACCATTGACGCCATCCGGACGTAGACGAAGATCCACGCGAAACACGCGCCCGCCAAACTTCAAATCACTCAGCGCTCGGGTCAGCCCTTGCGCGAGTTGACTGAAAAACGCACGAGGATCAACCGCACCCTTCTGGCCTCCGGTCGTCAGCCCAATGTCGCTTTCGTAAAGATAAATCAGATCAATGTCCGAGCTGAAATTCAGCTCCAGTCCGCCAAATTTTCCCATCCCGAAGACGACAAATCTTAACGGTCGTGTGTGACCGTCGATGGTCGCCACTGCCTCTCCATACGCCGAGCGCAGTTGTACACGGATATAATCGTATGCTGTTTGCACCGCCGCTTCGGCCAGAAAACTGAGATCCCTGATGGTTTCCTCTAGCGGAGCGCGGGCCAACAAATCGCGCACGCCGATGCGGAAATATTCACGATTCCGATAGGACCGCAGCCCACGAAGAAAATCCTCTTCCGGCGACTCAATCGGCAGTTGCTGCCGCAACGCTGCGAGATGCTCAGCTACGCTTTTCGTTGAAGAGTGGCGATCCGCGAGAAAAACCGCTTCCCACTGATCTCCTTGATTACATAAAACAGTAGCAAGATGTTGACTGGAGCCGAGAATGAAGAGGAGGTCGCCGCATAACTCTGGAGACCCGAGAACGACACCGGACCCGATTCCTCCCTCAAGGAGATGACGCAAATTTGCGGCGGCTAACTCAGGGTTCGGGGCAACCGCAAGGCTGTGGAGGACGTTCTCCCAGTAGGAGCCTAGCGGCTCACGGAGTGGCTGCACTATCTGTTCGACGGTAAGAGAAAGAGAAAGGGGGATGGGCATGGAAGGGCGAGCGAGA
>CAYTVL010000023.1:28822-84496 GCA_964441775.1 uncultured Enterobacteriaceae bacterium
GCAGCCGCTCTGGGTGCGTTCAGAGTCTGACACGCTTCCATGAGCCATTTCACACTGGACATTTCATCGTCGACGAGCGAACGAAGCAGTTCTTTACTCTGCTGATCGTCTTGAATTTGGGCAATGGCGTCAGTGAGAGGCTTAAGGAGTGCGGCAGGATCATTCCCAAGGCGGGAAGCGACTGACATCAGCTTCTGAGCGTCTTTTAGTTCCGTCGAACTATAGAAGGGCACTTCCTTATCTCGACGTTCCTGTGGGACGGAACACTGCGGAATGCCGCCTAGCTCACGCAGCCGCGCTTCGAGAATCTGGGCGTGATAGGCTTCCCGCTGCTGTACGACTCGCAGTCCGCCTTTGACGCATTCCTGATCGCTCGCATCCACCCACTTGGCCAAGTATTCAGCCGCAAAATTTTCTCCGCAGCGAAATTCGTCGAGAACGTGCATAATCATCTCGCGCTCAGTGGCGTGGGTTTTGCCGTTATAGGTGTAATCTTGGCGACTGTTTCCGTTCCCCAATTCTCGCATTTGTTCTTCAAACAACGCGTCGGAAATCAGCCCTTTGCGATAGGCTTTGAGAAGCTGCCGAGCCTCGAAATCCGCAGTAGCCATAAAAGTCTCCTTTTAGAGAAAATTGTGAGAATGTGTGATTACAGTACGACAAAGCCTAAGTGATCGGATGGGTGGTGTCAACGGAGATTGTCTAGAGTTTGGGCGCCTGCTGGGTGCGCCTGCTGCTGTTCTAGGCATCTGCCTGGTGGGGGAACATGTCCGACTTGGATTTCCTTGTATTTTTTCTTTATACTCCATGGCATAGGCCTTGCTCATGGCTAGGATGTTTGAGGTGGGGCAAAACGCTTAGAATGGAGGTAGGAAATGAAGAAGCACTTGAGCTGGTTATGCGGAGTCAGCCTACTGGTCTGCGGACTCACTGGCGGGCGTCCTCTACATGCTGACGAAACAGCTCCGGCCGCAGAGGCGGAAAAGACGGAAGCCGCTCCCGAGAAACCCAGTCCGTGGAGTCCAGTCGAAGCCGTGGGGCTTGCGGCGCCGTTAAAAACGTGGGGGCTGGAAATTCATGGTCTGCTCGGCGGCAACTATACGTATAATTTCAACGAACCGAGCAATCGCAAGAACGGGCTGCTCTTAATGAACCGCAAGCATGATCACATTGATCTTGATATTGCCAACATCCGCATTCAGCGGGTTGTCGACGGCGAGATAGGCTTTGTCACGGATCTTGATTTTGGCAAAACCGCTGAGGTGGTGGGACGGTCAACGCGCTGGTGTAAGACTCCCTCTTTTATCAGTGGGAAAGGCTCGTGCCACGAAAGCCGCAACTCTTTTGAGGCTACACAGTTTTACCTCACCTACAAGTTTCCCATCGGCAGTGGACTTAGCATGAAGCTGGGGAAATTCGTGACCCTGCATGGCGAGGAGGTCATCAAAACATGGGACAATATCAATTATAATATTTCAAATTCAATCCTGTTTGGTTTCGCGATTCCGTTCACCCACACCGGCGCCCTTTTCAATTATGCGTTTACCGATTGGTTGAGCCTGGACGCCGGTTTGATCACCGGTTGGGATCAGTTTTCTTATAAGGTTAACAATGGCGTCATTTTTACCGGCGGCCTCACTCTCACGCCTCATCCTACGCTCACGATTTATGCGGCGGGTACGGTGGGACCAGAGCAGGAACGCCTCTTTTTTGATCCTGTTACCGGGAAATTCACAGACGCTAAAGGTCGGGGTGACTCCACGCGTGGGTTGTTTACTTTGCTCACCACGTACAAACCCACCGACTTGTGGACCTTCATCCTTGATTTTAATCATGCAGACGAGTCCAACGTTTTGGGACCGTTCAAACCGAGTGGTCGCGGAACGAAAGACGCGCGCTGGGATGGACTGGCGGGCTACGTGATTTATCATTTCACCGACATGCTGAGCGGTACCCTCCGAGCCGAATTTTTTGATGATGTGGATGGAGTGCGAACTGGGGTGAAGCAAACCGTATGGGAAATTACTCCAACCCTGGCGTTCCAACCATCCCTCTTCCCGGGGCTCACCGTGCGCGTGGAGTTCCGCCACGACGAATCGGACAAGCGCTTCTTTCAAGGCATCGCTACCCCATCCGGGCCTCGCTTTTTCTCCGGCCAGGATACCTTTGCGTGGGAGGGGATCTACTCTTTTTAATCCCAGACAGGGGCGCGGCCTGCTGCGCCCCTACGATTGCCTGCGCGACTGTTCTTCTTTCCACTGTCAGTCCCTCTCTCACGCCTCATTTCCAAGTGAGCTCCCGCTTAACTTACTCAGCCTGATGCCGATCCAAAAAGCAGCGGAGGAAATCTCGAACCGGGGTTTGTTATGCAACGCTCCTGCAATGCTTTTTGGCCTTTTAGAACGGCTCAGTGCTTATGCCTTTAGGAAAAGCTCTTCTCGAAAAAAAACTCATTACTCACGAGCAGTTGCAAGAGGCTCTGGTGCGTCAGCAAACAACTGGCGGACGGATCGGAGAGCATCTTGTCTCGCTGGGGTTTTTTACCCAAGAGCAACTGCAGCAAGTCATGCAGGAGCCGCCGGCGGCTCCTTCCTCCATCCCAGAGACGGGATACGATGTCCAGTTTCTTCTCAGATTTGTGTTGAAGTCCATGTTTCTCTCTGGGGCGCAGACGGTCCCGGAGATCGCTCGCGAGATTGCCCTCTCACGGAGAATTGTTGAAGAGTTATTGCAGATAGCCAAGAAAGAGGCCCTCGTTGAGACGCGCGGCTCACTGGACGGCAATCTCGCTCTTCTCCGCTATGCCCTGACAGTCAGGGGGGGAGAGCGAGCCCTGGAGGCATTGCAGCAATCGCAGTACGTTGGTCCCGTTCCGGTCCGTCTTTCGGACTATCGTCTTCAGGTCCAAAAACAGTCTGTGACAAATGAACGGGTCACCAACGAAACCCTGGCCCAGATTCTCTCTCATCTCGTGTTGCCCAGACATGTCCTGCGTCAGCTTGGCCCTGCGGTGAACTCGGGGAAACCGATTCTCCTCTATGGTCCAAGCGGCAACGGAAAAACCTCGATTGCCGAAGCTATTGGTCAAGCCTTTCAGCAGATGCTCTACTTGCCCTACTGTATCGAGGTCGGCGGACATATCATTAAGGTCTTCGATCCGGTCGTGCATGAAGAAGTCCCGAGTGCTCGTCCAACAGACGTTGTTCCTCCAAGTCTCGCCCTGCCCACGGTCGAGTTCGATCCCCGTTGGGTGCGATGCCGCAGGCCAGTCATCATCGCTGGTGGGGAGCTGACGCTCGATATGCTCGATCTAAAGCTCGACCTTATTTCTCGCGATTATGAAGCGCCGCTCCAGGTCAAAGCTACCGGCGGCGTGTTTGTGATTGACGACTTTGGTCGCCAGCTTCTGCGACCGAAAGATTTGCTGAATCGTTGGATCATTCCGCTGGAAAGACGAGTCGATTACTTGACGCTTCACACGGGCAAGAAGTTTTCCGTGCCCTTCGATGAACTCGTCATTTTCTCAACGAATCTCTCGCCGCAAGAGCTCATGGACGCCGCGTTTCTGCGCCGTCTCGCTTATAAATTTCTCGTCGGTCCTCCATCCCGCGAACATTATGCGGCTCTGTTTCGGCGAATCAGCACGACGCGAGGTTTTACTGGGGACCCGGAAGAAATTCTTGCGTACCTGTTTGACACTTTTTACCCAGAGTCCTCGGACGACATGGCGGCCTTTCATCCACGGTTTATTCTCGACCATGTGCTCGCCGCTTGCGAATATGAAGGCGTTCCTCCGCAACTGACTCTTGATAAAGTAAAAGATGCTTTACGCAACCTGTCGATTGCCTCCGCAATCGTGGAGTGACGAGAAGAGACGTTATGACGCCGCCGCAAGTGCTCTTACTGCATTCTTCCCAGATGTCGCCCGTTTCCATACAAAAGCTGTTGGCGGAGCGTCAATTCCTCGTCCATCTCAGCCGGAATTGGAAAGAAGCAGAGCGCGTCTGCAAGGTTGTCCCAGAAGGGCAACTGAAATATGTGTTCGTCGATATTACGCTTTGCGCGGACGACGCCCACGACGTCAAGCTGCGCGTTTTGCCCACCCTCCCTGACCAAACCCTTTTTATTTATTTTCATCCTCGTTTTCCGCAAGCGCTTGCGACGCTTTTGCATTCCGAACCGCTCGACGCTCCCACGCAGGCCGTAGAGATGGAAACGTCTGTCTCGGTAGTCGTCGGAGAAAGTAGTAAATTTTGTGAAGTCCGCAATCTGGTCGACCGTTACGCTCCGTATGACATTACCGTGCTGATCACAGGAGAGACGGGCACGGGAAAAGAGGTCATGGCCAGGTATATTCACGAGCGCAGCGCGCGTAGTCAGGGGCCTTTCGTCGCGTGCAACATGACGGCGATTCCGGAGACGTTGGTCGAGAGCGAATTGTTTGGTTATGTGAAAGGCGCCTTCACTGGAGCTGATAAAAACAAGAAAGGGTTAATCGAAGCGGCGGAAGGGGGCACGTTATTCTTGGATGAAATCGGCGATCTGTCGCTTGCGATTCAGCTCAAGCTGTTACGGTTCCTCGAAAGTCGGGAGTTCTATCGGGTGGGCGAGTCGTCCGCCAAGAAAGCGAACGTGCGGGTGGTCGCCGCCACGAATAGCGAAATAGAGAAGGCCATCCAGGACCGTCGCTTCCGTGAAGATCTCTACTACCGGCTCAATAATGCGCGCCTCATCTTGCCGCCGCTGCGGGAACGAGGAGAAGACCTCCTGCTCTTAGTCTCGCATTTTATTGCCCAGGCGTGCCGTCAAACCCAAAAGCCCCTGAAAAAAATCAGTCAATCGGTGCAAACGCTGCTCATGGATTACTCCTGGCCGGGGAATATCCGAGAACTGCGGAACGTGGTGGAAAGCGCCGTCCTCGTTTCTGACGGAGAGTATATCACTCTCAGTGACCTTTCCATGCACTTGCAACACTACGCCACCAGCCACCGGGAAGAGATCAGTGTGAAAGTGCTCTCGAAACTCGGTGAAGCAGAACAAGCCGTGATCAAGGCGGCGTTAGCCGAGGCGAGTGGAGATAAAACGCTTGCCGCAAAGCGGCTGGGGATTTCTCTGCGGACCCTCTACCGCAAGCTGGAGAAAATGCCTGAATTCAGAGAGGTAAGGAATGTCTCGGCTGCGGCCTTAGGCTCATCGTGAGCAGGCAAGCGCCAGAAAGAGCCCGGGACTCCACGTGCAGGGATACCCGCTCGTTTCCTGTGGCCCGCTCATCTCACCGCCTGATCGTATTGTCGTCCATTGCAATCTTTACCGCGATCTATGCTGTCGAGGTCCTGGCGATTCTTCTCCTCAATGACGGGCATTTCATCTACACTTTGGACGACCCTTATATCCATCTCGCTTTAGCGAAGCATATTGCTCAGGGGCATTACGGAATTAATGCCGGCGAGTATGCAGCTCCCTCCTCCAGTATTCTCTGGCCTTTTTTGTTAGCGCCTTTTTGTCGTCTCGGCGTGGAGTATTTTGCTCCCTTAGCGATCAACTACGTGGCGTCTATCGGTGCGATCGGCATCGTGAACTGGCTCGTTGATCAATGCTTTGACGTAGAAGATGTCCGTACCCGGAGAGCGAAAATCGGGATCGTGGTCGCGTTTTTCCTGGCGATCAATCTGCCGGGAGTGGCTTTCACCGGCATGGAACATTCTCTACAAGTTTTCTTTGCTCTGGCAGTAACGATGGGTCTTATTCACGTCCTCAAGAGCAACAACACGCCGTGGTGGTTTTCCTCAGCGATTGTTTTGGGACCCCTCGTTCGCTACGAAAATCTGGCGTTGTCTGTGCCGACAATCGGTTATCTTTTGTTTCGACGTCATTACAAAGCGGCTTCCGTAGCCGGGCTCTTGCTTGGGGCAGCGCTACTGGGTTTTTCGTTATTTTTGTATGCCTTGGGGCTCGGATGGCTGCCGACTTCCGTCATCGCAAAATCTGTTGTTGTTGATGGTCCATATCTCCTGACCATTGTGGGGCATTGTCTTTTCAACATTTTCTCGTCAAGGCTTGGTCTGCAGTTCGCAATCTATGTGCTCGTGTTGCTGTATTTCGCATGGTGCAACAGTAATCGTGAGCAGCGCTTGTTCGCGATGTGGGCCGCCACAGTGGGATTGTTACACATGCTGGTCGGAGAATTCGGGTGGTTTTCGCGCTATGAGCTTTATGCATGGGCAACCCTACTCGCCTCTTTCCTCTATCTGCACCGGGTGTATCTTGCTGACTTTGTCCAGACGAATTCAAGCGCCAAAGTCGGCGTATTTCTCGCGCTCTATCTGTTGATCACATGCCCAAACTATCTTCTAATATTGTTAAAAACTCCTTACGCGTCCAACAATATTTATGAACAGCAATACCAAATGCACAGGTTTGTCGACGAGTATTACCGGGCTCCCGTCGCAGTAAATGATATCGGATGGGTTGCGTATGGTAACAAGAACTATGTTCTCGACCTCTGGGGGCTCGCATCGCGAGAGGCGCTTGCAAAGAAGAGAACGGAAGGTAGCGGGGAATGGATTACATCGTTGGCAAATCATTACGATGTAAAATTGGCGATGGTGTATGATTTATGGATTCCTAACATGCCGTCAAACTGGATCGCCATCGGTAAGCTGTATCTTGGCAAACCTAGGGTTGTGGTAGGAGATAATGTTGTGACAATGTATGCACTCCCTTCCCTTGATCATTCCTCTCTTGAAGAGAGGGTGCGACAGTTTCGCTTGACTTTACCTGAAGGGGTAAAGCTAATTTTGAACAGTGAGTGGGGCTCTGACAAGTCTACACTCTCCTCCAATTAAGTATGCGGCACGTAAGCCGTACTCGCTGCGTACTGTCAGCAGTCAGACTCATTCATGAGAAGAGTGTTGTCTGGAAATAGATTGAATTGAGCGAGGTTTCCACCCATAGAGGGAGTAGGAATGACTTCGTGGCGCGAGTAACTCAGAACAAGCCTAAGAGCGCTAGGAACAGAATGTGAGATATGCCCCTCTCCTAATTATTTTGCCATCACCTTTCCTGCTTCCTGATATTCGCTGTCGGAGTTAATACTCCAGAGTCTTTCGTTAGCGCCCTCAAGGATTTCCTTCGCGGCCAATAAACCCATAAGCATGGAGTGATCTTGGTTATTATATTTAAAAGAACCATATCTCCCAATCACTCTTAAACCTTCGAATTTGTCGAGATAGTTTTTGATAACAGAAAGTGATTCCATGTACCCTGTCTCATACACAGGGTAGCAACGAGGCAAACGAACCACGAACGTGTTCAGTACTTTATCTTGCGGCTGAATCAAATTTATTTTCACCAACTCTTCGGGAGCTAATTTTCCAAGGGTGGCGTCTTGTTCTTTCCATATTTCATCATTATCAAAACACCAATATTCCAGACACAAGATAGAAGTCTGTTTATCGCCATAGAGCTCCTTGCCCCAGTTCCGGAAGTTCGTAATTCGACCATGTTTGACCTCAGGCATATGTACATAAATCCAGTTATCCGGAAGCAAGTTAGTATTTTCTACTTCAACATAAACAAGGATCGTGTTGCGATAATACAACTTATTACATGCATCAATGACATTCTGCGGCGTCTTCTCCAGCCCTTTGACCATCAACGTGAGCGGCATGGTGCTAATTATTTCGTCCGCCAATATTTCTTCACCTGATTTTAATTTGATACCGACTGCCTTCTTTCCATTTATTAAAATAGTTGACACTGGAGCATTCAGGATGACTTTACCATTCCATTCTTCAATCTTGGTTTTCATCTTTTGATAGAGGGTTCCAGTTCCATATTTAGGGTAAGCAAATTCCTCGACCAATGTTTTGTGTTGCGTTTTACTACTTCCGAAGATAGCGTTCTTCACGGCTTCTAGAAGAGAAAATGACTTGATACGTTGCGCCGCCCAATCGGCGTCTATTGCGGCGCAGGGGATGCCCCACAATTTTTCGGTATAGTTTTTAAAAAAGATATTGAAAAGTTTTCGGCCAAATTTATTGACCACCCAGTCTTCAAAGGTCTTCGGATTTTTTATCGGGAAGATGCATTGTTTCACATAACTAGACAAAATCTGCAACACTTCAATCGGCGAAAGATTGGAAAGAACATTGCCGACCTTGAGCGGATAGTAGAAGTATTTCTTTCGGTAATAAATTCGTGTGAGGCGATTGACGAGAACAAAATCATCTTTCACTATTTCCTTGAAAAACCTGTTTACAATATCATCGTTCGAGAAAAACCGATGCGGGCCACAATCAACGATTTGTCCCCACAATTCGAAACTGCGCGCCAATCCACCGACGTGATTCCCAGCTTCATACACCTGCACATGGCAACCTGCCTGAGCAAGTTTGTACGCTGCTGTCAATCCTGCAGGACCAGCGCCGATGATGATTATTTTTTTGTCGCGCCGTAAGTTGGAAAAGGGCTTCATTGTCAGAATCTCAGTGATCTACGTGAGTCCGCGATCAGACTCATCCACAGGAAGAGCGTCGTCCAAAAATAGATTGAGCCAATCGAGGCCTTCACCCAGAGCTGGGACGGAAAAAGCACTATGGTAGGAAGAGGGCAGAAAAGTCCCGGAAGCGCGAGGAGGAAGAGTCTATTTCTCCAACGTACTAGAGAAGGAACAGGAAGGGTTCCTTGCTGCTCTTGCCGCCAGGCCATAACAAGGACGAAGAACGGTCCAAACGGCAACCACCAGTAATAAATCCACCCCAGAGGTGAGATCAGTAACGCGGCCAACAGCAGGAGTGCAAAATGGCGGTCCACCGCTGTCGCCGTTGAGTCACGTAGGATAACTCCAAACGTAAACAAACCGATCACTCCGGCAAGGCTCAGCCAGAGAATCTTGACGAAGTCTAAGGTTTGGGCAAGTGGGAGCGCCGGCGTAGTTGTGAGAATTCTGGTAAGAAATCCCAGAATTGAGGTGTTCGAATGGATTGAGGACCAGCTTACAGCCGTAAGCGTTTGCAACCAGCCTTGATGGTTTGCTAAGCCGAAGACACAAAGGCCTACTATGAAACAGATTAGGACCGTCCCTATAGCTGCGAGCCCTGCTTGCAACTGTCGGCGCAGGAAAAAATAGGGTAAAAAAATAAAGAGGAAAGGCTTCACGCTCATGGCCAGTCCTAAGTGTGCTCCCGTACGTGTCCACTGTCCTCGGCGCGCCGCAGCCCAGGCCAACGTGACTGGTAGCAAAAGGAGAAACGAAACCTGCCCGGTTACCAGTGTCGTGCTTGTACCGACAAAACCAAGCAAGGCCAGGACGCTGACGCGACGCATTTGTGGACTCAGTTCGAGTCCGGACTCTTTGATAATGAGATAGAGTGAAGCAACAAGGCTAAACAGGCTCAGAATACCCCAGAAAACCAAAGCGAAGGCAGGAGAAAAAAAAGCTACTGGCAATAGGAGAAGATGAAAGTGGGGAGGATTCAAATTTCCAAACTGTGGCCCCAGGGATTCTCCTAGCTGCACTGTTTCTCTAGGTTTAGGACCGTACATCGCATGACCGTCCAAGAAGGCGGACGCCGAATAGTAGAAACGACCGAAGTCATTGTAATGTGGGTCGATAATCAAGGTGTAGATTGCGAGAAGATTCCACACAATGAATATGCCTGTGGTGACAGGCAGCCCCAGACGTACACCTGCATGGCCCAGGCGTTTGAGAAAAACGCCCCGCTTTTCCCATGAGCCTGTGTGTCTTCTTGCTTGCTGCTCATCGAGATTTGCTATGCTTCTCGAAGTGTTCATCTCGTATGACTATCGGCGGAATGGGGCAGACCTCTACTGCGACGCCCGCAAGGCTGCTGCCTGTTCTTGGGATGGTAAACGCGCAGTAAAGACGGCAGCAACTTTGTCCTCGTAGACTAATTGAAAACGCGGATCGAGACGCAGAAGTGAAGCCAAGGCTCCCTTGATATTGGCAATAACCAAATGAGCTGCTATCAGATCAGGGTCTGCATCCCATCCTTCGCTCCCTGTCCACGTATTCAGCGATTGCTCAAGAAGTCTGTTGCCATAGAGGTTGGCGCGGTTATCCATACTGACCAATGGTGTACGCAGACTCCAGATCAGGAATCCGCCCCAGTCGTAATCATTGTACAGTGGCCCCGTATAGCCACGATTTTGTATGACCGCGACTGCAGACGCAGGATAATATTCTGCAACAACGGCTTCCAGGTGAGCTTGAGAGAGATCACGATGCCAGCCCGCGACGAAAAGAGCGAAGAGGAGGAGCCCCGCACAACTTGCGATGCGGAGCTTAGTCAGGGGGAAACGGGCTGCCGAGGGCATAGTCGTGTACGCATCAGCAATGATGGGTGTTGCTACTGCTACTATGAACCAGACGTCTCGGCGTGCTCGAAACGAGAGAAAGATTCCCGTCGCCAAGACAAGAAGAGGAATTGGACGCAAGGCCCGCGACCATCCAAGTGAGAAGGTCGCCCCTAAGGCGACCGCGAGCACACACCAATCCCACGGCGTACGGAATGAGAGGGACTGTAATTCTGTAATGTCGCGGAATTGTCCGGTTTGCTGTACGAGATCAAGAAGCGTTTGATACAGATGTATGTGATAGGGAGTAAGCAATGTCGCGGCAACACAGGCTGTGAGAACGAGCACCAGAGAGCAAAACGAAACCGACTGGGCCTTATGCTGATTGAAGGAAGGAGGAAGAAATTTGTCTACTAGCGGCTCCAATGTAGCCAACCCTAGCACGAAGAGGCCATAGCAGAATTGGATATGGGTATTAGCCCAAAGACAGAAAAGCAGCGGCAGGAAAAACAACCGCTTGACTTCTCCTTGTCGCCGCGCCAGGAAAATACAGTCTACTTCGACAAGAAAGAAGAGAATACTAAAAAGCCAGGGCCGTGGACTATACAAGGAGGTCATGGCAAGCAACCCCACCGCTGTGAGGGCGACTTCAGCCGGAAAGTTTAACGCGAATCTGCGCACCAATTTATACAGCGCTGCTGCAATCAGCAGAGTGAAAATGACCGTGTAGAGCACAATTCCGAGCAAGCCAAACGCTTGGTACAGCCCGTACACGAGAACCTCGAAAAGCCAACTGTAGGCGACCCACGGCTTCCCCATGCCATAGCTCGAAAATTCGTCTACTTTGGGCACAGTCCCGTGCGCAATAATCCATTGTCCCGTGCGCAGATGCCACCAAATATCGGGATCACTCACGGGCTCCAGCGCTAGCAGCGCCGGAACAATGAATAAGAGCGAAACAAGCACGAGGCGGCGGAGGGTCTCTTCGTGTTCGAGAAAAGAGCGGAGAATCTTCGGCATAAAGGTCAACAATAGGAAAGGCCGGAAACTTTTCATTTTCGCTTCAGGCTCAGCCCGCTGAGAAAGAAGCCAGAGAAAACAATTTGACACCCCAACGGCAACGAGAGAACAGGTGGTTGCCCATGACGAAATCGTAGCCTTCGCGCAGCTTCTCGATGAACGGCGGCAGCCCGGTCAAGTCATAGCTGTCGGGAGAGGCGAGCGGCTCTTTGCAGATTACTATCGCCCGCGTCCAGCGTTGATAGAGTTATCGGTGCGCGCCTTTTTTTATAAAGGGTAGCTGTGCTGATTAGTTCACCAGCACTGGACTCTGGGCGGCGGTGCCGAAACACGTCCCTCCTGGTCCCCCTGTGACAGAGGCGGGACACGTCATCTTCCCCGCAATATACTTAGGACTTCCTGTATCTTTGACCTGAGTGATACAGAACTCGGCGAAGCCGAGGACACTGCGACTGCCATTCATGGGCGTATTACAGGTGCCGCCAACAACGGGGACGAGGACACACCAGGGAGTAGTCGTACTACAGCTATGCGCCGTACATTGTGTTTTTATATCTTGTAGACAACTTGTAAGCTGGCCATTATTTAAGTTGAGGGAATCGCCAGAGCTGATGTTAGGCATTGTGCTCGGGTTATTGACCAGAGCACTGCAATTCGACGCATTGGCCGTTATATTGGAGGGGGTAAAAAACGCAGAGTTATTATCCGGTGTCTGGTATGCGTGCGTGACGTCACACGTGCCGGTATTTGTGGGATCAACTGCATCGTGGCAGAATGCGAGGGGCAACGTGGGTTTCTCCGTTCCAGGACAGCCCACATACGCCGTAGCGTCGACATGGATGGTCATGGAACCCGTTTCCGAGGCCCCGAACACATTTCTGATCGACGAAAAGAACAGCGGAGTGGGCACGGCGTTGGTTACCTTAACTGCATTACAGTTGGTCCCGCCGCCGAGGATTGCACTCCACCCCGTTGCTGTCGTAAGAGCATGCGTTGTCGTGTTGTAAGACATTGCTGTCACGGTATTCGAGGGATTCGTGCTGGTGTTGATTACATTGTTAACGGTGGCGCTTGCCAGCAGATCGGCTCTCGCCTGCGTTTTTGCCGCCCGGTACGAATCACAATCGGTATACCCGTTGTAGGGAAATGTGGTTGGGCAAATGAGCGCCGATCCCGCCGCGAGAGCTGCGGCGTCTACACGCCGTTGCGCTTGCCCCCGTGCATACGTGGTCCAGCCAATGTCGACCGCGACGCCGAGGAAGAGGAGCATCAGAAAGAAGAGCAAGCCGATGAAGACAAGCGTGACGCCTTGTTCGTTTTTCAAGATGTGCATATGCTAGGTCTCCTGGTAATAAGGGCAATCCATCTCACGATAATGAGCAGTTTGTCATGTTGGTGATTGCCATTCCCAGCGCATGGTGGACTTGCGTGTGAGGGTGATCGCACTCTATAGGTGCCGATGAACGGCGGCAGCCCGGTCAAGTCATAGCTGTCGGGAGAGGCGAGCGGCTCTTTGTAGATTACTATCGCCCGCGTCCAGCATTGATAGAGTTATCGGTGTGTGCTTTTTTTTGTAAAGGGTAGCCGTGCTGATTAGTTCACCAGCACTGGACTCTGGGCGGCGGTGCCGAAACATTCTCCCCCTGGACCGCCAGTGAAGTTGGCGGGGCATTGTAGGTAGCCGTCCACATATTTAGGATTACCTGTCGTTATGACGCTCGTGATGCAAAACATGGCAAAACCAGAGTCTGGTTGAGACTGAACGAAGCTACAATTGTCGACTACTGGCACGACGACGCACCACTTTCCTGAGGCGTCCTTGTTTGTATTGTATTGGGTTTGAATAGCTGACAAGCAGCTTGTGAGCTGACCATTGTTCAGATTGAGAGTTGTTCCGGTGCTAACAGTCGGCATTGTGGTGGTGCCATTGACCAGGGCTTTGCATAACGAATCGCTCATAGTTCCCAGAGAAGCGGGATCCATGAATCCGGAATTATTTGCGCCGTTTGGCACTTGTAATCCATGGGCGACGTTGCAATTAGAAGGGTAGTTGATGGCTGAGGAGCAGAAGCCAAGAGGGAGCGGCGGTTTCTCCGCCCCAGGGCAGCCTACATACGCAGTAGCGCCGACATGGACAGTCATCGAGCCATTTTCCGAGGCGCCGAACACATTTCTGATCGACGAAAAGAACAGCGGAGTGGGCACGGCCTCGCTCACCTGCACTGCGTTACAATTGGCTTGTGTCCAGTCACTCGCTGCAGTGAGTGTCTGCGACGTGGCGTTGTATTTCATTTTCGCTACGGTGTTTGCAGGGTTCGTGCTGGTGTTGACTACATTGTTGACAGAAGCGCCTGCCAGCAGATCGGCTCTTGCTTGGGTTTTTGCCGCCCGGTATGAAGCGCAATCGGTATACCCGTTGTAGGGAAATGTGGTTGGGCAAATGAGCGCCGATCCCGCCGCGAGAGCTGCGGCGTCTACACGCCGTTGCGCTTGCCCCCGTGCATACGTGGTCCAGCCAATGTCGACCGCGACGCCGAGGAAGAGGAGCATCAAAAAGAAGAGCAGGCCGATGAAGACAAGCGTGACGCCTTGTTCGTTTTTCAAGATGTGCATGTGCTAGGTCTCCTGGTAATAAGGGGAATCCATCTCACGATAATGAGCAGTTTGTCATGTCGGTGATTGCCATTCCCAGCGCATGGTGGCCTTGCGTGTGAGAGTGATTGCACTAGTCGGAAAACTGTTGTGCAGAATTGCCAGCATGCCGGGTACGAGGTACCAGCTATAAGTGCCGGTGATGGTGACTGTAAGAGTCTGATTTGGCGCCGCGCCGGTGACTGCAGTATTCGCGACGGTAAAGCCATTAAAAAGGCCGACGTTGGGAATAGCTTTGCAGGCAGTACTCAGGATGAGCGAGCTGTTCGTCATACAACTGGGAAAAGTGTCGCTTCCCGCAGTTGGCGTGGTCTGTTGCGTGGCCCCCTTGCGGGCCCCTTCGCGCGCGGCATTTTCGGTCACATTGCTAACAAGAAATATCAAGCCAAAATCTATGACTCCACCAATGAGCAACAAAACAAACGGGAGGACCAGCGCCAATTCGGTGATGCTTTGACCACGCGCATTTTTCAATAAAGAAACCATTCGTTGCATACTATTCGTCTTTCTCCTCTGTCTGAGAGTCTCTTCGATCGATCCGCTCCTGAGATTCTTCGTCGTTGCACTCCTCAGAATTCCTGTGACTGCACTTCGGGAAAACCACCATAAGACGAGCAAAATCCGTACCCATGAAGATTTCTGTTCAGGGTCAAGACTGCCCTCTCTCTGCATGAAAGGCTCGCGGGCTGCAGTTCGAGGCTCTCATAGCCATATCGAACACGCGTCTGTTTTTTTTAAGTTTATTGTGTAAAGGGTGCGATTTCCTTTTGCCCTATATTGTTCGCTACGCTGTCAAGAAATCCTTGTTCTGTTTGGAAGAGATCGCGCCGATGTTTGTCTGTTCGAGCAAACCTTCTTTTGTCACATTTGGCAAAACACATGACAAAAATGACAAATGTGACAAGACGATCTGACTCAGCGCGCGCAAAAGTCGTGGATTCAAGGGGATCCGTGGGGATTTTGCCATTGGCACGACTTGTGCTCCCTCTGCGCAACTGCCAATTTCTACGATGGCAGAAACTGAAACAATGGAGGACTAAAAGATGGAATTGTTTACTCGCTTAGTGAAAGAAGAAGAAGGGCAGGGGATGACGGAATACGCGTTGATTCTCGGGCTCGTCGTTCTTGGTTTCTGGGTGCTCGTCAAGAACTCGGGCCTCGGGACTTCCATAAATGCGCTCTTTGGCAAGGTAAAAAACACAGTAGACACTTGCTGCTAGGATCAGCAAAAGTCGAACGAGCGTGGCGCCAGTGCTTTCCTCCTATTGCTTATGAGGAGTAGACTAAGTTTACTTTTTTGTAAGGTTTCCATATTGCCGGAGCACGAAAGAAGCGAAGAATCTCTACGCGGGATCTCCCACCCTGTTCCAGATGAAAGCCCTGGTTCCCTAATCTTTTCCCTTCTGGTTCACCCATGCGACCAGAAGTATGAGGAGGATAAATGAAACTGCTCAAGCAGTTAGTGAAAGAAGAAGAAGGGCAGGGGATGACGGAGTACGCGTTGATTCTCGGACTCGTCGTTCTCGGTTTCTGGATACTCGTCAAGAATTCAGGCCTAGGGGATTCCATAAATAATCTCTTTGTCAAGGCAAAAAACACGGTAGACACCTGCTGTTAAGATTGGCCAGATTCGTTCTTGGCTTAGAGACTGCGCTCGAAGAAAAAGAAGCCAAGTGCACGTAGGTTCCTTTTCCGCGGGAAAAGAGAACCCTCTTCCTAGTCTGTAAGGTTAGCGTGATTTGAAAAAGAGGCGCTGCAAGTCAAAGCGGCGCTTTTCTTTTTTGTAAACAATGCAGCGTAGAGTCTTGGGAAATTTCGCCGATGCATCTTAGTACACTCTAGGTGCATTCGCCTATTTTCCTTTAAGGAGCTCAGTCGTTGACATGATTTCTGCTCTCGATTTGTTACTCGTTTCGGTGGCTGGAGTAGCGGCAGTGTTTGACGTGAAAGAACGGCGCATTCCCAATTGGCTCGTTGCATTTGCTCTGGCAAGCGGAGTTTTGCTACATTTAAGACAGGGGATGTCTCCGCTCTTCGATGCTTGCCTGGGCTTTGGCTTGGGCATTGGAGCACTCTTCCTCCCTTTTGCTCTGGGTTGGCTTGGAGCTGGAGACGTCAAACTTGTCGGAGCGATTGGCGCGGTGTTGGGGCGCTCCTGGCTTCCACGCGTGTTGTTTTACTCGATCCTTGCCGGGGGCATATTGGCAGTGCTTTCTCTTGCGCGAAATGAAGCCAACTGGCGAAGAGTAAAAACTTTGTGGCGAGACCTCGTCATGCTGATCCGTAGTCAGGGTGCTGTGTTGCCAGAAATAATGTCGGATAACGAGTTAACGCGAACCCATACGATTCCTTATGGAGTCGCTATTGCGATAGGAACGCTCATTGCCGTGTATCTGGATCCCCGCGGTGAGTGGGCGGGGTTCTAGCGGAAAGAAGGAGTCACCGTATGCAGAACCGGGTGAGACTTGCTGTTTTGTTGGCCATTAGTTTTGGGTTGCTTGCCGCTTATGGCATCTCTAATTTCCTGCGCCAGCAGCAAGAATCCGCAGAACAATTCCGTAATTCGACGCAAGCCGTCGTGGTGGCGACGAAAGAAATTCCGGCGGGGACCGTCGTTGCTGAGGATATGGTGCAGCTCTCGCCCTACCTAAAAACTTCTCTCCCGTCGGGGTTTTCTTCTTCGTTTGACAAAGTCAAAGGAAAAGTAGCCAAAATCGATATCAGCATTGGTGAGCCGGTATTGGAGACTCGACTAGGAGACAAAGCCGGCTTAACCGTGTTGCTAAGTCCGGGGCAGCGGGCCATGGCTGTCCAGGTCAATGAAGTGATTGGGGTGAGCGGCTTTATTGCACCGAATGATCGGGTGGACGTGATTGCTAATCTCACTCCTCCTGGATCAGAAGAAGGGAAAGCGGTGCAGGTTTCGAAAATCGTGCTCCAGAACAAGCGGGTCTTGTCAGTCGCCCAAACTTCGGAAGAGCGTAAAGATGGCAAGCCACAAGTGGCGAGTTCCATCACTTTAGAACTGACGCCTGAAGAAGTGGAGAAATTGTCGGTCGCCTCCCGAGAAGGACAGATTATTCTCGCTCTGCGTGGCCAAGCCGACGACGCCATTGTGCCCACGCGCGGGAGCACGGCGCACGATCTCCTCAATATCGTTGCTCCGCAGAAGAAAGGTGCACCGCCGGTGACTTCAGCAAAGTATCGCGTCAGTGTATATATGGGGGACAAGAAGTCGGAGGTCGAATTCTAGGGAAGGAATCAGGAGGAAGCGATGGAACGCGGACGGACTGAAGGAATCAGAGGAGACCAAGGGAGCTGGAGGGGGGCGGCTTTTATTCTTTTCACTTATTGTGTGCTAGCGAGCCCCGTACTGGCGCAGGAAAAAACTCCTTTTGTCGAAGTAACAGTGAATCAATCGAAAGTCCTGTGGTTGGAGACACGGTCAAAAACCGTCTCCGTCACCCAGCCGGAAATTGCCGATGTCGTCGTCTTGGCGCCGAATCAACTCCTCATCAATGGCAAATCGGTAGGGACCACTTCTTTGATCGTGTGGACCGAGCGCGGAGGCATCACGAATTTCACGCTCAATGTTGTTCCGGATGTAGTGGGGTTGCGCAAGCAATTACAGACCTTGTTTCCGGAAGAGCCCGTTGAAGTCCTCGCTTCAGGCTCCGCGATTGTCCTGAAGGGAGAAGTCTCTAATGAAGCCGTGTACGATAAGGTGCTCTCCATCGCACGCACCTATTTGCCGCCGAAACAGCAAGAGCAAGTAGCGCCTGCTGCTGGGGCTAATAGTCAGGCTGTGAACATCACCACGCCTCCGGTGCATCTTCCTCAGACAGGCACGGCCTTTGCCGGCGGCGGCGAGCTGGCCTTTCTTGAAGAAAGCGCCTACACGGATACCGAGCGCTGGGGAGAGCAGCGCCGCAGCCCCGGGATCATTGACTTGCTGGTGATTCGTGATTTCCGCCAGATCCAGGTGAACGTCGTTGTTGCCGAAATTGCACTCTCGAAACTCCGCGACCTTGGTATTGATATCGGCGTGGTTACTGGTCGCGCCAATGCGTTGAGTCGTATCGGCTCTCAGGCCGGATTTAATGGCGGAGAGGTCTGGCCTAATACTGCGAATTTTCCTCCGACAGTAACTTTTGGCCAATCTGCCTCAGGTGTCTTTTCTTATTTGTCCGGTGGGGCTTCGATTGCTGCGGTGTATCGCTTGTTACAGAATAAAGATATTACTCAGATTCTGGCGCAGCCCAATCTCGTCATCAAAAATGGTCGTTCCGGCGGTTTTCTTGCCGGCGGAGAATTTCCCGTTCCCTTCCCCAGTGGGGGAGGCCTTGGCGCTAACACTATCGCTGTTGAGTTCAAACCTTTTGGCGTGCGACTTGATTTCGTACCAACGCTCACCTGGTCCAACACCATCGACTTACGAGTCTTTCCCGAGGTCAGCGAAATCGATCCTAGCGTTTCGGTTATATTGAATGGCGTGTCAGTCCCCGGTTTGCGGGTGCGTCGGAGCGTGAGCCGCGTTGAAATGCGCGAAGGCGAAGTGCTCATCATTAGCGGGCTGCTCGACCGCCGGGTGTTGAGAGATCTGACCAAATTCCCCTTTCTTGGAGACTTGCCGATCTTGGGATCGGTATTCCGCTCCACCAGGTTTCGCAATCAAGAGACGGAGCTAGTATTCATTCTTACTCCGCAAGTTGTAAAAGCCTCGCCGCCGGGGACACCGCTGCCGGTTCCATCGCCTCGCCCGTATGAGGACCCGGACATGCGTCAGATGCCGCTGCCGACGCCTCCACCTCAGGGAGAAGAACCCTTGCTTACTCCCCCTGTCTCCACCGGAGGACAAGCTGCGGTTGCAGGGCCCATCACCGCGCAGCCGGCTTCGCGCGCCCCGACACTGAATATCGCCCCGGCTCCTTCGCCCACCCCGACTCCAACGCCAGCCGGGACTGGGATGATGCCTAATACCCCTGCTGCTGAGGGGGGACCAACTTTACCGTAAACGAGGAGTGAAGATGAGACCTACTGTTGTGCTTATCGGCGAAGATAGCCTTGCGTTGGCCTCTTTGCGCCAGCATTTGGAAAAAGAGACGCGTTTTTTTGTGCAAAAGAAGATTCAGGGATTTCCTGACGCGATCGATGCGCTGGGCAAGAACCCTGGGCTTACGTTGGCTGTTGTTGACTTGAACTGGGAGCCGGAAAAAACCTTCCGCACCGTGGAAGAGGTGAAGCTCCAATTTCCTGAACTCCACCTGATTTTGACTTCAGCCGAAAGCACGCCAGAAACGCTCTTGCGCGCCCTGCGGATCGGAGCGGAAGAGTTTCTTCCGCAGCCCTTCGACTGGCCCGAGGTCATGCGAGCATTTGACAAAATCCGCGAACGGATGATGCAGCAGACGACGGGCGCCGCAAAGCAAGGGCAGATTGTGACCGTTTTCTCTACAAAAGGAGGAGTCGGCGCCACGACAGTGGCGACGAATCTGGCGATCGCTCTTGCCACGCGACAAAAACGATCTGTTTGCGTTGTTGACTTAGTTTTGCAGTTTGGCGCCGTTACCAGCTTCCTTGGCCTGGAGCCGTCTTATACGATCCTTGACCTTGCGAAGAACTTGCAACGGATTGATACGCTCATGCTGGAAGGGTCACTGGTGAAGCATACTTCAGGAGTGCGGGTTTTGGCCGAACCTTTTCAAGTAGAAGAAGCAACTCGTGTGACCGCTGAAGACATTGACCACATTCTGGACGCTCTGGTGCAGACTTTTGATTTTGTCGTGATTGATACTCCCAAAGAATTTGATGAAACGACGTTCCTTGCGCTCGACAGATCCCACCTTGTCCTTTTCGTAACAGAGATGAATGTGCCTTCTCTCCGCAATGCCCACCGAGCGCTGGAATCATTTGAACGACTGCGCATCAGTCCAGATAAAGTACGGTTAGTGCTTAATCGTTATGAGAAAAGCAAGACGATTACTATCGAGTCAGTAGAGAAAACCCTGACGGTCCCCACATTCTGGACGCTGCCTAACGACTATCCTACGGCCGTTGCCGCTCTGAATCAGGGAGCGCCAATTCAGGAAATTAGCCCGAACACCAAACTGGCAAAGAGTTATGCGGGCCTCGCTGAAGCGCTCGTGCAGGAGTTTGCCTCCTCGACAAGCCACCAACATGAAGCCGAGAAAAAACCCGGCTTTTTGCGTCGCTGGCTCCCAACCCGTAGCACCGCCAGGAGAGCAGGATGAGAACCTCACCCTTTGCTGATGCGATCAGAAGAGAGAGCGAACGGCCGTCTGGAGAAGCGGTTCCGCGGTCTCCATTTCGGCGAGGCAATGGTCCAGCTTCGGACCCTCTTTCCCAAGACCTGAAGGTCAAGATTCACCGCAGGTTGATTGACGCTATTGATCTCACGCGAGTTTCTACTTTAGAAAGTGAAACGGTCAAGGCTGAGATTCGTCGCATCCTCGAAGAGATGGTTATGGCGGAAGCCTTACCGCTCAGCCGTACGGATCGAGATCGGTTGGTGACGGAAATTCAGCACGAGGCGTTTGGCTTGGGGCCTCTCGAATTTCTCATGACGGACCCGACCGTCTCTGACATCTTGGTGAATACGCATCAGCATGTCTATGTTGAGCGTTACGGGAAGCTGGAAAAAACCGGCATCAGTTTCCGCGATGACGCCCACCTCATGCAGATTATTGAACGGATCGTCTCCCGCGTCGGCCGCCGTATCGATGAAGCTTCGCCCATGGTGGACGCCCGGCTGCAAGATGGGTCGCGTGTCAACGCCATTATTCCTCCCCTTGCATTGGACGGTCCTATTCTGTCCATTCGTCGATTCGGAGTTGATCCACTAAAAATGCCGGACTTGATTCACCTCAACGCTGTACCGGCGATGGTGGCCGAGGTCTTAACCGCGTGCGTCAAGGGTCGGCTCAACATCTTGATTTCCGGCGGCACCGGGGCAGGCAAGACGACCATGCTTAATTGTCTCTCGGATTCCATTCCGGAACGAGAGCGAATCGTAACCATTGAAGACTCGGCGGAATTGCAGTTGCAGCAAGAACATGTTGTCCGGTTAGAAACTCGCCCTCCCAATATCGAAGGCCGAGGCACCGTCACGCAACGCGACCTCTTGCGCAATGCCCTGCGTATGCGGCCCGACCGTATTATTGTCGGTGAGGTGCGGGGCGGGGAAACGCTCGATATGGTGCAGGCGATGAACACCGGCCACGACGGCTCGATTAGTACGGTGCATGCAAATAGTTCCCGTGACGCGTTGTCCCGTCTGGAGACCATGATGTTGATGGCTGGTGTGAACCTGCCAGAACGCGCCTTACGAGAACAAATTTCTTCGGCGCTGCATGTGATCGTCCAGCTTGCGCGGTTGACTGACGGCAGCCGTAAACTCATCGAATTGGCGGAAGTGACAGGAATGGAGGGCAGTGTCATCACCACCCAACTGATTTTCCGCTTCGATCAACGCACCGTTGAGAACGGCAAAGTGATTGGCGATTTTACTTCGACGGGAGTTCGCCCGATGTTTCTCGACCGTTTGGAACATTACGGACAAAAGATCCCCAATTCCTACTTCATGCCAGCGGCTGCGCGACAAAGGGTTATATGAGCATCGCCGCAATAACGTTTCTTTCCTTTCTGGCGGCGGTCAGCCTGATCTTAGCCGTCCTTTTCGTGGCGCAATCTGCTGAACATTCCCCCCAGGTCCGGATTCGCCGTCGCTTGGGGAGTGTGGCGGTGCGAGGCCGCGCTGGAGGAGGAGAAGAGCGGCAAGACCTGATAAAGCGGTCTCTCTACAGCGAGATTCCTGCTTTTCATCAAATGCTGAATCAGTATGCGTTTGTTCGTTATCTTGATCTTCTGCTTGAACGAGCGGCTGTGAATTTCAGCGTCGGATATTTCCTTCTTCTTTCTGGCGTTCTTGGCGCCGTGGGGTGTTTTGTCGCTGTAAACATGTTTGCTCTGCCTCTTGGGTTTGCTCTGCTATCTGGAGGGCTAGTGACCCTGGTTCCCTTTGTGACCGTGCAATACCTCGCGAGAAAGAGAATCCGGCGTTTTCTGGAACAATTTCCGGACGGACTTGATATCATGGCCCAAGGCCTGCAAGCGGGGCTCGGTTTGAGTCAGGCGCAAGCCTTTGTCGCGAAGGAGATGCCGGATCCTTTGGGTACAGAGTTTTCTATTTTCATAGAGGAAATGAACCTGGGGCAGTCTGTTGCTGATACGCTCGTGAGCTTTTACCAACGGATACCACTGCCGGAGGTGCGGATGTTTGGCACTGCACTGTTAGTGCAGCGGGACATCGGCGGCAGTTTGGCGGAATTGCTCAATAACCTTGCAACGGTCATTCGAGAGCGCTTTCGGATTGAACGCGACATTAAAACCCTGACCGCGCAAAATCGTGTCGCTGCGATTGTGATTTCTTTACTCCCTCCCATAGTATATCTCTTCACGTACTTGATGGATCCCCAATTGATGGGGGAAGTGGTAAGAAGCAGGATTGGGCAATTCATGTTGGGGGCGGCTGTTGTTTTTGAGGTGCTTGGCATTATGTGGTTCCGCTATTTTCTCCGGTTGCATATCTGAGGCTATATGGAAATCCTACTTGTCATGGTTGGTGTGTTTGGCCTAGTGGGAGGCGTATCGTTGTTGATCCTCGCTCCGCGGACTCCGAGTTCCGAGGAGATTATTCGAAAACGCCTCTTAGCGTTGAGGAGTATTCAGGGACTGCATTCACAAACAGTGAATCTGACCTCGGCAGCAGAGGGAAATCCGCTCTGGGAACAGACCGCGAATTTCTTCCTGGGGGATCTCAAGCTGCCGGAGCGTTACACGGCTCTCTCTCGTCTCTTGCACCAAGCCGGATATCCTAGCGAACGAGCCGTCCGCATCTTTTGGGGAGTCCGTATCTTTTGCATCATTGCCCTTGCCGCCTTCGCCTTTTTTGTGACCTTTATGTCCGCCGTTCCGTTTACGCAAGGGATGCTTTTTATCGGCATGAGCGCCGCAGTGGGATATGTGCTGCCTTTTTCCAGCGTGCGGAGAAAAGCGAAGCTACGCATGCGCAGCATCCGTGAATCTTTTCCTGATACGCTTGATCTTCTGGTCGTTTGTGTGGAAGCAGGAATGGGAGTCGATGGGGCGTTGGTGCGAGTAGCCGATGAACAACAAGTGCAACACCTAGCGATTGGTGAAGAGTTGGTTTTAATGAGCCGAGAGATGCAGGCGGGCCTGGCGCGTCGAGAAGCGCTTTCTCGCATATCTGACCGTCTCGATTTTGATGAACTCAGAAGTCTTGCCACTTTGCTTATCCAGACGGAAGAGCTGGGAGGAAGTATTGCCCGAGCGTTGCGGGTGCATGCCGACACGATGCGACAGAAGCGGAGACAAAAAGCTGAGGAGGCGGCGCGCAAATTGGTGATCAAACTCCTGTTGCCGATGGCGTTTTGCATCATGCCGGCGCTGTTTCTCGTGATTTTTGCCCCCCCAGTTATTAACATTCCAAAACTCTTTGAGTAGTCCGGGTCAAGGGTGATAAAACACATGCCCGCGTTAAATCTGACAAAAAAGACTTGGCTCGCAACGACCGTACGAAAAGCCGACAATTTTCTCACCCGCCTAGTGGGATTACTGCGCCGCAATTCACTCGGACCCGAAGAAGCATTGTGGTTGATACCGAGCAAAGGGGTCCATACTGTGGGTATGCGGTTTCCCATTGATGTGATTTTTCTTGACCACAAGAATCGCGTCATTGATTTTGTGAGTGGGCTAGCCCCGTATCGGCTTTCTCGCTGGTGTGTAAACGCCCATAGCGTGTTGGAATTGCCGTGTGGCTCTATTCAAAAATCGAACACGGAAATAGGAGATGAAGTGGAAATTTCCTTGGCGGAGACTTCTGAAATGGACGATCTCAAAGAAACCATGCTCAATAAAGTCAGTTAAATTGACGAGCAGGTGATTGGTGTAGCCCATGTAGACAAATCCCCCTGCATTTTGCGTGTGCCCTCTTTTGCAAAAGGGGCAAAGGGGATTTCCTCACAGGAGGTGAGGAAATGTACAAACATTCTGTGGTCCGATTTCGATCGACGGGGATGAGACCTAGACGCCGCGTCGATTGTCTAAAAATTGCCTGGGGATTGCTTGCGCTCGTGCTCTCCAGTTGCAGCACCAAGATCCCTCCCGGGAAGAACGCCGCGCCAAGTGGGACCAGGCTGACGCTGCCTTCCTATTACGAGCCCTACTATTCCTCGCCAAAAGCACGCGCCCTGGGCGAAATCCATAGTCGGGATCTGGAACGACTCACGGACAGGCTCGTGCAAGGCCCTATTGGCCAGCTCCAGTTTGCCAACGCGGTGGTGTCCCTCAGCATGGGGTTTTTTACCCATGCCCATAGTCAACCTCCAGATCAGCGATATCTTGAAGTCATTCTTGGTATGCCTGACATCTTGGATGACGCCTCTGACTTCAACACCAATATCAGTCAGCTCTTTGCTCAGTATGGGCGGGATCTACTGACCGTGCTCGCCAGTGATCGGGCCGTTGCCAACGACGAAAAAATCGCCGGCTATGGACTCAATTTTTCGTGGCGGAGTGTCACGGTAACACCGTCCGGTCCGCGCATGACGTTGAACGAGGTAGTGATCTACATCGGCAAAGATCGGGCTGAACAATTCTTACATCGGCAAGTGGATCAAGAAATGCTCTTGGGTAACTCGACGCTGTTTTTCCACAAAGGAGAACAACCGGCAAAACAAGTGGCGTATGTTTCTCCCACGCCTCAGCCGCAGATGCAAGTTTTTACCGGTCAGGCCATGCCAATACGGTTACAACAGCAACCCGACCTCGTCGGCACGCCGCCTCTCAATGCTCCTCCTGGCAAGGCCGTATCTCAGAGTGAATCTTCTGCTCCGCTAAAAGAGAGCCATAAAGAAGTCCCTCCACTGCCGGAGCCTCAGTCTGTCGTTTCTCCACGGAAGACTCTTGCCACGGAGGAGCCGCTTTTTACGACGCCGCAAGAACAGGCTCCAGAAAATGCTTCCTCGCCTCTCATGGCGACACCGGACTCGGTTCGTCCTCAACCTGAGTACTTGGTGCAATTATGGTATGGGCAGGAGGAAGAAGCTCAACGCTGGGTCAACCTACTTGGCGCGGGTGGATATTCCACTTCGCTCGAAGTGGTTGAAGGCTCTCTGCCGGTGCGGCTTCGGGTCGGACGTTTTGCTTCCCTGGTGGACGCGACGCATTTCCTTGACCATTTCAAGGTGCATGGGACCCAAGGGCAAATTCTGCAAATGGAACGTTAGTCCTTCGTCCGCGCCCCACATGACCTGTGGACAATATCAATCACAACGCGCGAGCCGTTCTCGAATGCCTCGCGTCGGATACTTTCATTCGGTTGATGCGCCTGGTCGAGATCCCCTGGGCCGCAGATCAACGACGCAATCCCAGCTCGAGCGAACTGACTCCCATCGGTGGCGAATGGGGCTCCGCCACTGAGGTGTTGATGGAGACGTGTGAAAAGCACCTCTTCCAGTGCAGTATGACGGGGAGAGAGAAGGGGTGGAACAATGGAGAGATCGCGAATTTCAAAGCGCGCCCGATGTTGAGGGGAACCGTAATCCCGTAAATCAAGTGCTTGGAGGCGACGAACGATTTCGTGATATTCGTCAAGAGGATCACTTTGCGGAAGCGGACGATAACTAATTTGTACCGTGCAATCTTCGGCAATCATATTAGCGGCTGTGCCCCCGCAAATGCGGCCGAAATTCAGCGTGGTATAGGGAGATTCAGGAAAAATCTCCGTGAAGGCAGCCGAGCGCTGTTCGCGTAATTCCGTCTGGTAACGCCCAACGGTGTCGATGACCTTACCTGCTACGGCAATGGCGTTGACTCCTTGTTCGGGAACGCCGCTGTGTCCACCGAGCCCATGAACAACGATGTTGAACGTGATCAATCCCTTGTGGGTGTGAAACACCTGATATGAAGTAGGCTCGCCAATCCAAGCCAAGCGAGGTTGCGGAATAGAGCCCAGGAAGTCAGAAAGCTGGGGCGTTAAGCGTTCGGCTCCGCGACCGCCGATTTCTTCATCTGAAGTAAAAATAAACACCAACGGCTTTTTCAGCGTCGTCAAATCAAGCTGCGCGGCGGCGTCCACACATTGAGCCAGGAAGACTTTCATGTCAGACGTGCCGCGACCGTAGACGCGATCGTCTTCGATCTCCAAGCGTAACGGATCGCGCTGCCAACCTGGCTGCCCCACAAAGGGTACCACATCTACATGGCCCGAAATGATCAGCCCATCCGGTTCTGGCGGACCAGCGTAGGCGACCAGATTGACTTTGGCGACACCGGCAACGTCGGTTCGATGAAAGGCGGTGGTGAATCCGTGGCTGTCGAGATGAGCGCCAAGATAGTCCATTGCTTCAACATTGCTCTTGACGCTGACCGTATCAAAACTGATGAGACGGCTGGCAAGTTCTTGCAGATATGTGTTCATGGCGGCGGCTCTTCTCTTGACCCTGGCTACAGAGTCGGGATAAGCGTTTACTTACCAGATTAGCAGAGGAGGGGCTATGGCTAAACTTGATGGACAAGTGGCGATTGTGACGGGCGCTGGCCAGGGTATCGGCCAGGGAGTCGCGCTGTGTTTAGCCCAAGCTGGGGCGCGGGTGGTGGCGGCGGATTTTGTTCATGCCCGCGCCGCGCAAACTGCCGAGGAAATTCGCGCCTTGGGTGGACAAGCGTTGGGAGCCCAGTTAGACGTGACTCGGGCCGACAGTGTCAGCGGATTGGTGTACTCGACATTGACCCATTTCGGAAAGATCGACATTCTCGTCAACAATGCTGGCGTCGTCATTGTAAAGCCGATTACCAGCCAGACTGAAGCGGATTGGGATCATGTGGTTGATGTCAATCTCAAAGGCGTTTTTCTCTGCTGTCACCGGGTAGTGAAGGAAATGATCAAACAAAAAAGCGGAGCGATTGTGAATATCGCCTCCATTGCCGCGTTTCATTACACTGTGCCGCATGTGCCCTATGCGGCGTCGAAAGCGGGCGTGGTGGCGATCACCCGCGACTTGGCGTTTGAGGTTGCGCGTCATGGGGTGCGCGTCAACGCCATTGCGCCGGGACCCATCGAGACGCCCATGATGGGGTCTGCGCTGACGCAGCAGCAGAAAGAAGCGCACGCGAAAACCATTCCCTTGAGCCGACTCGGCCAGCCGCGCGATATCGGCAACGCCGCAGTGTTCCTCGCGTCTGATGACGCTAGTTTTATTACCGGCGCGACCTTGCCGGTCAGCGGTGGGACGGATTTGAAGGTGTCGAATCTGTAATGAATCCACTGGACGGGGATGATAATGATATTCGGGGAAGCGAAGGATTGCCATGACCAAACTCAGCGTCAATCTCAACAAGATTGCCACACTGCGAAACTCGCGCGGCGGCGCTCGGCCTAATGTCGTACAAGCGGCGCAGACGTGCATTGCGGGGGGGTGCCACGGCATTACCGTGCATCCGCGCCCCGATAGCCGCCACATCCGCCGGCAAGACGTGCTCGACTTGTCGACGATGTTGACCGTCGAGTTTAACATCGAAGGGTATCCATCCCGAGAGTTTCTCGATCTCGTCTGTCAGGTGCGTCCCACGCAGTGTACGCTCGTGCCGGACCCGCCTGAGGTGCTCACGTCCAATGCGGGTTGGGATCTGAAAGGCGAGGTGGCGTGGCTTGGCGAGGTGATTACACGGCTTCACGAGCATGGCATTCGCGTCGGTTTGTTTTTGGAGCCGGACCCCGATCAGGTGCGGCGCGTCAAAGACATCGGGGCTGACCGCATTGAGTTATACACTGAGCGCTACGCCACAATGTTTCACACGCCCGAACGAGAGCGTGTGTTCGAACCATACTTGAACGCGGCAGTGACCGCGCAAGAGGTTGGGCTCGGGATCAACGCTGGGCACGATCTCGATCTTGACAACCTGCCGTTCTTTGCTCAACGCATTCCCGGACTTGACGAAGTCTCCATCGGCCATGCACTGATTTCTGACGCATTGGAAATGGGGCTACGGCAATCGGTGAAGGCGTATCTGCGAGCGTTAGGGTATTTTGTCGTAAAGGATGTTTAGTCTCACATTCGTCGCTCAGATTGGTTTCTACAAGGAGGGATTTAATTATGAGAGTAATTGATGGAGATGCTCACTTCTTGGAACCCCTCGACTTATTCGAGCGTTATATTGACCCGGCCTACCGTGAGCGGGCGATGCAACTCAAAGTCGACCCGACAACAGGAACAAAGCAGTTTCTCGTGGAACAAAAGCCGATGAAGATTTTCGACGTGGAGGCTTTTCTTGGGGCAGTAGCAGGATACGGACAGAAAGAAACAGGCCACGACTTGAGCAATTTCGATCGCTATCTCTACCATGCGGCTGGCTGGCAAGATATGGGGAAACGGGTGCAGTTTCTGGACGAGGAGGGATTCGAGCGGCAAGTGATCTATCCCACCCTGGGGCTTTTCTGGGAAGGCGAGATTGATGACCCCTACCTTGCCGATGCACACTGCCGCGCCTATAACACTTGGACTTTTGAATTATGCACTCCCTATCATGATCGGCTATATCCGGCGGCGCACATTTCCCTGCGTGATCCGCAGTTGGCTGTGCGTGAGATGGAACGAGTGGCCAAACTCGGAGGACGGACGATTTTTGTGGCGGCGGCCCCCATTCGGGGGAGAAGTTTTGGGCATCCAGACTTTGATCCCGTGTGGGCGACCGCGCAGGATCTCGATCTGAGTGTTGGCCTCCATTTAGTTGGGCATGGGCACTACACTGGTAGTGAATGGTATCGGGATCGAGACCCGGGGTTCATGTATTTAACCATGAATATTATTCAAGACCCTCGTCAGGCCATTACTACCATGGTGTATGATGGGGTTTTTGAGCGGTTTCCGCGGCTCCGAGTAGCGACGATCGAAGCAATGGTGGGTTGGGTGGGAGAATGGCTGGAACGGGTAGATTATCGCTATAAGTATATGGGTCACACCTCGCAGATGAAGCGGTCGGTGTGGGAATACTTCGCACACAACATCTGGGTGAACGGTGATCCGGAAGAAAAAATGTTTCCGCTGATGGTGCAGTTCGTCGGAGATGACCGCTTCTTCATTGGATCAGATTATCCTCATGCTGAAGGGTTTGTGCAGCCGATCCAAAAGGCGCGGAGCGTGTTGTCCTCGCTGCCAACGGCGTCGATAGACAAAATTCTCGGCGCGAACGCGGGGAAATTTTACGGCATCTGAGCGGGAACATTACTGACGGCAAGGTGACTTTAGATGACTGTCCGATTGCATCCCCACGCTCAGGGACGACTTGCCGAACGTGGGGTGACTGAAGCGGAGGTAGTAGCTACGGTTCTGAGCGGCGAGCGTTTCCCAGCAAAACTTGGTAGAACTGGCTTTCGAAGAAACTTTTCTTTTTGCGACGAATGGCGGGGCCGACAATACTCGACGAAACAAGTTGAAGCCTATGCTGTAGAAGAAAATGGGTGGCTAGTAATTACTGTTATTGTAAAGTACTTCTAGCAACCTGGAGAAAGTTATGAAGCTGACCTACGATCCTCGCTACAATATCGCTTATCTGCAATTGCAAGAAAAATCCGAACAGGTAGAAACCATCCGAGTTAGTGACGAACTGAACATTGACATTGCTCCGGATGGAACTGTGTACGGCATAGAATTGTTAAACGCGAATGTTCAGTTAGGCTCAGGCGACAACGGGAAATTAATTGTCATCAACGAAGCCCTTGGTCAGCATCAGGAAATTTCCCTCGTGTCGTAGGCCACGTTACGCTTTCACCCCCGCCTTCGCCGCGAGCGAGGCGTAGCTGACGCCGTCTCCATTGTCTGTGCTGACCGGGAGGCCCGAATCTCTCCAGCCGGGAATCGCGTTGCCCGCCTGATCTTGTCCGCCGCCGAAGCCACCCATCATGTTCGAGACATTGGTGTAGCCCGCTTGGACCATCAAGTCCGCCGCGCGCTGCGAGCGCCCACCGGCCTGACAGCCGACGATGATCGTCGCGTCTTTAGGAATGGCAGCTTCCGTGATCTTGAGAAAATCCGGGTTCGGAGCGGGACGCCCCGGAGCCTGAAAGAAGAAGGCTGGCACATTGATGCCTTTCTGTGGATGTCCGGCGGTAAATTCCGGCTCCGTGCGTACGTCGAGATAGATGTTATTCCCATTCTGTTGCATCAACGCATGGGCTTGTTGCGGGGTAAGTTGTTTGACCGCCATGAGGTGACTCCTACTACATCTTCAGATTCAGGATTTGCAGAGAGCAGTACCTGTGGACCTGGGAAGAGTCAATGACTGCCCTTCCGTTCCCCGCGCCAGGTTTGCTACTGATGACGAGCCACACGTGAGTGTAGACCAGTGTCATGAGGAGGAAACCAAACATGGAGAATGCCGTGCTCTTTCGTCGCGAAGGAAGTGTTGGAATCATTACGCTGAATCGTCCAGCGCAATACAATGTGATTAGCCAGGAGTTGGCGCTGGGTCTACGAGAGGCCATCCGAGAGTATGCGGGAGACGCCGCCGTTCGCGCAGTCGTGTTGACGGGAAATGGCAATGCCTTCTGCGGTGGCGGCGATATTAGGTTCATGAACGCGGCGCGGGAAGAACAGCGCACGGTGGAAAGTTTTGAGACGCTCTTTCCTGCGCTGCATGGCGCAATTCTTGAGATGCGGGAGATGCCGAAGCCCATTGTCGCGGCGCTCAATGGTGTTGCCGCCGGTGGTGGCTTGGGGCTCGCTCTGGCGTGCGATTTTCGCGTTGCCTCGCCCAAAGTGTCTCTCCTCACGGCGTTTCTGGGAATCGGCGCCAGTCCGGACTCCAGCTCTTCGTTTTTTCTGCCTCGCTACGTAGGCATCGGGCGGGCCACGGAACTGTTCCTCCGCAACAAACCAGTAGGAGCCGAAGAGGCCTTGAGTCTCGGGCTGCTCAACGCTGTCGTGCCTCCCGAGAAAGTACTCGACGAAGCGCTGGCGTTGGCGCAAGAGTTGGCGCAAGGCCCGACCGGCGCCTTTGGCCGCACCAAGCAGCTCTTGAATCAAAGTTTCAGTACGTCGATACAAGAACATCTCCATGACGAAGCCCGACTCATTACTATTTCTGGTTCAACGACTGATTTTGCTGAGGGGCTGACGGCGTTTCTGGGAAAACGGAAGCCGACGTTCACTGGCAAGTGAGCCATTCTGAAGCGTGACTCATTCTTTGGAGGTCTCATGCAAGCGATTACTTTTGCCGCTCCCGGCGGTCCTGAAGTTTTACAATTGACAACCTCGCCCGATCCAGTTCCCACACCAGAGCAAGTGCTGGTGCGCGTGCACGCGACCGCGCTGAATCGTGCAGACACGTTGCAACGCAAAGGCGCGTATCCACCGCCTCCCGGTGAATCGGCTATTCTTGGCCTCGAACTGGCCGGAGAGGTTGAAGCTGTGGGCTCCTCTGTGAAAAACACGAAGCCCGGAGATCGGGTATGCGCCCTCGTTGGTGGCGGCGGCTACGCTGAGAAAGCCGTTGTGGACGCGCGGATGCTCATTCCCATCCCGGCAGGCTGGAGCTTCACTGATGCTGCCGCAGTGCCGGAAGTCTTCTTTACCGCACAGGAGACAATGTTTACTTTAGGCGGGCTCAAGGCTGATGAAACCGTACTGATTCATGCTGCCGCAAGTGGGGTCGGGACTGCGGGTATCCAGATGGCGCGAGAGGTTGGTGCTCGCGTGTTGGTCACTGCCGGTTCGGCGGAGAAGCTGCAACGCTGCAGCGAACTGGGTGCTCACGCGGGTTGCAACTATAAAGAACGGGACTTCGCTGAATGGGTGCAGGAGGTCACGAACAAACAAGGGGTGGACCTCATTGAAGACTTTATTGGAGCGGCCTACTGGGAGCGCAATCTGCGCAGTCTGAAGACGTGTGGTCGATTGGTGCTGGTCGGGACGATGGGAGGAGTCAAAGTAGAAACCAGCCTGATGCTCATTATGAGCAAACGGCTACAGATTTTTGGCTCGGTGCTGCGTGCGCGACCCTTGGCGGAGAAAATCGACGTGACCCGGCGGTTCCGCGAGCGTTGGTTGCCGCTGCTGGCGTCGGGGCGCATCAAACCGATTGTTGACAAAGTCTTCCCCTTGGCGCAAGCAGCGGACGCTCATCGATACATGGAGGACAACAAGAATTTTGGGAAGATTGTTTTGGAAGTTTAGTGCAAATTGCAGATGAGTTTACCTTGGCATGTTTGTTATGTCCCTCTCCCCGCTGGGGAGAGGATAGCAGACGCGCAGCGGCTGTGGGTGAGGGGAAATCTAAAGGACATGTGCTCTAACTAAACTGATCGCTCGTATTTCCAGCCGCTATCAACCATCCAGAGTCGGTGGCGTCGACCTGGACGTTCCAGATCGATGTCAGGATACCCTTCGTCGTCTTGGTAGAGAGAGCAGAGGCCGCCTGGGACTGGTTTGTAACGCGGAACAAAAATCTCGGGCTCGCGGCTGGAAAAATACGAGAGCGCTTCACTGGCGGTGCGATGCGCGGCCAGTTGTGTGATCGTCACGAACGTTGGAGGCGGCAGCTCGATTTCTCCGGCTCGCTGGGCTGTGAGGGCTTCATGCGGCTTGGCCCAGCGATGATCGTGGATTTCGTCGCCGTCGATGCGGACGGCTTCGTCTTTGGCGACTGCCGCGAAAAACCAAGTCGAGTACCGCTCTGGCCGTCCTTCCGGCGTGGTCCAGTGGGAGATCCACACAAGATCCTCAGGCGTCAGGGTGAGCCCCGCTTCTTCGTAGGACTCACGCACGGCGGCGTGGCGGGCCGCCGTCAGGGCATTACCGCCGGGGGCATGATCTTCCGGATCGATACGCCCGCCTGGGAACACCCAGGCGCCGCCATGAAAGGCAATCTTCGAGTTCCGACGCAAGAGTAGCGTTTCGAAGCCGGCGCCTGCGTCACGTAAAAGGATAACGGTTGCTGAAGGAATTGGGGTAACGGGTGTAGTGTTTTTTGACATCGGGGCACTATACTCTGACTTTCCTTACGAATCGAGCACGCAACGGTGTAGGGATGCTGCTTTTCAGTTCCCTCTATCCTTACCGTAAGATCCTCGGCCTTCTTCGACGGAGAACTCGGCACGGCAGCCGTCACTGACCCAGACGCCATTGCCATCATCGTCAGAGCCCCAGGTGTCATACTCACGACACGGGGCGTCGCTCAGTTGCCGTTCCAGGCGCACCCGCCCGTAGGCATGCGTCGGACAATACTGGTGTTTTCCTTTGGGCGATTCGCAAGTGATGATTTCACTTCTGCCTTTGCCATGCTTACCATACGCCGCTTCTGCTCGTCGCGGTTCAACTATGAAAATCGCGCGGCAACCGTCGCCGACCCAGACGCCGCCGCCATCGCCATCGACGCCCCAGGTGTCATACTCACGACACGGGGCATTACTCAGTTGACGCTCGATCCGCACTCGCCCTCGTGTATTGATCGGGCAATAATTGTGTCGACCCTTTTGCGATTCGCAGGTGACGCGCCTGACTTGGCGTGTATCGTAATACCGATCATTGTAGTAGTCGTCGTCATCTACATATTGGTTTCTGTTGTAGCTCGGTTCTTCTCCCTGCGGGCGCGATTGCCGGACGGCTTCATTGATGATGTTTCCTAGTAAAGAGCCTGAGTCTTCCGCCTGCGCGCGACTACCAAGCCCCAGCACTGGCGCGAGACAGAAAAACCAAGCGGCAAGATGCATTCTTCTCATAAATTCCTCCTCGCATGAGAGCCTCCTGATAGGGAGGCTTTTCATACAAGGATACCGGATAATTGCCGTGAGTGCGAATTCCGACACGCTTTATTTCACCCGTTGCCAGGTGATGTGAGGGGCGATCTGTTCGCTGCCAGCCTGACGGGGCGGTGGTTTCAAAATCAAGCGGTCTCCGGAGAACTCGAAGAAACGCTTTTGCTCGGTTCCGACGTTGTTTGGGAACAAACTGCCCTCAACATGGTGGATTACGAATCCTTCGGCCTCGTGAATCTCATAGGTTCCGAAATAGCCGCCGTAGCCGTCGAAGGCCGCTTTGATTTCTTCCGGCGTCCCTTTGTCGAGATCGCCAGAAGCAAACTTTGGGCGATTCGGTTGCATCAGTTGAACAGCCACGTGGCCAGTGGCGTCGTATATGATGTAGCCGATCGAACCAGCCTCGTAACGATAGGGAATCACTTCTCCATTCGGTCGCCGTGCTTCCGCCGAAACTAGTCGCCAGGTTCCAATAAATTTGTTCTTGATTTCTTGTGAGGCTTGTGTCGCCATTGGGTGATCCTCCGTATGGCAAAATAAAGTTGTTATCCTCTTCTGAGCACCAGCACGCTGCCCTCACCATCACCGGCGATGTAAATTGTTCCGTCACTACCGCAAGTAAGACCAGCGAACGGACTCAGTGGACCTGGGACGAGATCCGGCACGCCCATCAGCGGCTTGGGAGTGATGCCTGGCGCCGCGCCAACAGGAAGATTGGTCGCTAAGGTCTGCCGCTGTTTCGTGCTCAAAGAAAAAGCGATCAGCTCTTTACTGCCAACGTCGAGCACGAAAAGTTGACCGCCGGACAACGTCAGCCCTTGCGGTTTCTGCAACCCCTCAAGGACGGTGCTTTTCCCGCCATTCACGTGTACGACTCTTCCAGCGCTTTCTTCGCTGACGTAGCAAGAACCATCATCGGCTGCGACGACGCCAGCCGGACGGCTGAGACCACTGGCGAGCACGGACACTTCACCTTTTGTGTTGACCTTCAGGAGGCGGCCTGCTCCCGCTTCAGCCACAATAGCTGAACCGTCTGCCGCGCAAGCGATGCCGAGCAGTTCGTTGAGGCCCGTCGTGAAGGTCTGCGCCGCCCGCGTCCCTGGATGATACGAAGCGACGTTGCCTGCGGACGTAGTCAAATACAGAGTCCCGCCTGGCCCGGTGGCGACGCCACGGATAAACCCAGGGAATCCTTCATCGAGCAACATGCCAGACCGATACTGTCTGCCGTCTGGAGCGAAGGCGGCGATACTCATTCCGTCCCCAGCGAACAAGGTCCCGTCGCTGCCGACTGCGACTCCCATAGGGCCGAGGAGCCCAGCCGGGACGAGCACGCGCTCTTGTCCGTTCTCCTGGATTTCCGCTACGCCGCCATCGATGAAATGAGAAATGAAGATACGGTTGTTGGCGTCGATGGCAAAGTTGTCGATGCCGGGCCGCACCTTGGCGACCGTGGTTTTGGCGCGGCTTTGAATATCAATTTTCGCAATCTCGCCGTTGCCTGCTTGCGTGGTGGTGAGCACGCCCTTGCGATCAAATTTCACTGCCGTAGGAATCGCTAATCCTGCGATGAACCGTTCCGGTGTTCCTCCTCCGAGCGGTATGCGCCAAATTTCTCCGGCGGCGATTTCTGGGAAATACAACTGGCCATCTGGTCCGACAGAAAGCGCGTTTGGCAGTGGGAGATTATCCGCGAGCAAGCGCGGGGCGCGACCATCAGGGAACAGTTCAAACAAGCGGCCACCAGGGCGACACTCGTCCATAAAGAGTCGATCCTGATAACAGGTGACGCCATTGGCGCCTGGGACATTGTCAACAAGAATGCGCGTTTGTCCATCGGGTGTTCTGACGCTCACGCGCGCGCTCATCACTTCGGTGACGTACATCATGCCCCGTGAGTCAAAGCAGAGATCGTCCGGCGCGACGATGGGGCCGCCGACCGGAGAAACGGTCTGTCCCGCGCCTGTCGCGGGGTCGAGCGCAGTGACCTGGCTGCCAAATGCTTGCACGACATACAACTTGCCGTCTGGACCGAATTGCATCCCATTAGCGCCAAACAAGCCGCTGGACGGCGAAAGATGGGAAATGCTCCAGCCTGCGGCGGCTCGCGGTTCATTGCCTTCACGATAACGGTTCATAGGAATTCCTCCTTATTGCGTACGTTCTCTTCACTTACCTTTGAAGACAGGTTTACGTTTCTCCCGCCAAGCTTGATGGGCCTCGTGGCTATCCTCGGTCTGTCCCAGCAGCATGAAGCGATAGATGTCAGCCTGAGCAGCGTCTTTTAAGTTGGCGCTGTCGAGCCCCTTGTTGAGCGACTCCTTGCCCATCCTCACCGCCAGCGGCGGCAGAGCCGCGAGCCGATTAGCGTAGGTGCGAGCGAGCGGCAGCAATTCCGGTAGGGGCACAACTTTGTTCGCGAGGCCAACGCGGTAGGCTTCTGCTGCCGTGATGCGCTCTCCTAGCAGGACCATCTCCATCGCTTTGCCGCGCCCGACATAGCGTGCAAGGCGGACCGCGCCTCCGTAGGCGGGAATAATGCCCAGCGGCACTTGAGGCAAGCCAAATTCCGCGTTTTCGGCGGCGAGGATGATGTCGGAACACAGCGTGATCAGGCAACCAATGCCAATAGCGTAGCCATTCACTGCCGCGACCACAGGCTTTGGATAATCGGTGACGGTGTTAAACACCATGAACCCACGCGGTGTAACCGTCGCCAGGTGCTCGCCGGCAGTGGAGACCCGATGCGTTCTAGGGTTCGCCAAGTCGGCGCCGGCGGAGAACGCTTTGTTCCCTTTGCCCGTCAGGATGGTGACTAACACTTCTGGATCAGCTTCCATCGCATTGAAGACGTCGACAATCTCCTCGGAAACTTGGGTGCTCCAAGGGTTGTGCTTCTCCGGACGATTGAATGTCACTGTGGCGATGGGGCCGTCTTTCTCATAGAGAATAGTTTCGTAGCCCATATTCCCTCCTTTTTTCTCTTTTCGAGATTTACTGCTCGACGCGCTGTGGTGGCGATCCGGACTCTAGAACGTGGAGCTGCGAAAGCTCGGGGTGGGGCTGCTCTCCGTCCGCAGCTTGCTGAAGTTGACCACCTGGGACTAATGACGATGGGGCTGTTTCAAAAACCACATGCCCAGCCGCTTCCTGTGCGGCGACCCGCGCCATCACTTCGGGAGACAGTTCGATATGGCGGTGGTCCGGAAATTTCTCGGGATACAGCAGCGGGCGCAGATAAAACTGCTCCGGACTTGGCACTTCACCGCGACTTTTGTAGGGACTGAGAAACCAGCCGCGCCGCAGGAATTCCGCGCTGAAATAGGACTCCCAGTGATCGCTGAGCCAGTTCATCTTTTTGTGGTAATCGTGAAACCCCGCGGTCATCAAGTCAATGTCTGTCGTCCAGTAGTGCACGATCAGCGGCGTATAGCCGAGCCGACCGTCTTCCGGATACTCGCTGCGTTCGAGCCGCTCGGCAATGAGGATGAGCTTGCCGTCATGATCATACTGTTCGATGCGCAGCGGACAGAAGAATTTTTTGTCTATCCAGTAGATAAGTTTGCCGCGATAATAATTGGGCAGCCACTCCGGGCGGGGCATGGACTCGACCACGTAGCACTCCACCCCACCATCTTTCGTGTAGGCGGGGTAGGCGTCGCCCATGATCCTGAAGGTCTTGGTGTCTCGGTCATAGGTAGAGCCGTCTTGGTTCGTGATGGTGACCCCGGGGCGAGTGTTCGGGAAACGCACGGTCGAATAGAGCGTGTCCGCGCCAAGGATTGTCCAGGTAAACTCCCACGGATCGCGTCCCTGCAAGTCGTCGAAGCTCTGCGCATTGTTGGGGAAACGATCCTCCCGACGCGGCTGCGGCTGACGGCGAATGCGCCGGAGCCCGGGGCGGTACATATAGCGGTCCTGTTTCTTCGTGAACGATTGATCAGTGCGGTACTCGAACCAAAGCTGCTGGTCGCCATCCGACTCGGGCGGGTAGGTAAATTGGGAGAACGCCCGCAGGTACTCGCGCCCCGGAGGCCAGCGTAGTAATTCACCGAGCCCATTTTGGGGGAAGTAGAGGATTGAGGTGTTGTTCTTCATCGTGGCGAGGATATACCCGCCTGCGGTCATGCTTTGCACGACGCTCAACCAGATATGTGAAAAGCGCGGTCGTAGTGTATCCAGTTCAAACGTGAGATATCCCAGCTCTTCGGCGGTGTAAGGTGGAGAAAACGGATAGGCCTCGGCGGGCAGATAGGGAATTTGTGGATCGCGGGGAGTGCTGGTGCGCAAGTCCAGTTCCGCTCGTTCTTCGGGTGTGAGTTCATCAATGGTCTTCCAGGTTTTTCCTTGCCCTTGGGTGTCTGCGTGCAAAGACGGGCTCAGACCGAGAAGTAGGCTGATGGACAGAAATAACGAAACAAGAACGCCGCGTGTCCAGAGTCTGTACTTATTCATGGCGTGCCAGAGCGCTTTCCAGTTCTTGTAATTCTTTGATGAGCGCCGGAAGCGCCGTGTGGTTATCAAAGAGCGCCGCCCCGCTCATAGGCGCAGTCCCTTTGATGGCGATGCTATGAACTTCGCCCGTCACGTTGTGAATGCAAGCGCGGACGAAGGCGCCTTCCAGCCAACGCCGCGCAAACGTATCATCGGCAATTGCAAGTCGTAAAGCCATGATTCTTTTCTCCCCGGGTCGATATGCTCCCTCTGTTTAGCACTGATACCGAGAGGCAGGCAAATGGAAAGGCTACTTACCCTTCGCCTGAAAATGTTCGGCTAAGATACGCGCCACACAACCTGTGAGGCGCATGCCAGTCTGAATATCGAGAAATTCATTCGGTCCATGCGCGTTTGAACGAGGGCCTAAGACGCCGGTGATCATGAATTGCGCACGGGGAAATTTTTCGCCGAGCATCGCCATGAAAGGGATCGTGCCGCCTTCACCCATGTAGCAGGCTTCTTTGCCAAAAAATTCTCGTGAAGCATTTTTTAAGGAGTTCTCCAGCCACGGTTCCAGCGGTGGTGCATTCCAGCCGAACGCACACTGCTCGGCCTCAAAGGTGACCTTCGCGCCGTAAGGAGGATTTTTCTCGAAGAGTTGTTTGAGGGCTGCGGTGGCGGCAGTGGCGTTGGCAATGGGCGGCAAGCGTAACGAAATTTTTGCCGCTGTCATGGGGCGTAGCACGTTGCCTGCTCGATCGAGCGGCGGAAGACCAGCAGCGCCGGTGATCGCAAGCTGTGGCCGCCAGGTGCGATTGAAGAGCGCCTCGCGAATATCACTGGTGACCGGGGAGGTTCCGGGTTGAAACGGAAACTCAGTGTAGACACTCGCACCGAGCACCTGCGCCGCCGCCGTGGCTTGACGGAACCGCTCTTCGGGGATGACGACATAAAAGTCAGGCGGCAGGATCTCACCAGTGAGTTCATTTTCCAGGCGACCGATGAGCTGTCGCAGAATACGGAAGGTGGAGGGTACGATGCCGCTCGCGGCGCCGGAATGCACGCCTTCGGTCAGAGTTGACACCGTCAAGGTCCCGTTGGCGAGTCCCCGGAGAGAGGTGGTAACCCATAACTGGTCGTAGTTGCCGCAGCCCGAATCCAGACAGATCACCAGGCTCGGCGAACCAATACGCTCTTGCAGGGCGTCGATATAAGCGGGGAGATCGCCGCTGCCGCTTTCCTCGTCGGCTTCGATAATGATGACGCAACGAGCGTGGGGAATACCCTGGAGCCTCAGCGCTTTGATCGCCGTCAGCGACGCGAACGCCGAATATCCATCATCGGCGCCGCCGCGACCATAGAGTCTCCCGTCTTTTATAACCGGCTTCCACGGTCCCAGCCCTTCATTCCAACCATCCATTGGCGGTTGTTTATCGAGATGTCCATAGAGGAGCACGGTTTCAGGTGAGTCTCCAGGAATTTCAATGAAGAGTAGGGGGGTGCGTCCTTCAAGACGTACGATATCGAGCGACAGCCCTGGCACTTGTTGCGCACGAATCCACTCCGCAATCAATGCGGTGGCTTGATCCAGGTAGCCGTTCGTGGCCCATTGGGGATCATAGGCAGGAGATTGGTTGGGGATGGTCAGATATTCTTTGAGCTGGGGGATGATGCTATCGCCCCAAGTGTGCTCGACGAAACGACTCGTTTTGTTCGTGTCCATCGCGACGCCTTTCTGTTCCGTTGTGGTGCTGAGGAAACGAAGAGATCCTATCGGGAGAACGTCATGCTGCCAATCCGCCACAGCAACCAAGGGAATCTTGCGTCTCTCGAATTTTCTCGGTACTGTCGCGGCGCTGTTCACGTAATCTTTCTTGTCGCCTCATCTATGGACGTAGACCCAGCTCGACGCGCTGACTCTCGGAGACGTTTGTTTCGTTCCCCTGATTCCCCTTTCCTTGTGCCGGGATTTCGACGTTATTGGACGACGCAGTTGTGCGCGGGGTTCGCCTCGCAGATGCAGGGCGTGGCGATCGGCTGGCAAGTGTACGATCTGACCCATCGTCCTTTGGACTTGGGTTTCGTGGGGCTTGCGCAATTCTTGCCGGTGGCGGCTTTGGCGTTGGTTGCTGGGCAGGTTGCTGATCACTATGATCGACGCCGCATATTCGCGTATTGTTTGCTGCTCGAAACGGTGTGCGCCGCTCTGTTGCTGATGTTAACCGTTTTCGGGAACTCCCGTCCGTTGTGGATTTTCGGTGTGCTGCTGCTTGCCGGAGTCGCGCGAGCCTTTAAGTTTCCTGCCACGACCGCGTTGCTGCCGAATCTCCTGTCCACGCAACAGTTCGCCAGTGCGGCGGCGTTGACCTCGTCGGCGTCACAATCTGCTGCGATTGTCGGACCGGCGCTCGGTGGGTTCTTGTATGCAATTGCTCCAAGCGTTGTGTATGGGACAAGCATGTTGCTGCTGATTGCTGCAGTCTCGCAAATCCGCTTGATCTCGCTCGAACGCACGGCGACCCTGCCGAAAGCAGTGACATGGGCCTCTGTCATCGCCGGGATTCACTTTATTCGGGTGCAGCCCGTCGTCCTCGGCGCCATCTCTCTCGATCTTTTTGCTGTCTTATTAGGCGGCGCGACGGCGTTACTGCCCATGTACGCCCGTGACATTCTGTCTGTGGGACCGTGGGGGCTGGGATTATTGCGCAGCGCTCCGGCTATTGGCGCTCTGAGCATGGCGGTGTTTTTAGCGCGTCATCCCGTTCGAGTACGGATCGGTCGCACCCTCTTCATTGCTGTGGGCATGTTCGGGCTTGCGACGATTGGCTTTGCCCTGTCCCGCTATTTCTGGGTGTCGTTGTCCATGCTCGCCATTCTCGGCGCCGCAGACATGGTGAGTGTGGTGATTCGTCGTCTGGTCGTGCAGCTCTCGACCCCCGATGAAATGCGCGGGCGCGTTGGCGCTGTGGAGTTTGTGTTTATTGGTGCTTCCAATGAATTAGGCGAGTTTGAGTCTGGTGTGACCGCCGCCTGGTTCGGCCTCGTGCCTGCCGCGCTGCTGGGTGGCGTGGGCACGCTTTTGATCGTGTTGCTGTGGCCTTGGTTGTTTCCGCCATTGCTCCAAGTGGATCGGCTGGAAACGTCTTCATGAACGTGGAGTCATTTCCAGACTGTATCGTGCGCGCTATATCGAAACCGCGCCGTGCGGAATCTTTCGCGTGGCCGAGGCCGCCCAACCAGAGGAGGAGAAGAACTCATGCGTGCAACGACAAGACTGCGACAAATGCTGAATGCGCCGGGGATTATCGTCGCGCCTGGAGCCTACGATGGACTTTCAGCCCGTTTGATTGAACGACAAGGCTTCCCGGTCGTGTATATGACCGGCGCCGGTACAGCGGCTTCAGCGCTGGGGCAGCCCGATGTTGGTTTGGCGACGTTGACAGAGATGACGACCCACGCGGCGCATATCGCGAGCTGTGTTTCACTGCCTGTGATTGCCGATGCAGACACTGGGTATGGAAATGCCCTCAATGTGATTCGCACTGTGCGCGAATACGAACGCGCTGGAGTTGCAGCGATCCATTTGGAGGACCAGGTCTTTCCCAAGAAATGCGGACACATCGCCGGAAAAGCGGTAATCCCAGCCAAGGAATTCGCCGAGAAGATTCGCGCCGCCGCCGAAAATCGCACCGATGCGGATTTTGTTATCATCGCGCGCACCGATGCGCGGGCGGTCAATGGGCTGGACGACGCGATTGCACGGAGTCAGTTGTATCGTGAAGCTGGCGCTGATGTCATCTTTGTAGAGGCGCCGACGAGTCGTGAAGAGATTGAACGCGTGGCGCGAGAAGTGCAGGCCCCGTTGCTCAGTAATCAGGTGCCTGGAGGCCGCACCCCGGCGTTGACGGCCTCGGAACTAGAGAAACTTGGCTACAAGATTGTGATCTTTCCCGTCGTGGGGCTCATGGCGGCGACCCTGGCGATTGAGGACGCCTTGTCAAAGTTGCAAAAAACGGGGACGGACTGGCATGAGGGGCCAGTGCTGAGCCCGCTGGAAATTTTCCAAAAAGTAGGCATCGACGCCTGGCTGGAGGCGGAACGGAAGTATACCAACGCGTGATGGTCCTCATGCATGGATAGATGTCATTCTGAGGCTGAAGGCCGAAGCATCTCTCCCAAGGGGCTGCTAATGAGAGATGCTTCGCCGCTTCGCTTTGGCTCAGAATGATAAAGCCGTGAACCGAACGCGGAGAAGTGGTGAGTTGCTCTACGAATTGAGCCGGGCAATCATCCGGACCTCGACGAGCGCGCCAGGAAACGCAAGTTCCGTAATGCCAATAGCGGTCCAGGCCGGATACGGTTCCTGTAAATAGCGGTCTTTGACTTTCATGAAGGCCGTAAGATGTTCGTGCAAGCCAACGTGGAAAGTTGTCATATCAATGACGTCAGCAAACGAAACGCCTGCCGTCGTGAGCACGGACTTCAATGACTCGAATGCTTGGGTGAATTGCGTCTCTGGGTCAGCGGCAAGTTTCCCATCGGGGTCCACGCCAATGACTCCAGAACAGTACAGCCGATTGCCATCCTTTACCGCCGGAGAGAAGTGGAATCGGTTATAGTAGTGTTCCATTCCGTTGGGAATCACGATCGCATTTTTGTCCATAAATATTGCCTCCTCGACGACCTGACCATACGGCGGCGTAAGGGTGGCTGTCAATTATTCTTGCACAAAAGGGCGCTGGTTGACGCTGAGGCTATGCTTGTCCGTAGGGCGCCGAGCTGCTACATCTCTTCATATCTTTATACTGCTACGCCTCGCAGTCTTGGCCGGTTTGAATTGGTTAACATAGCCGAGGCCCCGGGAGTTCGCTCGTGGACGCCGGGGCCTTTGTGTTTTCGCAGAGTAGAGGAGGCCGATGCTACTATCTACAAGCGAGGGTGCGGATGTGGCGGCGACTGTAAGCACGCGGTAACGCTATCCAGGAGAAAGTAAGGAGTCACCTCTATGGCTAATAAAGCAGGGCTCACTCGTCAGAAACGGGACAAGGAAAGGGCGCGCCAGCAGAAGCAGCGAGACAAGGCGCTCCGCCGACTGGAAGTAAAACAGCAAAAGGCGCAAGCAGGGCCACGTGGTCATGGGGAGGATGATCCGGACATCGCTGGTATTCGACCAGGGCCGCAGCCGCTGCCCGCACAATGGGACCTTGTGCAAGAGTAAGAAGAGCGCCGTTCTGCTTTGCGGTCACACGCGCTTGACCGTTGAACAAGCGCGGAAAGGAGAGTTGATGTCAAACTCGAACGACTCGCGTCTGCCCCAACCCCTCCGGAGTCATCGTGCTGCATTTGCCGCGAATTCCCGACAAGTGCGACAGCTCTGGCGTGGCATTTTCGCCGAGCTGTTGCCCCAGATTACGAAGGAGCCCTTGGCCGCTTCATCCCCTCGTCCTTCTCTTTTGTATCCAGATTCCCCAGCGGGAACAAAGGAGGCCCGTCCCATGCACGCATACTTAACGGAATCCCCTTATTACTTCTCTTCCAAACAACTTTTGCCGACCGGATCCCTGGTGTTCTTTTCGGAAAAGCTTCGGCGTTACGTCCACCCCACTGATGGTGTGCTGCTCGACAGTTATCCTCGCCTGCAAGCGCTTTCTGAGACGGACAGCCAAGCCTTGGAGGTACGCTGGCGCGAAGCCCTTGCCCGCTACTAGAGCGGAGGTTGATCATGATAGGCTCTCGCTTTTAAACGTAAGAATGGACCTGGCAGGTACGCGGACGGAGCCAAAAGTGTTTCAGCAGAGTTTCCCGGGTTTCCTTGACAAACCACGGCAAACCTGGATACGCTGCGGCGCGGAGAGATTAGAGGGCGCGGCGAAAAGGAGGGCGGGGAGCGCCGGGCCTCATGCGAGAGGACGTCATGCAAAAACCCATTATCCTGGTCGGGGGGACTGCCGGTACAGGGAAAAGTACGCTTGCGAGAGAGCTCAGTTCTCTTTTGGGTATTGATCATCGGTTAGGGACCGGCTTCCTCCGCGAGGTGCTGCGCACCGAGACTTCTCCTGCCAAGGATCCCGACTTGTTTACCTTTACGTTCCGTTCGGAAAATCCGATCAAAACCTTGATCGCGCAAGCCAAGCGGCTGCGGCCTGCGATTCTCTCTTGTATGCGGCGCGCCCGCAATGAAGGGACGTCCTTGATTATTGAAGGGACGCATTTGCTGCCCGAACTCTATTGTGATGTCGACGCCGACCTGTCGATTGTGCTCTCTGCCCCGCAACTTGATGTGCATCTGCGACGGCTACGTGGGCCAAGCCACCTCAAGCGTACGATCTCGGCGGACGATTTTAAAAATGCTGTCATGATCAACGAGTATTTTCGCGCTCAGGCGGAGAAATGTGGGTTGCCTTTTCTCTTGTATGAGAACAATTTGGCGAGTTTCGCGAGCCTGGCAACGGAAAGTCAGTGTACTCCTCGACGGAACGTGTAGCGAAGGCGTGATCGAGACTCGATCGACGATAGTTCCTACGCTCACGCCTCACGCGCCCTACTCGTTCTTTTCATCCTGAGTAAAGTACAGAAGGAACACGTTATGATGCTCAACATGCGATCGAACACGCTGCGGCGGCTGCGCCGAGTGGCGTATGGCGTCCCGCTTGCGCTTGTCTGCGCTTGTGTCTCAGTCCTTGCATGGGCGGAGACTCGCCCAGACCATGAGCAGATCCTCGCGAGGTTTTTTCCTTACCACGAGGGAAAACCTACGACACCAGGCATTCACCCCGGCTTGATGATCGACAAAACCAATGCGCAGGTCGCGCGAGAGGTGCTGCCTCCCGAACTTCTTGACCATGTATCCGCCGGAGAATTCTCGTTTGCCGTGCAAGAAACGACGGACACGCCGCTGCGCAAAGAGTACATTGACGCGACTCTGGCGAATGTCGGCAAAGCGACCATCGGAGGAAGCACATTGCGCGATTATGTCGCGGGGCTGCCGTTTCCGCTGATTGATCCGCAAGATCCGCAAGCCGGTCTGAAAGGAGCCTGGAACTATCGTTATCGCGATCGGGGCGATAGCGTACAGTACTGGCCGACCAATGAGCACCGCACCGGGAGCGGCGCGGTGGAGCGATCGGAAAGTTTCTACATTGCCATGTCGTTTATTCCCCACCGCCCAGACCCGGCGAAGAATCCGCCGGACACGGAAGAAGTTTTTTCCAAACGCTACATGCGAATGGTTGCTCCTTCCGATGCCGAAGGGCGTCAAATTATCAGCCTCACCTATGAAGATGACACCCGTCTAGATGATCAATGGTTCTATGACCCTCGTACGCGTCGAGTGCGCAAGTCCGTGTACAACCCCTTTGAGTCGCCGGGGAATGGGCAATTGTTGTCGGAAGATACGTCCGGCTTTAACGGCTATCTCCACCTCTACGAGTGGAAATACCTTGGCGAGAAAATTGTCCTTGCTCCCAGTCCGGTTCGCTCCGCAGAGCCCACGCTGGGAGGGAAGGGCAACTGGTACCCCGTGGACCCTTGGGAATTGCGTAAAGCGGTTGTGCTCGAAGCGAAATCCGACCTCTCACATCCGCTGTATAGCCGCCGTCTCTTGTACCTGGATGCACAGACCTATAACAACTTGTACACTTTCGCCTACGATCGCGACGGCAAGCATAAACGCACCTTCATCCAGGTGTATTTTCACCCAGAATTTAATCCGTGGAACAATCCCGTGTGGCTGCCGCAAATCTCAGCGCAACTCTCAATCGATTATGACCGTGACAAGGCGTCGATTTTTCAAACGCATAAAGTTCTCTATAATGTCCCACTCAGCGACACGCGCTGGTTTAGCGTGATGGCGCTGATGCTCCACGGGAAATAAATGGTTGGCGGGTCTCAAGAATATCAACACGATGCCGGAAAAGAGGGCAAGCAATGAAAACCTACACAGTCACTGGCGGTGGTGGTCTGAGGCTGCGGGTCGAGGAAACCGGTAATCCTAACGGCAAGCCGCTGTTCTTCATTCATGGCTTTGCCCAGTGCCGTCTTTCGTGGAACAAACAGCTCCACTCCGACCTGGAGAAAGATTTTCGTTTGGTGGCGATGGACCTGCGGGGGCACGGCTTGTCCGAGAAGCCCAAAGACGTGTATGGCGATTCCCGCTTGTGGGCGGATGATGTGAACGCCGTCATTACGGCGCTGAGCTTGCACAAGCCGGTGCTGAGCGGCTGGTCCTACGGCGGTGTGGTCATTTGCGATTATTTACGTTTTTACGGTGAAGACAACATTGGCGGAGTGCATTTTGTCGGCGCGGCGACCATGCTCGGAGAAAAGCTCATGCCCTTTATCGGTAAAGAGTTCGCCTCGTTCCAGAAAGGGGTGTTCTCTGCTGAGGTTGAGGAAAGTGTGACGGCGACCCAGCGGTTCGTGCGGCTATGTGTGCATGAAGAGCCGACGCCAGAAGATTTGTATTTCTTCCTTGGCTTCAACATGCTCGTGCCCCCGCAGGTCCGAACCGGCGCCTTCAACCGATCTCTCGATAATGATGATCTGCTGCCGACCTTACGCAAACCCGTGCTCATCACTCATGGTGAAAAAGACGATATCGTCGGCCTCGACATCGCTAAATACATTGCGGCCAGAATCAAGCACGCGCGGACCTCGTACTACCCTAACATCGGTCACGCACCGTTTTGGGAAAACGCTGAGCGGTTTAACCGTGAGCTGCGAGCGTTTGCAGCGGCGACCTGAGGATGTTCAAGGGGCCTATTGCTATACGTCTCTCTGCTTTTCTGATGACCCTTGTGCTTTCTGGGGAACAGGGTTAACCAGGAGCAGATGCCTGCCATACTCAATCTCAAACCGACGTCAAAACCTATCACGGCGTATTACGCAGCTTTGGAAGCATACGCGCGCCAGCGAGTGAAGCATGAAGGCGCGTTGCGCTCGGCGTTTCAAAATCTCCTGACTGAAATTGGGAAAGGCGTCGGTTGGACTTTGATTCCCGAACTGTCTAGCGCATCCATTCGTCCGGACGGCACCTTTCGGGACGCTTATTATCTGGAGCGCGGCTATTGGGAGGCGAAAGATACCCAAGACAAACTGGAAGCCGAGATCCAAAAGAAAATTACCAAGGGCTATCCTCTTACCAACACGATTTTTGAAGACACTCGCAAGGCGTACCTCTACCAGAATAAAGTCGTGGTACTGGAGGCCGATCTCACGCAGCCGCAGCAGCTCATTACGCTCCTCGTCGCGTTCTTCTCCTACACGGTCCCGGCGCATGAAGACTTCAACAAGGCCGTTGAGGACTTCAAGCAGCGTGTACCTGACCTAGCCCGTGGGCTGGTGATGAAGTTGACCGATGCGCATAAAAACAATCCGCGCTTCATTAAGGCGTTCGATGGGTTTCATACGCTCTGCAAGACTTCACTGAATCCGAACCTCAGTGTAGCGGCGGTGGACGAAATGCTCGTCCAACATTTACTCACCGAGCGACTCATCCGCACGATCTTTGACAATCAAGATTTCACGCAACGCAATGTCATAGCCCGCGAGGTGGAAAAGGTCATTGCCGCTCTGGTGAGTAAGTCGTTCAATCGGCATGAGTTCCTCAAGTCATTGGACCCATTCTATCTTGCGATTGAGTCGGCTGCGCGGACCATCACCAACTTCAGCGAGAAGCAGCATTTTCTCAACACCGTGTATGAGCGATTCTTTCAAGGTTATTCTGTAAAGGTGGCGGATACGCACGGCATCGTCTACACGCCGCAGCCGATCGTCGATTTCATGTGCGCCAGTGTGGCTGAAGTCTTGCAGATTGAATTCGGCAAGGGAGTAGGCGGCAAAGACGTCACTATTCTCGATCCCTGCACGGGCACGGGTAACTTCATTGTCAACTTGCTCCGCCGCATGTCGAAACGCGATCTCCCGCGCATGTACCGCGAACAGATGTTCGCCAATGAAGTCATGCTGCTGCCCTACTATATAGCTGCGCTCAACATCGAACACGCCTATTTTGAGCTGACCGGGGAATACGAACCGTTCGAGGGATTGTGCTTTGTCGATACCCTTGATTTGGCGGAGAGCGCTCAGAGTACGTTCTCATTCATGACCGAAGAGAACACCACCCGCGTGCAACGACAGAAAAAAGCGCCAATCACAGTAATCATCGGCAATCCGCCGTACAATGTCGGCCAGATCAACGAGAATGACAACAACAAGAATCGCAAATATCCAGAGATTGATGCACGTATCCGTGAGACCTATTCCAAAGACTCTCGCGCTACCAGTGTAAGCAAATTGAACGATCCCTACGTTAAGTTCTTCCGTTGGGCTGTTGATCGGCTTCAGGATCGCGATGGTGTTGTTTGCTTTGTTACCAATAACAGCTTTGTTGAACAGATAGCATTTGACGGGATGCGTAAGCATCTCATGCAGGATTTTACTTACATCTATCATGTCCACTTAGAAGGTAATGTTCGGCAGAATCCTCATCTGTCCGGGACTGCGTACAACGTCTTTGGCATTCAGGTTGGTGTCGGCATTACTGTAGCCGTGCGATCAAAGAAACATCATGATCGAAAGCTCTATTTTTATCAGGTAGACAAGAATCTCCGGCGAGAAGAAAAATTGACCTGGTTATCTCAACAAGGGAAGGTCAGCGGAGTGAAATGGCAGGTGCTTACTCCTGATTCTCGCTATGCTTGGCTTTCTCTTGAACATGCGGACGAGTTTGCAGGTTTCCTCCCGATTGGCAGCAAAGAAGCCAAGGCTAGCAGTTTGTCAAACGCTGAAGCTATCTTCAAAGAGTATAGCTTGGGTGTGGCCACGCACCGAGATATGATTGTCTATGACTTTGATCGTAATCTATTGGTAAACCGTGTCACAGAGTTTATTGATGAGTACAACAGCGAGGTAGACCGCTACCGACGTGCAGGTGGTAAGGCCAATCCGGATGATTTTGTTCGCTATGACAAAATTATCTGGGATCGTGACCTGAAGGAGGACCTGCGGCGAGGCAAGTATGCTGAGTTTGACGAGCAGAAAATTCGTCTGGCGCTGTATCGGCCCTTTACAAAGCAATTTCTTTTCTTTGATCGATTGTTGAATGCTGAGATCTACTCGCTTCTTTCGCTTTTCCCTGTATCAGTACCCGAGCATGAGAATCGAGTATTGATTGTGGGTGGCTACGGAAGGAAGGATTTTTCCGTGCTATCTGCGAGTACAATTAGTGATCTCAACTTTTATGCTGATCCTGCTCAGTGCTTCCCTTTCTACATCTACGACGAAGACGGCGGCAACCGAAGCGAAAACATTACCGACTGGGCGCTGAGTCAGTTTCGCAAAAGCTATGGTGACAAGCAGATCTCAAAAAGGGATGTTTTCTACTATGTCTACGGCATCCTGCATCATTCGGGCTACCGCGAACGCTTCGCCGATAACCTCAAACGCGACCTGCCGCGTATTCCGTTTGCGGATGACTTCCGCGTCTTTGCCGAGGCGGGAAAGACGCTCGCGCAACTACACCTCGATTATGAGAAACTAGAGCCATATCCACTCCAGTGGGTTGAATCCCCTGATTTGCCGCTGTCGTATCGCGTGGAGAAAATGCGGCTGAGCAAAGACAAAACTTCTTTACAGATTAACGACTCGTTGACCCTTGCCGGAATTCCTCCAGAAACGTTCCTCTATCGCTTGGGTAACCGCAGCGCGTTAGAGTGGATCATCGATCAATACCAGGTCTCCGAGGACAAACGGAGCGGCATCAAATCCGATCCGAATCGGTCTAATGATGAGGAATATATTGTCAGGCTGGTCGGCCAAGTGGTGCGCGTGAGTGTGGAGACAGTAAACATTGTCCGGAATTTGCCCATGAATTGGGCCGAGAGTTTTGGAGATGCGAAAGGAAAGGCAGCGTCATGACGCTCGTCATTAAACAACAAGAGCTTGATCGGCTACCGATTACGATTGACCCTGACATCATGAGCGGCGCACCGGTTTTTCGCGGCACCCGCGTGCCAGTGGATGCGTTACTCGACAACTTGGAGGCCGGTTTGACGCTTGACGAGTTTCTCGAAAACTTTCCAACCGTGACACGCGAACAAGCGTTGCAAGTACTCGAATTTTCCAAGAACACGCTGCTGCGATTGTGCCAACGCAATTAAGAATCCTGCTTGATGAGTCCGTGCCGCGCTTGGTGAAAACTCGGCTGCCCGCGCTGGACATTCGTACTGTACAAGAGATGGGTTGGGCTGGGACCAAAAACGGCGTCTTGCTCGCGCTTGCTGAAGCACAGTTCAATGTATTTGTGACCGCAGATAAAAGACTACGCTATCAGCAGAACTTGAAGGATAAGCAGCTTGCCATAGTCGTATTGCCTAGCAATCAAGCGCCAATCGTGGCTGCTCTTCTGCCAATAATTGAACATGTTCTTCAAACGATTCAGCCAGGAATGATTGTAGAAATCCCACAGTAAGATGTGACAACCTGGTTTCACTTCGCCGTCGCCACGAAGGTCACGATCGTGTGGTGAAAGTACAGCTTGTCATTTGCTCGTTCGATGTTGAGTCCAGTACGGTCGCCATCAAGCGAGTCGTCGATCAATCTGCGAATCTCATGGGCGGTCTGTTCTGACGGGCCGCCGTGTGAGAGCCATTCATGGACGGCAAAGCGAAGCGACGTTTTCGGACGGGCGACGAGTCGTAGCCCGGCGTCGGCAAAGAGCCGCTCGAACTCGGACTCGGGCAGGGCGCGTGCATGCGAGGGGTCACAGAGACGTTCAAGGTGATTGTAATAGGCGGCCTTTTGCGGGTCTTCGGGAGCCAACATATCGAGGATCAGGAGACATCCATCAACTTTGGCTACACGTTTCATCTCGGCCAGCGTGCGCTCCGGCTGTGGCATGTGATGAAACGCCGCGCGGCAGACAACGATGTCAAACGTTCCGTCGGCAAATGGCAACTGTCCGGCGTCGCCTCTTTGGAAAGTGAGATTACGCAACCCCCGCCGCTCTGCTTCTGCTTGCGCAAGCGCCACGAACTTATCGGTGGCGTCAAACCCCACAGCTTCCGCGCAGTGTTCAGCGAACGTCATAGTGAGAAACCCGGGACCACAGGCGACATCAAGGACTTTGTGATGCGGCTGCGTTTGCGCCAGATTGACCAGTTTACGAAAGGCCTCCGTATCGGTGGCGTGCTGCATGCGAGCGTAGACTTCGGCCTGCCGGTTAAATTGGTCGCGAACTTTATCCAAATGTGATTGTTGTGATTCACTCATAATGTCGCACCCTACCTCACCACGTGGGCGCTGACAACAGGGAAGGAAAAGCAGGCTTTGCTCGCGCTTCGTCTCGCCTGCCCCGAGTATAGAGCCTGCCTTAATAAGGTCTGGTTTCGTCATGCCAGCCCTTCGACAAGCTCAGGACAGGCTCCGACTGGCATCCAGGGAGATTCCGCACTTGCGTTCGGTTATGCCCCCTGGATTCCGGGTTTCACGTGGCTCGCCCGGAATGACGTGGTCAATGGTTATCCCTCATCAAGAAGTTTGCACATCCGCAAGAAACTCGATGACCGCTTTGCTAAACACATCGTTCCGATCACCAGCCACCATATGCCCGGCTTCCGCCACGTCGATATATTTGGCGTGGGGCACGGTTTCGAGGAATTCTTTGGTGGTGGCGTCGCTGACGACATCGCTGATTTTCCCGCGCACTAAGAGGGTTGGCACTTTCAACGCTCGTGCGGCGGCAATCATCCGCTCGGGGTCGCGGCGACGACGGTTCGGATTGATCATGTTCGGGTCCCAGTGCCAGCGGTAACGACCGTCCGCGCCACGGCGCAGATTTTTCGAGAGTCCGCTATGGTCTTTCGGGCGCGGCCGATGGGGAATGTAAGACGCGACGTGATCCGCCGCCTCTTCCAGGCTGGTGAACCCATTGGGATACGCGCTCATGAACGCCAGAATGCGATCGGCTCCTTCCTGTTCGATGCGAGGCGTAACGTCCACTAACACGATCGCCGAGCACACCGATTGCGGGGCCTCCCCTTCCGTGAGCAACGAGGTGATGCCGCCCAAGGAGGCGCCAACGAACACCGGCTTTTGCCGGAAATGCGTGAGCACGTTATGCAGATCCCCGACGTAAGAATCCATCATATAGTCGCCCTGGGGACACCACTCGCTATCGCCGTGGCCGCGCATATCGAGCGCGACCGCATACCACCCTTGTTGCGCCAAGGCTTTGGCTGTCCCTCCCCAAGCATGTCGGGTTTGTCCTCCGCCGTGCAGTAGGAGCACTGGCGGGGCGTCGGTTGCACCCCAGGCGTCGCCAACCAAGCGAAGGCCGCTATGGCCGGAATATGTCACTGGTTGCGGTAAGAGCATAGTCTCTTCCATCGACATAAGTCTTCTCCTTTCTCAACGGCGGTTGTAATGGACTGCGCCGCCTGAGGCAAGAGGCCCCAGCCGTTTGACACAACCGAGGCTTTGGCGGAATATATGCTCGTATAGGATCGTCAGCACTCATTTCGGTTGTAGTTGGTTGCTCTCTGCGTGAACATTCAGGAGGGAATTGTGACGATGACAACGCAATCCAAATCGGCAAAAGTGCGCTCCCGCCTCACTCATCCGGTGATTGACTCTGATGGGCATATGATCGAGTTCGAGCCGGGTTTCATCGACTATTTGCAAAAAGTGGGCGGAAGCTCGATGGTGGCGAGGTTTCGCTCGGACGAGCGCAACACTGGGAGTTGGGGACGGCTCTTTGATTGGTATCGCCTCTCGCCCGAGGAGCGACGCGCCCAACGTACGACCCGTTCTCCCTGGTGGGCGTTACCGACCAAAAACACCTTGGATCGAGCGACTGCCGTGCTTCCCAAGTTGCTGCACTCGCGTATGGATGAGATCGGCCTGGACTTCACCGTGCTCTATCCCTCGCTTGGGTTAGCGTTTCCACACATTGAAAACGAAGAACTGCGGCGGGCGACCTGTCGCGCGCTCAATATGTTCTGCGCCGATTACTTTCGTGAGTATGCCGACCGCATGACGCCTGCAGCTTGCATCCCCATGCACACGCCCCAGGAAGCGATCGAAGAACTGGAACACTGCGTACAACAGTTAGGATTAAAAGCCATCATGATGGCGGGGCACGTGCAGCGCCCGATTCCCGCCGCTGTCCGCAATGATGCGAGTGTCGGGCACTTTGCTTTTTGGCTCGATAACTTCTGTATCGATAGCGCATACAGCTATGATCCCGTGTGGGCGAAGTGCGTTGAGCTGAAAGTGCCGCCGACCTTTCATTCGCCCGGGATGGGCTGGGGCGGACGAACCACGACCAATTACATGTACAATCACACCGGCCACTTTGCCGCCGCCGGCGAAGTCGTTTGCAAGGCGCTGTTCATGAGTGGCGTCACCCGACGGTTTCCAACGTTGAAATTCGGCTTCCTCGAAAGCGGCGTGGGTTGGGCTGCAGACCTCTACTCCGGCATGGTGGCGCGGTGGAAAAAGCGGAACCCGAAGGGGTTGGACAATTATAATCCCGCCAATCTCAACCGTGAACTGTGGCTTGATCTCCACCAGCGTTACGGCGGACCGCTCGTGCAGGGGAAACTTGAACAACTAAAAGAACGCAGCTTCATGGCCGGCACGCCGGAAGATCCATCGACCCTCGACGATTGGGCTGCCTGTGGAGTCGAAAAAGCCGAGGATCTGAAAGATCTCTTCGTGCCGAATTTCTACTTTGGTTGCGAAGCGGATGATCCGCTCAACGCCACGGCGTTCGATGCGAAGATGAACCCCTTCGGCGCCCGGCTCCGCGCCATCTTTAGCTCTGACATTGGACATTGGGATGTGCCGGACATGACCGAGGTTCTCGAAGAAGCCTACGAGTTGGTTGAACACGAAGTGATTAGCGAAAATGATTTCCGTGACTTCGTGTTTACGAACCCTGTGACATTGTGGACAGGAATGAATCCCGACTTTTTCAAGGGTACGGTCGTGGAAAGCACCGTCGCCACACTCATGGCGGAAGAGCCGCACTAAAGGAGCACGGACGAGAAGGGCGCTGAGTCTACGGAAGTGTTTCGCCCTTCTGTTATTCTCAGAGCGATTTCACTCAGAGTCTTGACATACGGTTGACTTTCGTTTTATATTCGCCTCCATAAAAAGGAGGCTGTATGGGCTTGGCGTCTGCCGCAACATCAATGGTCCTTCGTCGTCATTCCTTATCCTCACTTGCGTCCGCTGCTATTGAGAAACCGGTCGTCATCGACGAGGCTTATCGCCCGCCCAGTTACGCAACGCCACAGCGCCCGAAATTGCTTGATCACGTCCGTGCCACGATGCGCCTGCGGCATTACAGCCTGCGTACGGAAAAGACTTATCTTCACTGGATCAAGCGGTTTATTATGTTTCACCACAAGCGCCATCCGCGTGAGATGCGGGAGCCCGAGGTCGGTCAGTTCTTGTCTTTCCTTGCCACCGACGCCCACGTCAGCGCCGCCACTCAGAACCAGGCCCTGAACGCGCTCTTGTTTTTGTATCGCAATGTCTTGGAGGCCCCGCTCAGTTACATCAATGGCGTGGTGCGCGCTAAGCGACCGAAACGACTGCCAGTTGTTCTTTCTCGCCAAGAAGTGAAAGCACTCCTCGCGGCTCTGGAGGGAACCGAGTGGCTCATGGCGATGTTGTTATACGGAGCCGGGTTGCGCTTGATGGAATGTCTCCGTCTGCGAGTCAAAGACCTTGACTTTACTAGCAACCAACTGATTGTCCGCGCCGGCAAAGGAGACAAAGACCGGGTCACGATGCTGCCGACCGCAGTCCAAGCTCCTTTGCAACGACATCTGGAACGGGTGAAGCAACAATATCAACAAGACATAGCCAACGGGCAAGGCGGGGCTTCGTTGCTCGACGCCCTAGAGCGAAAATATCCGAACGCGCCCACAGAGTGGGGGTGGCAATTTGTCTTTCCGGCCTCGAAGTACGCGAGAGACCCACGCACCGGGAAGCTGCGTCGCCATCATCTGCACGAATCGGTGCTGCAGAAAGCGGTCAAGGAAGCCTGTCGCAACACTTGGCTCTCCAAGCCGGCGGGTTGTCACACACTGCGCCACTCTTTTGCCACTCATCTTCTGGAAGCAGGATATGATATTCGTACGGTGCAAGAGCTGCTGGGACACAAAGACGTGAGCACGACGATGGTGTACACCCATGTGTTGAACCGGGGCGGGCAGGGCGTGCTGAGTCCAGCGGATCGACTCTAGGCCCGCAAAAGAAAACTGAGGAGGCTTTGACGTTGTGGGCTGCTATCGGGACAGATAATGAAAAGAGTCCCGGCGAGATATACTGCGGGCTGATATTGGGCTATACCGCCGAACTGGCGGCCTTTGTCGGCTCGGTAAGAG